>SLRC01000107.1 GCA_007131175.1 Syntrophomonadaceae bacterium
AGCCTTTTGTCTCCCATGACCGGGCCCGGTCCACGCGCCGCACTGGCGAAACCGTGTTCGATGCTGGCCATATAGACTCTGTTTTCACCGGCCAGGCCGATAGCGGCTATCTGAGCGCTTGGCTCTTTCAACTCCTCTCTAATAAGCTGTGTGGTTTCAAGAACGCCTTTTCCCCGGAGATGAGTGGCATCACGTATTTCCACTTTGTCATTGTTGATCCACAGATATACAAGGTCGGAGGCCTTTCCGCTTATGATTACCCTGTCATAACCGGCATATTTCAGTTCGGGCCCAAAATAACCCCCCATTAATGAATGGGCCATTAAATTTGTCTGGGGAGAAATGGTATTCACAGCGGTACGATTGGCGCCTGGAACAGGCGTGCCATGTAAAAGCCCTGTGCTGAAAATTAGTAAATTTTCAGGCGAAAAAGCTTCAACTTCAGGAGGAATCCTGTCGAACATTATCTTGGCGGCAACACCCTGCCCCCCCAGGTACATCTCGGCTAAACTCGGGTCAGTTTCCACCTTTTCAATATTTCCCCGTGATAAATCAACTTCTAAGTTATACCCTGTTTCTGCGTACCTCATTTGCCAACACCTCTTTTAGGTATATTTTTGCCACGCATGATCCACCCCTTTTTCATTGTTTTTCCAACCTTCTTCACGAGGGGCAACTACATCCGTCACCGACAAGTTTATTGTTCAAAAGTTTAAGTCACCTGCCAAAACAGGAGTTGGAACTTGTTTGCGGAGCATATTCAATGTTTCATACCCAGCTCCCCGGGCAAGACGATAGCGCTAATTTAAGCAATATAGACTTAATTAAGCAATTTATCTGTCATATCTGTACAATTAGATTTTTGCGAAAGCACAGAGAAATATGGGCATTTCCAACAACCGTTTGTTTTATTTTAGCTCACAAAAAAACAATTGTCAATACTCAGCTATACTCTTGCGAAGCAACTTTTATTCATTGATCAGGCCCCATCAGGCTTCATCAATAATAAAATTACAAGGTTATGTGAATTAGTATTTAGGGTATATTAATCCAATACATCTAAGATGACCAGATCCAGCACCTCGGACAAGTCAAGGTCGTAAGGAGCCGGATGCGGGGCCAGATCTTCTCCCGTATACAGAACTCTCACAGTGGGGCGCAGGGCATATCCCGGCTTGCAGTCTGTCACCAGTCCGCTCTCTTTATTGCTTAAAAAAACATGAGTTCCCAGGGGATAAGGGGCAATATTAGTAAGAAAATGTCGCAGGATCTCCAGGTCAAAGTAAACATTTCCCCAAGCCTGGAGCATTTCCACTGCCTGGTGAGGTTGAAAAGCCTTACGGTAAGGCCTTTCTGAGGTCAGGGCATCATAGACATCTGCCAAAGCAGCAATTTGTGCCAGGCGATTGATTTTATGGCCATCTATCCCATTTGGGTAACCCTGTCCGTTATAACGCTCGTGGTGCTGTAAAATTATTACACCAGCCCGGGCGGAATAGATGGGGCTTTTTTTAAAGATCTCATGGCCATAAATGGTGTGATTTTTTACCGTTTCGTATTCATCATGGGTCAGTTCGCCCGCTTTTTGTAATATATTTTCCGGAACAGTGGCCATCCCCAAGTCGTGCAACAAGGCCCCTGTGGCCAGGCATCTCAGATTGTCGTTGTCCATCTTCATTTCAATTGCTGTTAGGGTTGCCAAAACACAACAGTTGACCGAATGGGCATACAGGTAATCCCCTTTGGCCCGGATGTCCAACAGGCTTACAAGCATATCTTTATTGTTCAGCAGTTCCTCAATGATTCTGGAAACGGTTTGCGCTATTTTCTTATCTTTGATAACAAGAGACTTACTTTGAGCACCCTTTGATTGAATATCTCCCATGAACTCTTTGACCAGGGAACGGGTTTCTCTACGTGTTTTCTCACTGATAACATCATTTATTTCCAAGCCCTCAATCCGCTTGTCCTCAATATAAATGGCATTAATGCCCATGTTTTCCAGGTATAACAGGTATTGAGGCTTAATTTCCACACCAGTATTAAGGAGTACCTGACCTGAACCACCAAATATTGGCTTTCCTAAGACCATGCCAGGCTGAACATTTTCCAATGATATTTTACGCATGCCTAAACCTCCGACTTTAAGATTCAATATCATATGCAAATATCCTGCTAAAATGTTTTAAAATGCTAAAATTGGCTGTATGGTTTTGATATGGGGTGGAGGTGGACATTAGAAGCCTGGTGCAGACAGTAGTTAATATAAAGCAGTTAATATGGCATTCAATAAATTTGAAATAACATCCAAAAACTCCTGCTTATGCGCAGTTATATTATTGCAATCCCACAAAGGCATAGATGAACTCCAACACGTTCAAAAGTGTGGGCAGCTCCACACGCATGACCACCATGGCCGCATAACCGAAGGCCATACCCCACATGGCACTAAAAGCCAGCAGTTCACCGATCTGCTTTTGCCGCAGCAGCTTGGGAGCCTCGAATAAAGCAATGGCAATCATGACCAAAACAAGCATTAACATATCTATAATCCCCTGGTATGGACTCGTGCTGTTTTTTTATTCCACTGCTGGTAAAACACTATACAGTTACGGTTTTCTTCCTTAACGAATTGTGATTGGTTCTGAAATAAGCCCCGTTCTTCGCACTATGGCCTTAACCTCAACATCCATAACAACATCCGGAAATATTGTATGCCACCTGTCCTCAATCGGGCGCCACGCATGAGGCCTGGTGCGGAACAGGAGTGATCCCAGGCCAAAGACATCAGTTTGCAACTCCTGAGCTTTTGCCAGGCTCATTTCCACCTCGTTACGTATTACAGTGGCTGCCTGCCTGTTTATAGAAGCGATAAATTCTTTTTCCAGGGGCAGATCCTTGCAGGTAACATCCTGGATACGCCCCTCTGCGAATATGGAAAGGTGGAAACGGGGCTGGTTTCCCTCAATAATGGGGGTTAGCTCCGAGGTTGTCTCGAAAATTTCCACTGTAATATGTTTATTCTCATCATCCGGGCATTTTATGACCTTGATAGCCCGGGCCACATGCCCTGTAATCCACATATAACCTGCTGTTTCCCGTTCATCAAAAAAACCCACCAGCCTGTCACCGCGAAAAAGGGCCCCGCCGGCCATCAATACCGGGTTTTCCTCCCTTGTTCCTTCATCATTCCCCTCTTCATCCTCTGCTGCTTCATTCTTTTCATCCATAAATACAACCTTGGCCAAAACGAGTTCCTGCCCCGGTTGGGCAAGCAACATAAATATATCCCGCAGAGTATCCACCCAGGGGGATACAGAACGTTCAATTAATATAAACTGATGCTTCTTGCTCAGTGCCTGCCCCCCTATCTGCTCCATGGGAAACTGGTGTTCCAGCAATTTATTTGCATCTCCCTGCACAATAAAGGGATGGGTAATGAGGCGTGTCTGCTGTTCCCGATCGAGATAATCGAGAGCGGGCCTTATTCCCTCCCGCGCCAGCGCTTCAGAAAAGATGAGTACATTGAGGTG
>SLRC01000129.1 GCA_007131175.1 Syntrophomonadaceae bacterium
ATCAGCCAGGGGTATGCGCCGCAGGCGGAGAAGTCCATAATGGAGGAGTACGCCAACCTGGAACAAATCCTCAAGGAACTGGAAATCGCGCTGCGGGCAAACAAACTGGAGCGGGCCTGTGATATCTTTGAGGAGCAGGTTTCCCCGTTCCTGGAAAAGCTCCTCCTGTTGGTGGATGAAATACTGCAGGAAAGGCCCGTTCAGGGGAAAAAGTAAGAAGCTAAGTGGTTAATTATTACCTGAAAATGCCGATATGCTAGTTAAGGAGATATGCCTGGACGGAACCGCTATTTTATGATAAAGGAGATTGGGATGTCATGAGAGTCGATGGGGTCGATCCGATTCAGCTAAACAAGGTTACGGAGTTTACCCAGAGGTCATCTGTCCAGGAGAGCCAGCGCCAGGATCCGAAGCGGGAGCAGCAGGAACGGGTACTGGGACGGGAACAGCAGGTTGGAGAGTGGGACGGCAGTAATATGGAGGAGCTGGATGAAGCGATCCAGCAGATGAACCGGGCAGCCGAGGCCTTTAATGTGGAGCTCCGTTTCAGCATCCACGAGGGGACGGAGCGGGTTATGGTTCAGGTGTTGAATAAGCAAAGTCAGGAAATCATCCGGGAAATTCCACCGGAGCGGGTACTCAACATGGTTGCGCAGATCCAGGATATGATCGGAGTCTTTGTCGATTCCCGCCGCTAAACCATGTAGATATTTTACCATGTATTAAATGTCTTTTTGGGGAGTGCTAATGTATGTCACGTATTACGTTTGGCGGACTTGCGTCAGGTCTTGATACGAACCACATGATCGACCAGCTGGTCCAGTTGGAGCGCGCGCCCATTGTACGCAAGGAAAAACGCATTGAGGAGCTGGGACGGGTAAAGGATGCCTGGCGCGATATTAACATGCGCCTGCGCCACCTGCGGGATAAGCTGCAGGGCCTGTTGCAACAGGACAATTTTCGCTCCATGCTGGCCCGGTCCACCGATGAGTCCCTTGTTTCAGCCACGGCGGGCAACAGGGCGGAACCGGCAACATATCAATTGCAGGTAAGCCAAGTTGCTGCACACCATACCCTGGCCATGGAGCATGACATCCAGGCGACGCTGGGTAAGGGTGTGGGGCAAGCCCTGGGGCTGTCGGGGAAGTTCAGCATAAAAGACCTCAAATCAGATGGAAATGAGAGCGTGGACATTGAAGTAAAAGCCACCGATTCTCTTACCGCGATTAAAAATAAAATTAATGATGCTGATGTGGGGGTTACGGCCTCCATCTTCGCCGGTCACCTCATGCTGAAAAGCGATAAATCTGGAACGGAAAACGAGATTGTCATTACGGGGGATCCTGTTTTGGACCCGTTGGGATTGGCACAAATAGAGGCGGCAAAGGATGCTGAATTCACCGTTAACGGAATTGGTTTTGTCCGTAGCAGCAATGCTGTTGATGACCTTGTTGATGATGTAACCTTTCATATTATCAAGGTAACGGAAGACCCCGTTACTATACAGGTGGGACCCCATATTGAGCGGTCCGTGGAGGCCATGGCCGCTTTTGTGGAGCAGTATAATTCAGTTAATGATTATATGCGGGAAAAGTTGGAGAAACGGGAAGAAGGAACAAAAGGTTCAGCGCGTGGCTTGCTCCAGGGGGATACGACCCTGATGAAAATAGAACGTTCTTTGCGTACCCTCATCAATTCACCTGTAGCCAATTCCCGCTACCAGGATGAAGAGGGAAACTGGCAGCAGAAACAATATTATTCCCTTTCCAGCCTCGGCGTAATGACAATTGATAAAGCGGGGTACCTCCAGTTCAACGAGGCTAAGTTGGCAACAGCGCTGCAGGATGATCCGGAAGGAGTATTTTCGTTGATGCAGTACGAGCTCAAGGATGAAGACGGGTTTGGAACAGGCCAGTTCAGCGGTGTGGCCGTGGAGTTGGACAACTACCTGAAAAGACTGCTGGTGAATGATCAGGACAGCCAGGGTAGACCGCTGCGGGCCGTTGCAACGCAGCAGGAGGCATCTGTACAGCGCCGTATCGACGAGCTCCACCGCCGGATCGAGGTGCGGGAAGAGCGGTTGATCCGTTACGAGGAGCGGCTGATCCGGCAGTTTACCGCCATGGAGAAATACATTTCCATGATGCAGTCGCAGAGCCAGGAATTGGATAACATGATCGGGCAACTGGCCGGGTTTGGTGGCACCCAGCATAATAAACGTTAGACCCACAGTAACAGTAGATGAGACATTTTTGCAGTCTGGAGAGGAGTTGTCTTTGCATGGGTGTTACACCATATGCCCAGTATCAAAGGACACAGGTGGAAACGGCAGATCAGGGTAAGCTTCTGCTTATGCTTTATGAGGGGGCGTTACGTTTTGTGGGGCGGGCCCGCAATGCCCTGCAGGAAAAAAACGGCGAAGCAGCGAACAACAACCTGGTCCGGTCCCAGGAGATTGTTGCCGAGTTGATGGCTTCCCTCAACCTGGAGGCCGGGGATGTGGCAGTTTCCCTTTTCCGTCTTTACGAATATATGCACTATCTTTTGGTGCAGGCCAATATTAATAAGGATGAGACATCACTGGACCAGGTTGAGGCAATGCTTGGGGAATTGAAGGAAGCCTGGAGCAGCGCCCTGGGAGGGAGTAATGCACCCTATGCAGAGGACCAGGTAAAAGACACCACAGAAACTACAACTGCAAAAGAAGATCTTCCCGGGCAAAAAGAAAAAAGCGGTGCTTTTTCCGGCTACAGGCTGGGACTGCGTGAAAAAGAAGCACTCAAAAATGGATATAAGCGGGTGAATATGAGTGGTTGAGGAAAACCTGCAGGTGCTTGAGGCGCTTTTGACAAGGGAAGAAGAAATCCTGCAACAGCTTCCCACAATGGAGCCGGGGAACGAAATGGAAGCACTCCTGGACGAACTTTCAAAGAGCCTGCAGCAGTTCCAGCTTACGCTGGGGCAGCTTGGTGCGTCGGATCTGAGCAGCATTGACAGATCAACACTCAGGCGTTTGCAAACGCTGAAACAAAAGCGGGATCAAAATGGAGCCCTGCTCCAGGAGATCCTCCAGTCCAGCGATAAACAAATGGCCGGTTTGCAGATGGAAAAAAAGGCGTTAAAGAAGTACCGCCTCGCGGAGCAAAAGAAGCCCCGCCTGCTGGACGATGAAAGATAGCCTAAAAAATATTCATGGATGAAATGAATCACAAGCCGGATGCTTGCAGCTCCGGCTTTTATTATTTTATGCTAAAAAAATAGCTTTTTTAAACAAATAGGGATCATCGGGGCCAAATATAGGGAACTTGCTTATGGGATTATCAACTTTGCTGCCGTATAATAAAAATAAATTCTTGTAACAACGCAGGTATTCAGAATTCAGAATTCAGGAGTCCGTATCCAGAATAAATCAAACTCGCCGATCACGAACAGGATCCATTTGAAACGGATTAAGATTTTAATCATTTATTCTGCCCTGAAAATAACTGCCTGGGCAATGTCGCTTCGCATGC
>SLRC01000118.1 GCA_007131175.1 Syntrophomonadaceae bacterium
AAAAAAAAGAAAAAATGGAAACAACTTTTTTTCCCGAGCTGCAGCCTCCCATAGCAATCATAACCAGGAATCTCAAGCTAAATGAAGACATTGGATCAGGAAACTCTATAACCGATTTTTTTCCATTACAAACTAAGCACAGAGGTCTTCCAGGATCTGATGAATAGGTGATTATTTTCTTTGTTCACAGTAAAAATTAACATGTTATTAAAAAATCATGATGAATTGCAATATTAAGTCAATTTTTTTCTATATTGCGCTTTTTAATATGGTAATGTGTTTCGAATGTTTTAAGAACAAGATAAGTTCATCCCGGCAGAAAAAAATTCAGAGATAAAAATTATTATGTATTAAAGATATTTGAACCATGAGAAAAGTGTTTTTGATTTTAGTCACAACTTTATTTGCGTTTTCCTGCGAAAAAGATGAACCGGACAATCTGAAACCTGGGTTCTCCGGAGGAGACGGAACTCTAAACAGTCCTTATTTAATTGGGTCTGCAGAAGATTTGGATAACATACGACATTATGTGAACCAGGATTTTTTTAGTAGGAATGCTTACTTCAAACAAATTTCAGATATTGACCTTTCAGTCTTTTCTGAGGGTAAAGGATGGGAGCCAATAGAGGTTTTCTCAGGAAATTATGATGGTAATGGTTATATTATATCTACTCTTACAATTAACCGACCTGATGAAGGTAATCTAGGGCTTTTTGGTAAATTAGAAGTTCAGCGAGATCCAATCTTTGAAGGGAATATAAAGAATATTATTTTAGAGGACGTTCATATTGTTGGAGGCTATGAAACTGGTGCTATAGCGGGAAGAAACTCAGGTACATTGATAAATTGCCTTGTGACCGGGAAGATTGTTGCAAAGGGTAGAGATGAGTACATGGGAGCTTTTGGAGGCCTTGTTGGGATTAATAATGGGTCAATCCATGAAAGTTCTGCAATTATAGAAATACAGTTAGTAGATGGATATAATTTTGTTGCTGGAGGGTTAGCAGGCATTTCAAACGTAAGTTCTATTCTGCGAAGTTTTGCAGGAGGCGAGATCATGGTAAGTAATAACGATAGTAACCATCAAATAGCAGGAGGTATGGTAGGCATGTCCATTTCATGGCCTGGCACCGATGTAATATCTGATTGTTATGCTTATACCATCATCAGTGGTGGAAACGGACAGATATTGGGGGGCTTGATGGGACAGAGCAACGGGAATTTATTTATGATCAATTCTTATGCAGTAGGGAGTGTCTCAGACACAGGATCTAAAACAGGTGGTCTGATAGGCGATGTTGTTGGCGGGTTAAACGTGAAAGATTCCTTTTGGGATATAAATACCACGGGACAGGAAAGTTCTTCCGGAAGCGGATCAGAATATGGAAAAACTACAGAAGAAATGAAAATGCAGCAAACTTTTTATTCCTGGGACTTTAATAATATCTGGAAAATTGAAGAAGGGATAAGTTACCCTTTATTAAGGTGGCAAGAATAATTGCATTCATCAAAATAAAAATACACTGCTCTTGATTCCAATCCTTTTTGTCCTCAGGTTAAAGATAAGATATTCATGCATTTTGGAAAGGATTATGCATTAAGCTCATCAACAATAAAAAAAATATCACGGGTTTTGAAAAGTAACCTGAGACAAAAAATGCCCACTATGCAGTGGATAGGTTGCCGGGGATGAATGGTGGACATCTATTTGTGATAATTGTGGCAAAGAAGGGAATGCAAATTACTGGGGGTATCAAAATAAAAAATGTGAAGGTTGAGGAAAATTGATTTGTGGTTCATACGCTGCTGGGCATAATTATAGTTTCTGATCATGCCAGGATTGTGTGCAAGTTTTTATTCGAGAGGATTGGGAGAACGATAAGCCCTAACTAAGAAACACTAAAACGCCTTTCAATGTACCTGTTCTTTTATTTTGGTGCAGCGCTATGCTAATAGCTTTTGTAGATGATCTGGATGCCAATTTTATTTGGGTATCACTATATGGATTGAAAAAACCAATAAACTGAAACACCTGGGCATTATTAATTTTAATTCCTTTTCTTCTTAAATCGTTAAATGCCAGGTCAAATAGCTTGTCATTGATTTCACTTCCTTCTGATTTGGCCATCATCTGTACAATCTTTGAGTTCAAGTGAGGCAATGGTGGCATATTCTTTCTTTTGCGGTGTTGTGATAGTCCATCAAGTATTTGTGTCAAAAATAGGTCTGTATTAACCAATTTCACCGGATTGGCAAATAGCTGTGTAACATAAAGCTGCCCATTGGCATCTGCTTCTATGCCGATACCTATTTCATCCCAATCACCTACAATATTTTTATAATGTCCCGGACTGTTCATGAGTCCGTTGTGACTCATAACCAAGTTAGGTGCAGTACTTACATTTTCTGCGCATGCTTTATACATATACCCGCCTTCTTCTAAACGCATACCATGATCGCTGCCATCAACAGGTGATTCATGGAAAATATTTCTATGTTGTAATTGCACCTTGCTGTGTAATCTGGCAATATGGCAAAGCTTTCCAGAAAGAGTCAGACTGCCAAGCCCCCTTGTCTCTCTTTCCTTGTTCACCAGATCAATCATTTGCTTTTCAAGTTTTATTATATTGCTGTTCATCTTACAAATGCATATTCGGTTTTTAATTCATTACGTCGTCTTGAAGCATAATGGTTTCCCATTAGAGCAGCTTCTTCATAGTACCTAAAGGCATCTCGAATGAGTTTCTGCTGCAATAGCTCCACCTCCTCCCGGGTACGCCGGGTAAAAATCCCCCTTACTTCGGGCATTTCTTCTGCGATCCTCACCAGCAGATCAGCCAGATCATTGTAGGCTTCAGATTTCAAGGAGCTCATTTCCCTTTCCAGTACCTGAAGTTGTCTTGCCCTTTCCCTGTTGATGTCTTCCAATTCCACAATGGTTTCTGTTTGCCGTACAATTACTCTTTCTTGCTCTGAAACAGTATTCTGCAACTCTGCTATTTTTCGTTCTTTTTGCTTCAGCTCATTTTCAAACCGGCTGATCATATCCAGGAATCCTTGATTATCCAAGGAATTTTTTCTCAACTCGGCACGCGTATTTTCTAGTAACCGGTTAAGATGTTTTATCCGGTTAATGATTTCCTGACCTCTGTTTTGATTTCTTCCATTGCTCTCAATACCACCTCCAGGCGAGCGAACATGCCGGGAAGCAGCGCAAGGGGCTCGTTCAGCATGATCTCTATGGTCCTTGTGCGCAAGCGAGGATCGAGATAGGGATACATCCTCGCGATGCGGCCGGTCGCGATCCGATTCGGGTAAGCGTCCAGCCGAACATGGACAGCCATGTCGGTCGTGAGTTCAGCGGCGTGCCGTTCGGGAACCGCCGCGCGAATCACGAGGCTGCATGGGTCATAGATCTCCACCAGCGATGCGCGTGGCGCCACATACTGACCGGCCCGCACGATCAACCGCGAGACGACGCCATCCCAGGGTGCAACGACCGCGTAAT
>SLRC01000017.1 GCA_007131175.1 Syntrophomonadaceae bacterium
AGATGATTGGCCTTATCGAATAGCAAACGTAAGAATTGGAGGGTGCAGGATGCAAGCAGTATTAAAAGCAGTATTGGCATTCCTCGATGCTATTTCGGTATACTCAGGTAGGATTTTTGCCTACCTGAGTATACCGGTAATCGTTATAATTATGGTGGAAGTAATCGGTCGCTATATGTTTAACAATCCGTTTGTCTGGGCCCATGAGTCCATGACTTTTATCAGTGCATATGTTTACATGTTGGGAGGAGGGTATGTCCTGCTCCAGCGGAGTCATATTGGTGTGGACATCCTGATTAAGAAATTTTCCGTAAGAGGTCAGGCCATTATCAATATTTTTGCTTCCGCTTTCTTTTTCATTTACATCTATTTCCTGGGCAGGGCTACTTTACAGTTTGCTACAACATCCCTGCGCATCATGGAAACAAGCGGCACACCCTGGAATCCCCCTGTATACCCCATCAAGATAGCACTAATGGTTGCAATTGTTTTAATTTTTCTGGCCGGGGTTGCAAACCTAATTCGTGATCTAAATATCGCTGTCACAGGGAAAGAGGATTTGGAACATGGATCTGAGTATTGAACTAATCACCTTAATCATGTTTGGTGGGTTATTTGTCCTCCTCCTGATAAATGTGCCCATTGCCTTTGCCACGGGCTCACTGGCAATCATGTGTGCGCTCCTCTTCTGGAGTCCCAGGGCGATTAACCTTTTCCCTTCAGCCGTTTACGGAATGGTAACAAACTATATTTTTGTGGCTGTTCCCATGTTTATTTTTATGGGAGCGGTGATGGAAAGATCCGGCATTACGGATCACCTCTACCAGGCTGTATATATCTGGATGGGTTCTTTCCGGGGCAGCCTGGCCATTGCCACGGTGCTGGCAAGCATGGTTATGAGTGCCATGGTTGGCGTGATCGGGGCTATTATTGTGAGCATGGCACTGATCGCACTGCCCTCCATGTTGAAGCGGGGATATGATAAAAATCTGGCAATGGGATCCATCATGGCCGGAGGTGCGCTGGGAGTTCTGATCCCCCCCAGCATTATGCTGATCATGTACGCCACCTGGGCCGGCGTATCCATCCGGCAGATGTTTTTGGGGGCCATTGTACCCGGGCTGCTCCTTGGAGGTTTGTTTATCGCATATACGGCGATCAGGTGTTGGATCCAGCCTGAGCTTGGCCCGGCTCTTCCCCCGGAGGAACGGGCTACCCTGCGGGAAAAAATAGTTCTTTTAAAAGCCCTGATCCTTCCTGCCGCATTGGTAACTTTCGTCCTCGGTTCCATTTTCGCCGGAATTGCCACGCCTACAGAGGCAAGCGGTATCGGTGCTTTCGGTTCCATTATTTGTGCACTGGCTTACCGTCGTTTGAACTGGGACCTGATTAAATATGCCTGTATCTCCACGATTCGTCTTTCTGCCATGGTCATGTGGATCGGTTTTGGGGCTGTTATGTTTATCAGCGTATACAATGGCCTTGGTGGTGTCACTTTTGTAAAAAACGTCATGTTGGGCCTGCCCGTGGAACCGTGGGTTATTCTCATTGGCATGATGGCTATAGTGTTAGCCCTGGGGATGATCATTGAATGGGTGGGGATTATCATGCTTGTCACACCCATATTTTTACCCATTGTAGCTGCCCTGGGCTTTGATCCAATCTGGTTTGGTTTGCTTATCTGCATCAATCTACAAATGGATGTTTTAACACCGCCTTTTGGCTATGCTCTGTTCTACATGCGGGGGGTGGCCCCCAAGGGGATTAATACATTTGATATCTACCGTTCCTCAATTCCCTTTGTGGCACTACAGCTGACGGGTCTGATCCTGTGCATGATTTTCCCCCAGTTGATCACGTGGCTTCCCAGCTTGATGAGGTAAATAATTGTTAATTGAGGTAATAATGGAAGGAACTGGCTAAAATGACGCTGAAATCATTCAGATTGCCACAGAACGCCTGGTTTGGTGATGAAACTGTGGAAATAAGTCTTCCCTCAGACTGGGAAATAAAGGTTGCCAAAATCCCTGCTGACAGGTGCAATGTTATTACAGAAATGGGTGTCAGGGAAAATCTGGATAATGCCATAGGCTCTCCTTCTTTAAATGAGCTGGCCCAACGGAGAAATAAGGCGGTCATTATATTCGATGACCTTTCCCGCCCCACCAAAGTTGATCAAATTGCCCCTTATGTGGTGGATCAGCTTTTGTCAGGCGGCATTA
Source organism: Syntrophomonadaceae bacterium (assembly GCA_007131175.1). Taxonomy (GTDB): domain Bacteria; phylum Bacillota; class Dethiobacteria; order DTU022; family UBA8154; genus UBA8154. The sequence goes on from SLRC01000017.1 coordinate 2,223, forward strand.
AAGAGCATAAAATTAGCTTTATCTGTGCGCTGGGTGCCCATGGCGCCCACACCAGGCTTGATTTTGAAAAAAAACTGGGAAAAGATATTGTAAACCGTTTTCCCGTTTACAATCATAACCCTTATGAGAACTGCATTTATGCAGGAGATACTCGTCACGGCACACCCCTTTACATTAATCGCGAAGTAATGGCGGCGGATTTAAAAATTGCCATTGGCTCTATTATTCCACATCCTTTTAACGGTTTTGGTGGAGGTGGCAAGAATATATTACCCGGTGTGGCGGGGATAGAGACAATCCATACCAATCACACGCGGGTTGTGCAGGACCTGAAGGAACGAGGCGTGGGATTTGTAGGAAATCTGGGAATCAGTGAAAACAGCAAAATGAAAGATGAAATAGCAGATGCTTTAAAGGCAGTGAGACTGGATTTTTTAATTAATGTTCTTCCCAACAGCAGTAGAGAGCCTGTAAGCCTGGTTGCGGGGGATCCTGCCCTTGCTTACGACAAAGGGGTGGCCGAAGCAAAGAAACTCTACATCACTGAGTATTATAAAGATGCTGATGTGGTGGTGGCCAATGCTAATGCCAAGGCAAGTGAGTCCCTCATTGCCCTGGTCCTGGGAGCCCGTTCTCTTAAAGAGACGGGCGGTGACATTGTTACAGTTGTAAACTGCCCCGCTGGACAGATTGTTCATTACCTGTTCGGTCAGTTTGGTGATGGCTATGGTGGCAGACTCTGGTCCGGTAACAGCATTATTCCGCAAAAGATTGGCAGAAGTATTGTTTATAGTAAATGTGCCGGCCAGCGATTCGGTTTGCACAGGGAAGCGCTTGAATGTGCTAACTGGCAGAGTGTGCTAAAATTGCTCCAGCAAAAAAACGGGCCTGGCACTAAAGCTGTAATTTATTGGGATGGGACCATGCAGTTTTTAGATAAAAGTTAATCTATGCACATATTAAATACAAAATGGAAAATAATTTTTTACGGTTCTGCTCCTATCCTGGAGAGGGCCTCTTTTGTAGCATTATTAAACTTTTGATTAATAATACCAGCGGGGGGCTAAAAATTGCAGTTTCATTATAATGCTGTAACCGACGACATCGTGCTGCAACTGAAAAAAATTGTAGGCACGGGAAATGTAATTTTTACAGAAAAAGAAAAGATGGAACCCTTTTCACACGATGAAACGCATGGCCGCGAATACGCAGCCTTTCCCGAGGTGGTAGTTAAAGCGAAGAGTGCAGATGAAATAAGCGCAATCATGAAGCTGGCA
>SLRC01000015.1 GCA_007131175.1 Syntrophomonadaceae bacterium
CATGCACGGTGCCCTTTCGGGGCTGTCAGGCTCAAAAACAGATTATCAGAGGTAGCCTTTGCCGACCCGGCACACATTTTAAACTCGCTGCGCTCAAACAGTAAAATGTGGAAACCCCGGTCCGGTAAAGCCTTTTCAGATCCTGAATGCCCCTCAAGTCCAACCCTGCACTGCTCAGCTTACTGTTGCATTTTCATTCGTCTGATGGTGCCGGCGCTGCAGGGGCCGGCATGGTTGTCTGACTTCTGACTTCTGACTTCTGTCTCCTGAATACTGAATTCTTAAGGTTTTCATCCATCTGTTGGTGCTGCTGTTTTGGGCCGCCGTGGCCGTCTGTTCTGAAAATAAATGTATACACATGTGGCACCGGTGCGCAAGGTACCTGTTCACAACCGCAGTCTCAATTAAGATTTTAATTGATGCTTTTCAGGGAATAACGGGGGTGCTTTTACCATAATTACGGGTGAGGATATTAAGGTCTGCAGCATCGATACGGCCGTTACCGTTCAAATCGGCGCGGGGATCCCAGTGTTCATCTCCGGCGCTGGTGCCGTAGGCCAGGGACAAGAGAGCCAGGTCGTTGAGATCGATGCGGTTGTCGTTATTAATGTCACCAAGATAAAGGAGCAGGGGTGGGAGGGCTAACCGGCCTTTTTCTAAAAGATCAAAGGTCGTTACAGCTGTGAGGTGCTGGGGCCGTTTTGCCACCAATTTATAGCTGCCAAGGGGCAGTTTTTTGCTAAATTTCCCTTCCCTGTCCATGGAGGTAACAGGATAAAGGGTTCCTTCAGTGCGGCAGACGATAAAGGCATCCATATTTTCATTGCTAAATGGACGGTGCTGTAGCTGCAGTGAACCGCTTACAGTGCCCCCAAGCTCAATGGTATAAGGAAGAGAAATAGTGGCACCGGGAAAGTCTTCCAGGTAGACACGGGTCTTAAGCACCGTTGTTTCGGTGACGGAGAGGGGCTTTTCGTAAAGTGGGCTGTTTTGATCCGGCTCGCTTCCATCCAGGGTGTAATAAATTTTTAAACCGGGAACCTTCACTTCCAGGACCACAGTAACTTCGTTAATATAAGTTCCGGGCGAAGGAACGGCTAACGGAGACGGCACTTCAATCACTTCCAGCACAAACATTCCTTCCTGTCCGGCAAACTGCCCTCTGATCTCAGCCTCTCCCGCTGCAATGGCCGTGATTGTCCCGTTTTCCACCCGTGCCACAGTGGAATCGGATGAATGCCAATGGATCAGGGATGGATCCACAAAGCGGGAGACAGTGTCACAGAAAAAGGCTTCAGCCCTGACATTGATTTCTTCTCCAATACCAACAATATTTCTTTCCGAAACTATTTTCAAATATTCCAGCTCGGACAGGGGCCGGAGCCGGGCATTAACTTTAATATCATCGATGTACCAACCTACCCCAGGGCCATTACCATTGCTCTGCAGGTGGAAGCGCAGGAAAATTTGATTAGCCTCTGCCGGGAGCTTTAGCGGTAAGATGCTTTCCACAAATTCATTGCTGTTTCCAGAGAAACGGTAGATGCGTACCCAGTTTTGGCCGTCTGTTGATACTTCCACAGTAGCATGATCGTCTTCTCGCTTTTCACTCTTTGGCAGGTCATAGTAATGTTGAAAGCTGAGAACGGGGTCATAATAACCGCATAGCGAAATGGGCTCATTCAGCGCCAACCAGGATGAGCTGCTATTGGGATAGTGATTCCGGGGAGAATCAGCAAAGGCAAATTCCCCTTCATATACCCGTTCCCGTGTGATTTTCCAGGGATTATGAGAAGATGTGACCCAATTTATAATTCCTTCATCGGCCCTATCATGAAAAAGCAATTCAGGTGTGGGGAGGGGATCAAAGCGGACGGCGGCAGCGGCGTCCAGCAGCCCGTAGCCGTATGTCCCGTTTGGCCTCTCCCCCAGGGCATCCCAGGCAGAATGCCAGTTTGCTGTTTGTTTAAATGTGTGGCCAATTTCAGAAGGAGAGATGCCCGGCCGGGCTTCCAACAGGAGGGCTGCACTTCCGGATACATGGGCGGTGGCTGTGGATGTTCCATCTAAAACAGTATACCCCCCGTTTAGCCAGGCAGAACGGATATCCATACCCGGGGCAACGATCTCCGGTTTAACAAAGCTCATTCCCTCCCAGGTTACAGGTCCGCGGCTGCTAAATGGAGCGATGCTCAACATCTCACCTTCCTTTTTCAGGGCGCCGGCACAAAAGGCATGTGGATAACTGGCAGGGCTTCCCGGACCTTCAAAACCGCTATTCCCGGCAGCGAAAACAACAAAAATGCCGGCTTGCTCCAGGTTATGCAATATCTCCCACTGAAGGTAATCTTTTACATATTCGGGACGGGAGGCCCAGGAGCAGTTTATGATCTGGGGTGCATTAGCCGGATCACCGCCGGGAGCCAATAACCACTGAAAAGCCTGGGTAATATGGGAGTCCCAGGTAGTACCGTCTTCAAATATGTTGACCCCGATCCAATGGGCTCCGGGAGCCACTCCCAGCGGCTCACTGGGGCTTCCGCCAAGAATGATTCCAGCAACATGGGTGCCGTGCCCGTATGGATCCCCTGGCTTTCCTTGTAAATCTTCTGTGTTGGAACCAGTTACGTCGAACCAACTGGTACTATTGCTGTGGCCGGGAAGGTTGCCGCGATATTTTTGTTGCAGTGCAGGGTGAAAGGGGTCAACCCCCGTATCCATTATTGCGACAACCACGTTTCTTCCCGTAATCCCATTTTGCCAGACATTAGGGGCGTTGATCAGTTCCAGGTTCCAAGGGTTTTCCGTATGGGATGCAGTTGCTTGTATTGTACCGGCAGATTCTTCGACACCTGCAACAGCAGCTACTCCAGGAGAAATTGAAAGTTCATGGTCAAGGCGGATTTTCTCAATTTGTGGCAACTCCGCCAGGCGTTTCAAACCTGTATTGTTAACCTGGGCTGCAAATGCATTGACAATCCAGAGGGAGCGGTAGTTTTTTAAGTTGCCCTGTTCCATTTCTATTTTTATAAGTTCTGTTGCGCCGGCCGAGCTTGCACGGGCCCGGTCCTGCAATGACTTTACTACGGATTCAGCAGCTCCCTGCTTTCTGTTGGCATAAGAAGCAGCTTTGCCTGCATGGGGGTGTTCGGCAAAAAAAGCAATGATGGAAACGTATTCTTCTGCCTCAAAGGCAGCAATTATTTCCGGATCAACGAAGGCTTGCCCTTCTCCATCATACGCGAAAGGATTGGAACCCAGGGGCATTTGTAGAACCATAACAATTATAAGGGTGGCGGTGAGCGGCTTTATGTACTTAAACATAAAAATCGGTATCCTTCCATGAATAGAACTTACTGAATGGGGGTTATGCAATTTCTATAAATTATAGCATTTACCGGAAAAAAAGAAAGGGGCCATAAGTTGTAAATCATACCATTATTTATCTTATTTATCTGTTAATGCAATTTTCTTCTGTCTTCTCGACGTATGGGGAAG
>SLRC01000116.1 GCA_007131175.1 Syntrophomonadaceae bacterium
AAGGGATCCGGCGCTGGGTAAGGGTCATGGACCCATGGACCATTTTGCCATGATGGTGAGCTAGAATTTAAGAAAGCAGCGGTCAGGGTTAAATCCTGATTGATTAGGTTTGAAGGTAAGGAGGCCCGGCATGATTGACGGAAATATTGCAGCTGAAATTTTGCAGAAAGTTCACCGGGAGAGACCCCTGGTTCACCATCTCACAAATTATGTGACTATGGGTGATTGTGCTTCCATAACAGTTAGCGTGGGCGCCCTCCCGGTAATGGCCCAGGCGGAGGAGGAAGTGGAAGAGATGGTATCCGCTGCCCGCGCTGCAGTTATAAATACAGGAACTCTTTCACCTGAACGGGCCCGCGCAATGTTGCTTATGGGTGTAAAAGCCCGAAAGATGAATATCCCTGTCATTTATGACCCGGTAGGTGTGGGGGCAACTACGTTTCGAACGGGGGAAGCCCTGAAATTACTGCATGAAATCAAACCCTCTATTATCAAGGGAAACAGGGCAGAGGTAGCTTTTCTGGCAGGAAAAACAGGAGCCGAAATTCGGGGGATTGAAGCTTTAAGCGGCGCCGGTGAACCACTTGAAGTGGCAAAGCTCCTTAGGGAAACCCTTGATTATGAGGGGGTTGTTATTATAACAGGCCCTGTGGATCTCATATATGACGGGAAACGCACAGCCCGTGTAAATAACGGTCACGCCTTGCTTCCCCTTGTAGTTGGCAGCGGGTGCATGGCATCTTCCGTTATTGCTGCTTTTGCCGCAGTGGAACGGGATTACTTCAGGGCAGCTACGGCGGCTCTGGCAACTCTGGGTGTGGCTGCAGAAGTGGCGGTGCAAGCTGCCGGTAATAAGCCCCTGGGGCCGGCAGGCTTCAAAACACGGTGGTTGGATACGCTATATTTTTTGTCCGAAGAAGAACTGTGCGGGAAAATCAAGCTTAACATAAGTTAATAATATAAGTGTGAAAGCCAAAGCCAATCACAAGATCTCAGCATTTACTCAAATTATCACTTGAAAGGGAGTGGTTGCCCGTGCCTGCAGTAAAACCCTTTGATCTTAGTGTGTACGTCATTACAGATGCCCGTCTGTCCCGGGGGAGAACAAATGTGGAAGTTGTTACGGAAGCAATGGCAGGTGGAGCTACCTGCATCCAATTACGGGAAAAAGGATTGTCAACCAGGGATTATTTTCACCTTGCGGAAGAATTAAGGGAGTTGACCATGGAAAAAGGCGTTACCTTTATTGTTAACGATCATCTGGATATTGCCCTGGCAGTTGGAGCTGATGGCGTGCATTTGGGGCAGGAGGATCTTCCTGCATCTGTGGCACGTCGCATGATACCCCCGGAGATGATCCTGGGAGTGACAGCACGAAACGTGCACCAGGCAAAACAGTTTCAGGAGGCCGGTGCCACATACCTGGGAGTGGGTGCAGTATATTTTACCGGAACCAAAAACAATACGGGTTCACCAATTGGGCTGCAGGGTTTGGCTGAGATTTGCCGGAGTGTTAAAATACCGGTTGTGGGTGTAGGAGGGATTAATTTGGAAAGGGCAGGACCAGTCATTGCAGCAGGAGCAAGTGGAGTTGCCCTGGTCTCTGCCGTCGCTTCTGCTCCCAATATTGCCAGGGCAGTTGAAGAAATTGCCCATGCTGTAGACCAGGCGCGCCTGCACCAAAGGAGCTCAAACAAGTGAAGCTAAAAGGACTTGGGGAATTTTCCCTGATTAACAGGCTGACAAAGCAGATGAGGTCTTACGATAATACAGTTATTCTGGGGATAGGGGACGATGCAGCTGCTTTTCGCTCCACCAATGATGGAAAATGTTTCCTCGTTACTTGTGATATGCTGGTGGAAGGGCATCACTTTTCCAGGGACTGGATTACCCCGGAGCAGTTGGGCCACAAAGCTCTTGCTGTGAGCTTGAGCGACATTGCCGCCATGGGCGGTATTCCCCGTTATTGCCTCATTTCTGCCGGGTGGCCCTCCCAGATGAATGTAGAGGATGCAGAAGGAATTTATCGGGGAATGGGAGCACTTGCCGAGGCGTTCGGTGTTTTTATTATTGGTGGTGATACGGTTAGTGCCCCACAGCTTATTCTCGATGTAACGGTTATTGGAGAGATGAAAGGAAATCCCGTAACCAGGAACGGGGCTAAACCGGGAGACCTTTTTGCAGTTACGGGCACTCTGGGTACATCGGCTGCAGGACTTGCTCTTTTGGAAGGGGGAATGTTGCCGGAAGGTAAACTCTCCCTGGCAGAACGGCAGGTGCTTTTGCAGGCACACTTGCAGCCCCAACCACGTATCAGGGAAGCGTGTATTTTAATGGAAGAAGGACCCCCTTCGGCCATGATCGATATCAGTGACGGGTTGGCCAGCGAAATACATCATATCTGTGAATCGAGTGGCGTGGGGGCAGAGATAAACCAGTTAATGTTTCCTGTTAATCAGGAAACAAAAAAAACTGCACAGATAATGCAAAGGAACTTACTGGACTGGGCACTTTATGGCGGGGAAGATTATGAGCTGCTTGTTACACTGCCGGAAAATAAGATGCTTGCTGTAAAAGAAAAGCTCTATGCACTGGGGGTGGCTTTTACTTTAATTGGTTTTGTAACAGATAAAAGCAAAGGTATTAAATTAATGGGGGACAATGGCTCAGCAGTAAACCTGGAGAAAAAAGGGTACGATCATTTTTCAGATCAGAAACATAAAGATTAAGGGCACGGTGGTTTTTAGCACAATAAGGCGGCACAAGTGCAGACTGGAAACATGTAAGGGATTTTTACCGTAATTCAGGGCAAGAGTTGTCATGAGCGTCAGGCCGGCAGGAGCTGTTGCAAGAAAACTGGTGGGATAATCCCAGCCGGAAACCCTGTGTATTACATATGCCACGAGAAATGAACTGAGGACAATAAGCATGGTGGAAAGGAACATGGGCCAGGCCAGGCTATTATGAAGCAGCACTTCCAGAGTTTGGGCCGAAATATTGTCAGAGATCATAATTCCCACACCAACCAGGAGGATGCCAAACACGCCGGGTGAACGGAAATGGATCCGGGCACCGGAAAGGGATGCAATTACGGCAAAAAGCATGGCTCCCACCATTATACCCGCTGGCATTCCCAGTTGTTGAAAGATAAAGGCTCCGCTGCCCGTCATGGCCAGGGTGAAGAGTAAGCGGCCCAGGGAACGGTTTGTAAGATCTTTTAATTTTAACTTCCTGATCAGGGATATCAATTCACGGCAGCGGGCAATTGCCTGCTGCCGTGAATCAGGTTTTAAGAGCAAACCCGGGATAGAGCGGATATCAAATGAAGCAGAATTATTTACCCTATCCGTTTTTTCCTGCAATCTTTCATCCCGTTCCACAATACTGTGGGCAACCCAACGCTTAAAGATCAAAGGGAAAGCGAAAAGAGAGAAAATAAGTCGAAAGAGAAACATTACAATAACAACGGAAACTTCTGTGTTGGTAGCAATGGCCAGGACTGCCATCTCCGGCAAACCTCCCATGCTGGAAGAGAGCATGGCCGTATAAAGATCAAGATGCGTAACCCGGGACAGAAAGCCCCCAATAACGAAGACAACACCCAGGGCCCAGGAGGCAATAATAAAAGCGGGCAAAATAACAGTTTTCAAATCCCGTACCGTTTCCGGGGTGATTTGACTTCCCACAAATAGGCCGACGGTCATTTGTATCAACGGATTAAGATAAAAAGGGGAAGGGGGGATATCCATGCCTGTGGCCCGCATCATTGCCAAAACTGTAAAAGCTCCCAGTAGCGGTGCCACGGGGGCTCGCAGCAAAGCAAAAACATACCAGCCCACAATGCCAAAGAAAAACAGGATGAATGTATCTCCGATTGTGCTAAAAAACATAGATGCTCCTATCAGATGTTAATGGCTAGTAAATACTTTCCCTACACCTGATATTATAACATACGGTTTTCGATTATTTCCCGGGCAAGCGCAGAATTCGACTGAAATAACTATAATTTGTATATTGACGGGCTAAATTCTCTGTGCTATAATCAGTCCTAATTTGGTTGAGCTAAAGATGATGATGGAGATAAGTAAGCAGGGGAAGGACCAAAGAGAACCGGTGGGTGGTGCGAACCGGCGTCCTGAAGTTGCCGAAATACACTCCTGAAGAGCAAACTGAACGCCGATTTGGTTAGTAGGCTTTGACGGATACTTCCACCGTTAAAAGGAAGGGGATATAAGGCCGGAACAACTTACTGTCTGGTCCGTATCCTTTAATGAGAGGGGCACTATGTGTGCCCAATCAGGGTGGTACCGCGTGAAGTTTAAAGCTTCCGTCCCTAAGGGGATGGAAGCTTTTTATTTTGCTAATATTTTCTGTAAGGAGGATGAAAAATGCGCTCATATTTATATTATTGCTGATACCAGATAAATATTAAGGCTCAGAATCGCGGTTTTAACTTGTATACTATTTATGGGGAGTGATAAAAATGAAAAAGAATTTAACACAAATAATTATATTATCTTTGATAATTTTTATGGGGGGCGTCATGTTCACCGGTTGTTCCAAGGCTGATGCAGTTGTCGAAAGCAATCCTGACCAGGGTGATGCTAACAGGGTTTCAATGAATTTAAGGCTTGCACACTTTTTCCCCGCAACCCATCCAGCCGAAACATTGCTTGTGCAACAGTGGGCTGATTTAATAGACGAAGTTACAGATGGACAAATCACCATAACCAGTTACCCAGGTCAAACGCTATTGGCAGCACCGGAAATTTATGACGGAGTCCAATCGGGTGTGGCGGATATTGGCTTGTCCTGTTTTTCGTATACCCGGGGAAGGTTTCCCTTATTGGAGGCATTTGAGCTCCCCGGTATTGTATATAATAATTCCAAAGTGGCAAGCAAAGCAGCCTGGGAAGGAATAAAGGAGTTGGATCCTGTAGAAGTAAAGGATACGAGGTTAATGATGGTCCTGGCAACAGGCCCCGGGGATTTGTTTACAAAGGTGCCTGTACGTACCCTTGAAGACTTACAGGGTCTTGAAATAAGGGCCACCGGGTTGTCGGCAAAGACCCTTGAAGCAATGGGGGCTACTCCCGTTGCCATGCCTCAGTCCGATGCTTACGAAGCCCTCTCCCGTGGAGTGGTCCAGGGAAATTTATCTCCCATTGAAGTGCTCCAGGGTTGGAGACATGCGGAAGTAACCGAATACCTGACGATGACACCGTTTCTATACAATACGCTGTTTTTTGTCACAATGAATCTTGATGTTTGGGACTCTATTCCTGTTCACCTGCAGGAAACGATCACGGCAGCAACAGAGGAATTTTTTGATGAAGTGTCCATTGGCCTGTGGGATGAACAGAATGATTCTGCCCTTGAGTTTGCCGTTAATGAAACGAACCAGGAAATTATCCACCTTTCTGAGGAAGAAACTTCAAGGTGGATGGAACTGGTCATGCCCATACAGGAAGAGTTTATTAAAGAGATGGATGCTTTGGGCCTCGATGGCAGGGCAGCATTGGAGATTGTGCAAAAACATGCGGATAAATACAATGCTGTTTACAAATAAAGCACTAAAATAACCAGTAATCAGACTTTGGGAGTGAGCCCCTTCCCATTCAGTGTGGGGGAGGGGCCTCCCCCTTCTTAATCCCAATAATTATCACATTAATAAATATTCCCTTAAATAAATAAAATAGGGGGTAATATCTTTGAACTATGGGGAAAAAACGGTGGGAAAGATAACAGGATTGATGGACAAGCTTGCCGGAATTGCTTTGCTGGCGGCAATGTTTCTTGTGGTGGCAAATGTAGTATTAAGGGTTACTGTGGGGAAGCCAATTCTTGGTACCTATGAATATATTGGCTTTATTACGACTGCAATTATTGGTCTTGCCATTGCCCATTGCGCCTTTCTAAACGGCCATATCGCCGTGGGATTTATTATGGATAGGTTCGGGGAAAGTATAAGATTTAAGGTAGATGCAATAGTGCATTTGGTTTCGATCCTCTTTCTTGCTTTATTCTCATATCACATTGTAGATTATGCCCGCAACATGGCCATGGTGGGAGAGGTTTCTCCCACCACAAAAACGCCTTTCTACCCCTTTGTGTACCTGGTAGCGTTAGGGATGTTTGCCTTATGCGGTGTATTGCTAATGCGGATGATAAATATAACTATGAGGATAAAAAGCAAAAATGGATAATATAACTGCCGGCTTTGTGGGAATAGGCCTGTTTTTTGTCCTATTGTCACTGAAAATGCCCATAGCTTACGTAATGGCAATTGTTGGATTTTTGGGTTTTAGTTACATTGTATCACCTGCAGCGGCATTCCGGGTTGTGGCAAAAGATTTGTATGCCACCTTTTCGTCATATTCATTAAGTGTAATACCAATGTTTGTTTTTATGGGCTTTCTCGCTTTTTATTCAGGCATTGGTTCCCGTTTATATAACTTCGCCTATACCTTAATCGGACACTGGCCGGGGGGGTTAGCCATAGCGACTCAGGTAACTTGCGGATTATTTGGTGCAGTGTGTGGTTCAAATACGGCCACTGCCGCCACTATCGGGGCCATAGCAATGCCTGAGATGAGAAAATACAAGTATAATGATAGTTTGTCAACAGCGAGTGTGGCTGCAGGTGGGGCCATTGGGGTTCTTGTTCCTCCAAGCGTTATATTTATCATATATGGGATAGCAACAGAACAGTCAGTGGGTAAGTTATTTATGGCCGGTATCTTGCCGGGAATACTGCTGATGTCTTTATACATGGCAACAGTCTATCTCCTGGCAAAAAAATACCCCGACCTGGCCCCTGCCGGACCCAGGTTTTCCTGGAGAGAAAGGCTCAAGTCTCTCAAGGGTGGTATCTGGGAGGTTATGCTTATTTTTGCCCTTTCTTTGGGCGGTCTTTTCAAGGGGTGGTTTACACCCACAGAAGCGGGTGCAGTTGGGGCTTTTGGCGTATTATTGCTTACCCTGCTTGAAGGGAAATTAACGGGGGAAGGTTTAAAAAAAGCATTAATGGACTCAACCAGGACCACTGCCATGATTATGTTTCTTGTGGCAGGATCAGTCATATTCGGCAGGTTTATGGCTGTTAGCAGGATACCTTTTGAAATAGCCAGTTGGGCAGGAAACTTGCTCCTTCCTTCTTTTGCCGTTATGGCAATTATTTTACTCATATACCTCTGTCTGGGGTTTTTCATCGATGCGTTGGCCCTGGTTTTATTAACAATTCCCATTTTCTATCCAGTTGCCGTTAATGTTCTTGGTTACGATCCTATCTGGTTTGGCGTGATTATTGTAATGGTAGTAGCGATGGGGGTTATAACGCCACCAGTGGGGATGAATGTTTATATTATCAAAGGAATAGCACCGGATATTCCCCTTGAAACTATATTTAGGGGGATCTGGCCATTTCTAGCTGCCTTATTGCTATGTATTGCCATTCTAATTGTTTTTACCCCAATCGCTACATTTCTCCCCGGTTTGATATCGTACTAAAAAAACCCGGGAGAGGTTTGCTCTCCCGGGCACATTCGGGTTAATATTTCCGCAGGTAATTTTCATATTCCCACTTGTGAACCTGTACATCGTACTCGCGCCATTCTTTATATTTACCTTCTAGAAAGCGATTAAAACAGTGAGTTCCGATTGTCTCTTCGATTAAAGGGTCGTTTTCCATTTCTTTTAAAGCAACATATAAATCCCGGGGCAGATGATCAATATCCAGGGCAGCCCGTTGTTTTGCTGTTAAATTATTCACATCTTCTTCCACTGGAGGCGGTGGGGCAATCTTTTTTTTAATGCCCTCCATACCGGCTTTTAGCATTATGGCAAAAGCAAGGTAAGGGTTTGCTACCGGATCAGGGTTTCTTAATTCGATGCGAGTTGATTTGCCCCGTACAGCAGGCACCCTTATTAAAGTACTGCGGTTTGTATTGGACCAGGCGATGTGTGTAGGTGCCTCGTACCCCGGTTTTAACCTTTTATAACTGTTAACGGTGGGGTTCCCAATTGCGGTCATACCCTTGGCATGTTTGAGCAAACCACCCAAATAATAAAGAGCGGTGTCGCTTAACTGATAGTTGCCATTGGCATTATAGAAAATATTCTCTTCGTCTTTGAACAATGACTGGTTGCAATGCATGGCCGAGCCATTTTCATTTTTAAACGGTTTGGGCATAAATGTGGCATACAAGCCGTGTTTTTTTGCAATGTTTTTAACCACATCACGAAATGTCACCCATTTGTCTGCCGTTTTGAGAGCCTCATCGTATTTGAAATCAATTTCATGTTGACCCGGTGCCACTTCATGGTGGCTTGCTTCTATCCTGAAACCCATTTGCTTCATTGTCAGAACAATATCTCTTCTTGCATCTTCACCATGATCAATTGGCGCCAGGTCGAAATATCCCGCCTGATCATGAATATCAAGGGTCGGTTGCCCTTTTTCATTTGTATGAAAAAGAAAGAACTCTCCCTCCGGACCCATATTAAGCTCAAAACCCATGGAAGTAGCTTCTTGCAGCACTTTTTTTAAAATCCCACGGGGACAACCCTCAAAGGGTGTTCCATTGGGGTTATAAACATCACAGATCATGCGGGCCACACCTTTTTCCCTAGGGCGCCAGGGCATTACCTGAAAGGTGTCCGGGTCGGGCACCAGGCTTTGGTCCGATTCATTAATTCTGGCAAAACCGTCAATTGAAGAGCCATCAAACATCAGATTGCCATCCAGCGCATTTTCCAGTTCATCGGGAGTGACATTCACACTTTTTAACACGCCGAAAATATCAATGAACTGCAACTTAATAAATTCAATACCAGCCTCTTCTACTTTGTTGAATACCTGTTGCTTCTTTGCATCCGTTTGCTTCTTGTCAATTTCAACAGACTCGATTTTGTTTCTCCTCCTTAAAATTTAGCAATACCCATTGCAAATAAAAAGGAATGCCCCTGCATTCCTACGTATACTCTTAATTATACTGCATTTTCCACATGATTTCCAGCTTTATTAACATGCCTGTATGCGGATAACCGATGCTTAAACAGGATCAATTGTTATTAGTGGGTGTGAGCGCCTTATTCATCCCATTCTGTCTGTGGTGCTGCTCTGACTGAAAATAGAATAATATTCTTAATTATTGCTGATATTAAAGGATTGATGGTTAAAAAGTAGAATATTGCTATATGGAAATTCAAAAAGGAGAAATCCAGAACATGAAAAAAGCACTTTTGATTATTGATGTGTTAAGGGATTTTCTGGAACAGGGCGGGGCCCTTTGTATCGGGGACTCGGAAAAATTAATTCAGAATGTATTGTTACGCTTAAAGGAATGGAGACAACTGGGAGACCCGGTTATTTACATTATGGACAGGCATCTTCCCCAGGATACGGAATTTGAAATGTTTCCACCCCATTGTATCAGGGGCGAATGGGGAAGTGAAGTGGTCGGTGCACTGGCACCGCAGAAACAGGATTACCTGGTTTACAAGAGGCGCTACAGCGCATTTTTTGGCACAGACCTGGATTTAACCCTGAGGGAACTGGGTATTGGTGCGTTGGAACTTGCAGGAGTCTGTACCCAGATTTGTGTCCTTTACACGGCAGCAGATGCCCGTATGAGGCATTACAATGTTACGGTAAGAGAGGGATGTGTCGCTTCATTTGACGCGGAAGCCCATGCATTTGCCTTAAAGGAGATGGAACGGACCCTTGGCGTAAAAGTTATTAGCAAGGAGATATGAGAATGAGTGATGCACCTCAATTTGTAAAACTACGTTACAATGGAATCGAGCTTGCTTATTACGGTAAAATTGATGAAGATAAAGTGCCTCTTGTATTTGTGCATGGTGCGGGGGGGAATGGTTTGCTCTGGAAGCAGCAACTTAAATACTTTGCCGGAAAATATTCCCCCATTGCGTTGGATATGCCTGGACATGGTAATTCCGGGGGCGATTCCTGCCAGAGTGTTTCTCTCTACCGGGATTATATTAAGGACTTTAAAGACAGTCTTTCCCTTCCCTCAATAGTTTTTTGTGGGCATTCTTTGGGAGGCGCCATCGCACTGGATTTTCAGTTCAAATATCCTGAGGATACAAAAGCAATCATTCTCGTTGCCACCGGGGGGAGGCTAAGGGTGGCAACAAAGATCCTTGAACGTTATGGCCGTGACGAAAAAATGCCCGAGATGGCTGGATTTCTTTACGGTTCCCATGCACCTGAGAACATGGTTCGGGAAGGGGAAAAATATATTACGGAAGTGCCGGCCAGGATCTGGTATGATGACTTTACGGCCTGCAATAATTTTGATGTTCTTGGCGAACTGCATAAAACAAAAGTGCCTGCCCTCATTCTCTGCGGTGAAGAAGACCAGATGACCCCACATAAATACAGTCACTTCCTGGAACAAAATATAAAAGGCGCCAAACTGGAACTTTTCCCTGGTGCCGGTCACATGCTCATGCTGGAAAAGCCCCGGGAAATTAATAAAACAATCGAAAGGTTTTTAGAGGCTCTCAAAAATGATTTTGTGTTATAATGGCATAAAATTGAAACTTAAGAAAGCTTTGCCTGTGTTGTTGATGTAAACTCGGTGGCGCATATATGATAATAAACATTATTAGGGAGGGAAATAAAAAATGAATCAGACTGAATTAAGGCCCGGTGTAAAAATAAAAACAAGTATTGTTTGTGCCAGGACAGGCCTTGTTTTGCTGCCGGCGGGCACTGTTCTAACTAAAGAGCATATAAACAATATCTCAAACAGGGAAGTAGTAATTGGAACCAGGGAAGAGAATATGAGGGAACAAGCGCGAATAAAAAAAGTAATTAATGAGATTAACTTTGCAAATATTCCTTTTGGCAAAGAACAGATATCGGAAAAAGCTAAACAGGAATTTAACAATATACAGGATACTGCCCGGGAAGTGTATTATAACAAGAATAGCTGGAAGACCTCCAAAAGGATCGTTGCGGATATTGCAAAAAACAGAGATCTCAGGGAATTAATATTTATCGCCAATGCCCGTGAAGTCAAAACTGTAGAAGACAATGCTGTTAATTCATCAATCCAGGTGGCATCATATTTGAATGAAAAAGAAGGGTTATCTTTTGCAGAAAAACAAAGCATCATCACGGCAACATTTCTTTCCGATATTGGGTTAAAGGAAGTTTCAGATAACAGTACATTGAAAAATCACCATATCAATAATGGTAACCACGTTAGCGAAAGCTTAAAGATACTTAAGCAGTTGGAGCCCGATTTAACTGCAGATATAGTTGAAATTGTATCCCAACATCACGAGACTTTAGATGGTCAGGGTATACCCTTGGGAATTAAAAATATAAATCCATTAGCTCAAGTAGTGGGAGCTTGTTATAAGTTGAATGTTGTTATTTCTGAAACATTAAGCATTTCAGAAATACTGGAAATATTTTATGCGTATTGTGAAAAATATTCTCCCAATATATTAAAGCAATTATTTAAAGCATCATTCATTATTCCTGAAAACCAGAGAATAATGATCGGAAACAGAAAAGGGGCTGTTGTGCAACATAACCATGAGAATCCGGACAGGCCCATAATAATGGTTGAGTCAGAAAACGATTACCTGGGCTATCGGTATATTGACTTAACCAAAGACTTAACAAGTTTTGTTAAACGCATCTCCTAGGGTTTTAAATCTACCACGCAGATGATATTTCCAGCGACAAAGTAACCAGGAAAATATGGAAAATTAGTTCAAATTACAGTCTGGCCATGCCAAGTGGCCGGATTTTTCTTTGTATATTGTAACCCACCCTTTCCGAAACGAGAAGAGTAAACGTGTAGATGAGAAAGTAATTTACATTATAGCAAGATAAAATTATTCGTGCTATAATCACAAGGTATCTATATTGGAAGGCGTGAACAAAATAATGAGCAATCCTTATTCTCATGTTACATCCCAGATATTAGAACTATCTGCTCTTTGTGAAAGCAACAGCAAAATTGATCCTGCCCTTTATGATAAATATGAAGTAAAACGGGGACTGCGAGACATAAGCGGAAAAGGTGTGCTAACTGGTCTTACAGAAATCTCAGAGATCATATCATCAAAGATGGTAGATGGGGAGGAACAACCCTGTGAAGGCAAACTTTATTACAGGGGTATTGATGTTGAAGAGCTGGTGGATGGAATTATTAATGAAAATCGTTTTGGGTTTGAAGAGGTAGCCTATCTGTTAATGTTCGGCCAGCTGCCCAGTGTACAGGAGTTGGACAGGTTTGCCCAAATTCTTTCCAATTACCGCACGTTGCCCACGAATTTCGTTCGCGACATTATTTTGAAAGCTCCCAGTCAGGATATGATGAATACCCTTGCCCGCAGTGTGCTGACAATGTATGCTTATGATGATTATAGTGATGATATTTCTTTGCCTAACGTTTTGCGCCAGTCGCTACAATTAATAGCGCTCTTTCCCCTGCTGTCCGTGTATGGATATCAGGCGTATTGTCACTATCATGACAATAAAAGCCTTTTTATTCATCCTTCACAGCCTGAATTGTCCACAGCCGAGAATATTTTGTACATGTTGCGTCCAGACAGTAAGTACACACCATTGGAAGCAAAGATACTTGATGTGGCCCTTATCCTGCATGCTGAGCATGGCGGCGGAAATAATTCCACTTTTGCCACCCATGTGGTAACATCCTCAGGGACCGACACCTATTCTGCCATTGCGGCGGCAATAGGATCACTTAAAGGACCTAAGCACGGTGGTGCAAACATTAAAGTGGTGCAGATGTTTGAGGACATGAAAGCCAACGTTTCCGATTGGACCGATGAGGACAGTGTGGCAGATTACCTCACGCGACTTTTAAATAAGGAGGCATTTGATCAGGCGGGTTTGATTTACGGTATGGGCCATGCCGTATACTCCCTCTCTGATCCCCGGGCAAATGTGCTCAAGCAATTTGTGGAAAGTCTTTCGAAAGAGAAGGATCGCATGGAGGAATTCCGGCTTTACACGCTGGTGGAAAGGCTGGCAACGCAAATTATTGAAAAGAAGCGGCGTATTTATAAAGGTGTCAGCGCGAACGTGGACTTCTATAGCGGCTTAGTCTACAACATGCTGGATTTGCCTCTTCAATTATATGTCCCGCTCTTTGCCATTGCCC
>SLRC01000171.1 GCA_007131175.1 Syntrophomonadaceae bacterium
AACATGATGATAGAGTTGATTACGCCCATCGCCACGGAAGAAGGCTTGCGCTTTGCTATCCGGGAAGGTGGCCGCACTGTGGGTGCGGGAGTTGTTACCTCCATTATTGAATAGATTTGATAGCGGGAAAGTCGAAAGCTGTTAGTTGGACAATAAAAGTATTCTTAGCAACTGTGAAGCGATGAAACAGGAGGTTGCCGTCCCACGGCGGGGAATTCCTGCAAGAGCAGTCTGCAAAAAGTAATCAGGCGAAAAGGAGGAAGAACATGACCAATCAAAAAATTCGTATACGCCTTAAAGCCTTTGATCATCATCTCCTGGATCAGTCTGCCGGGAAGATAGTGGAGACAGCCAGTCGTACCGGTGCTTCCATATCGGGACCGGTACCCCTTCCCACAGAGAAAACGATTTATACAGTGATCAGGGCTCCCCATAAGTACAAGGACTCAAGGGAACAATTTGAAATGCGCACGCACAAACGCTTAATTGATATTATCGATCCCACACCAGCCACGGTGGACGCACTTATGCGGCTCGATCTGCCAGCCGGAGTGGATATCGAAATTAAATTATAGCCAAGGCTGGAAAAGGGGGGTGTGGATGATGAAAAAAGCGATTCTGGCCAGAAAAGTGGGTATGACCCAGATATTTGACGAGGCAGGACGGGCAATTCCTGTTACTGTTATGGAAGCGGGACCTTGTACCGTTTTACGTAAAAAAACGGTTGAAACAGATGGTTATCAGTCCCTGCAGGTTGGTTTTTATGAAATCCGGGAACGTAAAGTGAATAAGCCAAAAAAAGGTCAGTTTGCCCGTGCGAATGTAAGCCCGCTGCGGTATATCAGGGAACTGAGTTTTGAGCCTAGTGAAGAGTATGATGTAGGTCAACAGATTAAGGCTGATATATTTGAAGCAGGAGAATTTGTTGATGTAAGCGGTATCACCAAGGGTAAGGGCTTTGCCGGTTCCATCAAAAAACATGGTCAACACAGAGGGCCGATGACGCATGGTTCCCGCTATCAGCGTGGTCCCGGTTCCCTTGGTGGCGTTGATGCGGCAAGGGTATTCAAAGGCCGGAACCTTCCCGGAAGAATGGGCGGGGAGCATGTTACGGTACAGAAGCTCGAAGTGGTTAGAGCAGATGGTGATAAAAATCTGCTTCTCGTGAAAGGGTCTGTTCCAGGTCCCCGTGGCAGTCTTTTAATGGTTAAGAATTCGGTGAAAGCCAGTTAGAAAGGGGGTTATAAAACTATGCCTACAATAGAACTCCTCAATATGCAGGGTGAGCGGGTCGGTGAAATTGCACTGCACCCCCTGATTTTTGATTGTAAAGTGAAAAAACCCCTGCTTCACGATGTGGCACGCATGTTGATGAACAATCAGCGACGCGGAACAGCCAGCACCAAAACACGGGGTGAGGTAAGGGGGGGAGGTAAAAAGCCCTGGCGCCAAAAGGGAACGGGGCGGGCACGGGCTGGAAGTACCCGTTCTCCTATCTGGAAAGGCGGAGGGATTGTTTTTGGACCAAAGCCGCGGGATTATCGTTTTGTTCTTCCTAAAAAAGTTAGACGTGCGGCCCTCTGTTCTGCCCTCAGTGCCAAGGCCCAGGGAAACCAGATAATGGTACTGGACTCACTCAGTCTTGCTCAGCCAAAAACGAAAGAGATCGCCCGTTTGCTCGATGTTTTAAAAGTACAGGGCAAAGCATTACTGGTTACGGGAAGCCCTGATTTAAATGTTTATAAGTCTGGGAGGAACATTCCCGGGGTAAAAACAGTTGTAGCCCGGCAGCTCAATGTCCTGGATATCCTTAATCATGATACATTAATTATGACTAAAGATGCCGTGGCCAGCGTGGAGGAGGTGTTTGCCTCGTGAAAGCTCCCCAGGATGTGGTAATTCGTCCGCTGGTAACCGAAAAATCCACTCGACTTATGGAAGAGGGCAAGTATAGTTTTGTTGTCCATAAGGAAGCGAATAAAATTGATATAAAAAAAGCAGTGGAGCAGCTCTTTGATGTCAAGGTTCAGTCCGTTAATACAATGCGAATAAAAGGAAAGCCGCGGCGTGTGGGCATCCATCGGGGTTATCGCCCTAATTGGAAGAAAGCTATTGTCACGCTGCAAGAAGGAAGCAAGGGTATAGAGATTTTTGAGTAACCGGCACATTTTAGGGGACTGTTTGGTTCCCAGTTTGTTAGGAAGGAGGACTCGTTCTTATGGCTGTAAAAAAATTCGTTCCCACCTCACCGGGCAGACGCTTTATGACAGTCTCAAGTTTTGAGGGGATTGACAAAAAAGACCCTGAAAAGTCTTTGTTAAGACCACAGAAGAAGAAGGCCGGCCGTAATGCTGCAGGGCGTATTACCGTCAGACATCAGGGCGGTGGTCATAAACAGAAGTACCGGGTTATTGACTTTCGTCGTGAAAAGGATGGAGTGCCGGCACGTGTTGCTGCCATTGAATATGATCCAAATCGCTCAGCCCGGATAGCTCTTTTACACTACCTGGATGGTGAAAAACGCTACATTCTGGCTCCTGTGGGACTGAGACAGGGCAGTGTTGTCCGCTCCGGTCCGGATGCAGAAATTCGCCCTGGAAATACACTGCCGCTTAAAAATATTCCTGTGGGAACGCTGATCCATAATATCGAATTGTCTCCCCAGAAAGGGGCGCAGATGGTCCGTTCTGCGGGAGGAGTAGCACAGTTAATGGCTAAAGAGGGCAGATACGCCCACATCAAGCTCCCTTCCGGTGAAGTGAGATTGGTTTTGCATGAATGCCGTGCCACCATCGGCCAGGTGGGAAACGTTGAACATGAAATTATTACCATTGGGAAGGCCGGTCGCTCCCGGTGGTTGGGAATCAGACCCACGGTGAGGGGTTCAGTTATGAACCCTGTTGATCACCCCCATGGTGGGGGTGAAGGCAAAGCGCCCATTGGCCGCAATAGCCCGCTGACACCGTGGGGCAAACCAACCCTCGGTTACAAAACGCGGCAGAAGAATAAAAAGTCCGACCAGTATATTGTTAAAAAACGCAAATAACTGGTGACTAAAGGGGTGTTTAAATGGGACGTTCTTTAAAAAAGGGGCCATATGTGGACTCCAATCTGATGGTAAAAGTTGATAAGATGAACGAAAAAGGGGAAAAACGAGTTATCAAGACGTGGTCCCGCCGCTCAACCATATTCCCCGACATGGTGGGACATACCATTGCTGTACACGATGGACGAAAATTTATTCCCGTATATGTGACGGAAGATATGGTGGGACATAAGCTGGGTGAATTTGCGCCAACGCGGACCTTTCGTGGTCATGGCGCTCATACGGAAAGGTCTACAACATTAAAATAGGCTTTTCTCACCTGTGTAAAAAGGGGGGTAGAAAATGGTTGCGAAGGCACAAGCCCGCTTTATCAGGATAGCACCCCGCAAAGCGCGGTTAGTGATGGATCTGATCCGTGGCAAGGATGTGG
>SLRC01000140.1 GCA_007131175.1 Syntrophomonadaceae bacterium
CTGATTGTATGCCTCTACCATGATCATCCCTCCCACCACTATCATACAACAGGTGGAGGAAAAGTACAAGGTAAAATATGGAAATTAGAGCTATTTTTGATATTATTTATCATAGATTCAAATTTCTAGTATAAATTATTGCATTTGTTAAAATTTAGGTTGTTGAATGCCCGTTAAAATGACTGTTTTTGTGCAGCGCCTTTTTGCCCATGTACGCTTCACCCTCTATGTCAAGCAAAGCTGGCAATTATATCAAAAAAAGCAGCCGTAAGGCTGCTTTTTCCAGTTCATGAATGGCAAGATTTACTTAAGGAAAGTTTTTTGCTTCTTTGCAAGCTGTTCCAGCAGGTAGGGATTTAAAACCCTGATATAGGTTCCTTTCATGCCGAGGGATCGGGATTCAATAACACCGGCGCTTTCAAATTTACGCAGGGCATTAACAATAACAGACCGGGTAATTCCCAGTTGATCAGCAATTTTACTTGCCACAAGTAAACCTTCGTCCCCATCAAGTTCTTCAAAAATATGCTCCACCGCTTCTAACTCTGAGTAAGAAAGTGTACCTATGGCCAGTTGGACCACTGCTTTGTTTCTTGCTTCCTCTTCGATTTTTTCTGCACGGGCCCGCAGGATTTCCATACCCACGACCGTAGCTCCTGTTTCAGCGAGGATAAGATCTTCCGACTCAAAAGAATTATCAAAGCGGGCCAACAACAGTGTGCCCAGTCTCTTACCGCCGCCTAAAATAGGCACCACCGTGGTCAACTTGTTTTTAAAAAGGCATCTCTCAACTTCCATAAAGACGCAATCACTGGGCTCCTGTGTCAGGTTTGTTCTAGTTTCATCATCCCGTAACAGAAAATCGTTGTACCGCTCTGGAAAATCTCCGGTTTTTAACACCTGTTCAACCATGATTTCACACTCAAACTCATCGACCAGAGCATATCCCAAAACCTTGCCATCGCGGTGCACAATATAAACATTGGCATTCATAACATTTTTCAGGACTTCGGAAACATCAAAAAAATCAACCCGTTGTCCCGCCGTTTTTTGCAAGATTTTGTTGATTCGTCTGGTCTTTTCCAATAAAGGAGAATTAATCACTGCTTTTCACCTCTTTCACATTTTTGGTACATCTATCTTAAATAATAAATTTAAGATCACTACAGTTTTACAAAATATATCTACTCAAATCTTTATTTTTGACAATATCCTTAATTTTATTCTTTACATATTCTCTGTTAATTAAAATTATTTGATCTTCTAGCTCAGGAGCAACAAAAGATACATCTTCCAACAGCTTTTCCATAATCGTATACAGGCGCCTTGCCCCGATATTTTCCATTTCTTCGTTTAAAAAACAGGCCGTTGTGGCAATCTCGTCAATACCTTCCTCATCAAATTCCAACTCAATTCCTTCTGTTCCCAGCAATGCCGTATACTGCCTCGTGAGTGCGTTCTCCGGTTCCGTTAGAATACGCCGAAAATCATCGGGAGAAAGGCTATGCAACTCAACACGTACGGGAAAACGGCCCTGAAGCTCAGGAATCAAATCGGAGGGACTACTGACATGGAACGCACCGGCAGCAATAAAAAGTATATGATCCGTTTTAACTGGTCCGTGTTTTGTCATTACGGTGGAGCCCTCAACAATGGGTAAAATATCCCGCTGTACCCCTTCCCGCGAAACATCCGGACCTGCCCCTGCCTTCTCACCGGCAACCTTGTCTAACTCGTCTAAGAACACGATGCCCGACTGCTCTGCCCGTGATACGGCTTCGGCGATAACATCATCCATATCGATGAGCTTTTCACCTTCCTCTTGCTGCAGGATACGCCTCGCCTGTTTTACAGGTATTCTCTTTTTCTTCTTTTTACGCGGCATCAGGTTACCAAAAATCTCCTGAACATTTGCCCCCATTTCTTCCATACCCATGCCGGAAAACATATCCAACATGGGAGGCAAACGATCATCGAGTTCCACTTCGACCAAAATATCTTCAACTTCGCCTGCCCTTAGCTTTTTGGCCATTTCCCGACGCTCATTCTGCTTTAATTCCAATTCCGACGGATAATTATCTTCTTCAACAGTTGGTTGCGTGCCTCCCGCTACCCGTGTGTATTGAAAAAGAAAGTCCAGGGGATTGGCTGTTTTTTTCTCCCTTTCTGGAAAAGGAACAAGTAACTCAAGCAACCTGTCCTCTGCCAACTCAACAGCCTTGGGTTCAATGGATTTCATTCTTTCCCCTTTGACTATACGTACAGAACTTTCCACCAAATCTCTGATAATGGAGTCAACATCCCGGCCCACATAGCCTACCTCTGTGAATTTTGTTGCTTCCACCTTGACAAAAGGGGAATTTACCAAACGGGCCAATCGCCGCGCTATCTCCGTTTTTCCCACACCGGTGGGTCCAATCATAATAATATTTTTTGGAATAATCTCTTCGCTGATCTTTTGATCTAAAATGCGGCGGCGAAAGCGATTACGCAAGGCAACAGCCACAATTTTTTTGGCCTCTTCCTGGCCAACAATATATTTATCAAGTTCAGCTACTACTTCCCGTGGCGTTAGTTCTGCATCAAGTGTTGGCATTTTAACTGTTTCATGCACCTCCAGCCCCGTATGGAGCTATAACTAGCTTAATATTTCAACAGATATATTATTGTTTGTATAAACACATATTTCTGAGGCAACAACCAGGGCCTCCTGAGCTATGGCAGCAGGGGTAAGGTTTGTGTTTCTTATTAGTGACCTTGCTGCAGCCAATGCATATGGCCCCCCTGAACCAATGGCAGCCACCCCATCATCAGGCTCGATGACGTCTCCCGTTCCTGATATAACCAGCAAGGCATCTGCCGAAGCAACAACCAGCAGTGCCTCAAGCCGACGCAAAAACCGGTCAGTTCGCCACTCCTTTGCAAGTTCTACAGCCGCACGACGCAAATTACCCTGGTGACTCTCAAGTTGTTTTTCAAACTTATCAAAAAGGGTAATGGCATCGGCCACAGCCCCGGCAAAACCAGCCAATACTTTATCCTGGTAGAGACGGCGAATTTTGCGTGCATGGTGTTTTACAATCACATTTCCCATAAGAGTAACCTGGCCATCACCGGCAATGGCAACCCTGCTATCAATCTTTACTGCCAAAATTGTTGTTGAATTAAACATTTTCCCGGTAATAAAATTCCACTCCCAGACAATTTTCCATAATATAGAAACTCTTTTGATAATTCAACTCAAACCACCTAACTCAGGCCCGGGGGTGAAACCTCAAGTAGGTCTTTTTGAGTTCATCCTTGGTTACATGTGTGTAGACCTGTGTGGTGGAAAGGCTGGCATGACCCAGCATCTCCTGTACGGCCCTCAGATCTGCTCCCCCGTTAAGTAAATGTGTTGCAAATGAATGACGCAATACATGGGGGCTTACTCCTGAGCCCTGGCCTGCCTTCCTGCTGTATTCACCTACTAAACGACGGACACTTCTGTCCGACAACCTGTCTCCAAATCGGTTTAGGAAAAGGGCACCGTCATCATTTTTGGTTTTGCTCCTGGCCAGCAGGAAGGGACGACTCTTGTTTAAATAAACAGCAACGGCCTGCCTTGCATAGCCACCTATGGGAATAAGGCGTTCTTTGCGACCCTTACCCCTTACCAGCAAAAAACCTTCCTCCAAATTAACGGCGGAGAGGTTTAGATCAACCAGTTCCTTCACCCTCAGTCCGGCTCCGTAAAGCATCTCCAAGATAGCAAGGTCCCGGTATCCCAAAAGAGAACCATGCACAGATGCATCCAACAATGAATCCACTTCGTCAGTGTAAAGAAACTGGGGAAGCTTCTTCTCCCTTTTGGGGGTCGATACTATTTCCCAGGAATTTTCTGTTAGCACCTTTTCCCTTTTCAGGAAACGCAGGTAACTTCGTACTGCTGCCAATTTACGGGCTACAGAACTACGAGCATATCCATACCCCTTAAGCATGGCCAGGTAACGGCGCAGACACCGATAATCTACAAGTGACTGGTTTAAGCCCGCTTCCGCCAGAAAGCTCAAAAACTGTTGAATGTCCTTGTTATAATTATTTACAGTAAGCGTTGCCGCATTTTTTTCGATACGCAGAACACTAATAAATTTGTCCAGATAATTATTCATAATCTTAACCTTTTTTCAATTTTAGCATAAGGATACTGTTTATGCAAGCAACGTATGGAAATTATTTCGGAATGTCGACAAAATTTTCAGGCTTCGCGCCGCCAGACGCTCTTTCCGTTCCCGTTTTCGTCCTCCCGCGGGAAGAGGAGGCAGCAAGCCAAAATTTACATTCATAGGTTGAAAATGTGCCGGGTCTGCAGTAGTGATATAATGAAGCAGGGAACCGGTAGCGGTCTCCCCGGGGAAGACAAGAGTCTTTTCCCCAATGGCGCGACAATAAGCATTGATTCCAGCTACCAAGCCTGCGGCAGCCGATTCCACATAACCTTCCACCCCCGTAATCTGACCGGCAAAAAATATCCCCGGCCGATCCCTGACTTCCAGGGAGGCATCAAGGAGTAGCGGCGAGTTAATAAAGGTGTTACGATGCACGGCTCCATAGCGGGCAAAATTGGCATTTTCAAGCCCAGGGATGAGGCGGAATATACGTTTTTGTTCTCCCCTTAGCAGCCGTGTCTGAAAACCTACCATGTTGTAGAGTGTCCCTTCCCGGTTATCCCGGCGCAGTTGTACAACAGCATAAGGTTGTTCTCCTGTATGAGGGACGGTTAAGCCCACCGGCTTCAGGGGACCAAATCGGAGTGTATCTTTACCCCGGGCAGCCAGAACCTCAACCGGCATACAGCCTTCAAAAAATACTTCCTTTTCAAATTCTTTACCCTCATATACTGCCCCTTTGCACATCTCCCCATGGAAACGGCTGTACTCAACAGCACTAAAGGGACAATTAAGATAATCGGGGCCACCCCGATCATAACGTGAAGCAAAAAAAGCTATTTCCAGGTTAATGGAATCATAAGTAACGATGGGTGCAGCCGCATCATAAAAATAGAGGCTATCTTTTCCAGTTATCTCTTCCAGGGCATTTGAAAAGGTGGAAGAAGTCAGAGGTCCTGTGGCAATAATAAGTGGTCTTTGCTGTGGAATTTGCTCTACTTCTGTGCGCACTATTTCCACAAGTTTATGTGATTTCAAACGCCGTGTAACAAGTGCGGAAAATTCCTCACGATCCACAGCAAGGGCACCGCCTGCCGGTATTTGAGACTTAAGGGCACATTCCATGATCAATGAATTCAACGAGCGCATTTCCTCTTTGAGCAGTCCAACTGCATTTTTGAGGGAAGCTGCACGTAAAGAGTTGCTGCAGACCAGTTCAGCAAAGGCATCGCTATGATGAGCCGGGGTCATCTGGACAGGTCTCATTTCATAAAGTTTTACTTTTACGCCCCTGCGTGCAATCTGCCAGGCGGCTTCCGCCCCTGCCAAGCCTGCGCCGATGATCGTTACTATATCCTCCCCGATGCGGAACACCTCCTGGGAAATAAAGCCTCCCAAATATCATTTATTTTTTCCTTGATTTCTTAACTGCTGCAGTCTCCCGGTAATCACAGTCCTTATTGCTGCAACGAACCGAAGGCGGTGAACTGCGATATCCTTTTTTTTCCACCAGGAAAGCACCGCATTGGGGGCATGCTCTCTCCAGAGGTTTATCCCAGGAAACAAAACTACACTTTGGATAGTTATTACAACCGTAAAACAATCTCCCCTTCTTGCTGCGACGTTCCACAATTTCCCCGTCACACATGGGGCATTTTACCCCCGTTTCTGCTTGCGGTTGTTTGGTAAAGCGACATTCGGGAAAACCGGAGCAGGCATGGAAACTGCCGTATCGGCCAAATTTTTTCAAAAGCTTCCGTGAGCACTGGGGGCAAATTTCCCCTGTCTCCTCCTCAAGTTTAACCTTTTGCATTTCTTCAGAGGCTACCTGCAAGCGCTGTTGAAAAGGAGCATAAAAATCCCTGATTACATCCAACCAGGGTATCTCTCCCCCTTCTATCTTGTCCAGGCGATCTTCGAGGCGAGCCGTAAAATCCACATCAATAATTTCAGGAAAAAAGTTTTTCAGCAGATCCACTACCACAAAACCGAGCTCTGTTGGTTTGAAAACCTTCTCTTCACGAACCACATAGCCCCGTCCTTTGAGTGTTTCAATGGTAGGGGCATAGGTGCTGGGTCTTCCGATACCTTTACTTTCCATGGCTTTTACCAGGGAAGCCTCCGAATAACGGCCAGGAGGCTGGGTAAAATGCTGGATCGGCTCCAGGGCAAGTAATTCAAGCTCCGTTTCTTCCTTTAAGGGAGGTAAAACTTCTTCGGGGTTAACAACCCTGTCATCCTTGAGTAAAGCGAGAAATCCGGGAAATTTAATGGTGGAACCGCTGGCTTTAAAAATATATTCCCCACCCTTTATATCCACCCGCACTTGTTCAAGGGTGGCCGGAGCCATCTGGCTGGCTACAAAGCGGTCCCATATTAAACGGTAGAGCCTCGATTGGTCCCGGCTCAGGTATTTTTTTAGGGAAACGGGATTCCGCAGCACTGAAGTGGGGCGAATTGCCTCGTGTGCATCCTGCGCCCCTTTTTTACCCACATAATGGGGAGCTTTTTCAGGCAAATACCCCTTACCGAAATGCTCCTCAATATAGTTTCGCGCTTCCTCCTGTGAAACGGGAGAAACCCTGGTAGCATCGGTTCTAAGGTACGTAATAAGACCTGTGGACTCTTTTTTCTCACCAAATTCCAAGCCTTCATAAAGCTGCTGCGCTACCATCATTGTCCTTTTAGCAGAAAATCCCAGCCGTCTTGAAGCTTCCTGTTGCAATGTGCTGGTAATAAAAGGAGGGGCCGGGTTGCGTCTTCTTTCTTTGACCTGCACCCTGTGGACGAGGTAATCTCTGCCTTTAAGTTCATGCAGTATTTTATTAACCTCTTCTTCCCGGGAAAATGTCATGCGACTGCCTGTGCGACCAAAAAACTTTGCTTTAACAGGTATTTCTGCACCTTGTGCACTAAATTTAGCTTCAATAGTCCAGTACTCTTCCACCACAAATGCCTTAATCTCCTCTTCCCGGTCACAAATAAGACGCAGGGCGACTGATTGGACCCTCCCTGCGCTAAGGCCCTTCTGTACCTTTTCCCACAGCAGTGGACTAATCATATAACCAACAAGACGGTCAAGGATACGCCTGGCCTGTTGAGCATATACCCTGTTAAGATCAAGATTACGTGGATGGGTAAAGGCCTTTTTGATCGCATCTTTTGTTATTTCGTTAAACACCACGCGACATGGCTCTTTATTTGTAATACCCAAAGAATTTCCCAGATGCCAGCTTATAGCCTCCCCTTCCCGGTCCAAGTCGGAAGCCAGGAAAACTTTATTCGCTTTACGGGCTGTATCTTTTAACTCTTGTAATACTTTGCCCTTTCCGCGAATAGTAATATACTTTGGCTGGAAATTGTTTTCCAAGTCAACGCCTAGCTGACTTTTTGGCAGATCCACCAGGTGACCCATGGAAGCTTTGACCTGATAGCTGCGTCCCAGGAATTTGCGTATTGTTTTAGCCTTGGCAGGTGACTCCACAATAACAAGATTCATATTCTTCCCTCCATCCGGATCCAGATACGAGCCCATCCCATAATTCAAATCTGAATACTAAATATAATTTTTACTTTACCTTTATATATTCACCTTTAAACGATTAATATACTCATCCGGCAATTCCTCCAGGATCGCATCCACACCGTCTACCAGCTTTGCCCCCTCCTTAATCAGGAAATGACAACCCTTACTGCATGGGTTGGCAATACTCCCGGGAATGGCAAAGACTTCCCGTCCCTGCTCAAGGGCAAAAGATGCGGTGATCAAGGCACCACTTTTTTCGGCAGCTTCCACTACCAGGGTACCCAGGGAAATACCACTAATTATACGGTTGCGCCGGGGAAAATTTGAAGCAGCCGGTTCAACACCAGGTGGAAATTCGCTTAAGACGACGCCCTGGTGTATGATCCTGTGCATAAGTGAACGGTTTTCCGGTGGATAACAGATATCGAGGCCGCAGCCCAAAACTGCTGCTGTAAAGCCATTGGTGGTAAGAACACCCTGGTGAGCCCATGTATCAATACCCCGGGCCAGGCCACTGACAATGGTAAAACCGCAGGCTGCAAGGCGGGCAGCAAATTTATAAGCGTTTTCCCTGCCGTAGGTTGTATGGCGCCTACTGCCAACAACGGCAAGGCACGGGTTCTTTAGAACCTTTAAATCCCCTTTAAAATAGAGCAGCGGCGGGGGGTCATGTATTTCCCTTAAAAAAGAGGGGTATTGCCCTTCTTTTTCTGTGACCGCATTAAATCCCTTAAAAAGCAGTTCTTGCCAGGCCTTTTCAGGATCGATTTTTGCACGTGCCGCAACCACCTGTGCCGCCAAGTTCTTGCCAAACCCTTCCACATCAGCAAGGCGTGCTTCATCAATATACCAGGCCTCCCGCGCTGTGCCAAAAGTATTAATAAGGCTATTGATACGCACAGGGCCCAGCTTAGGAATAAGATTAAATGCATGACAGTAAATTGCCTGTTCCATATCTGTTTTAACTTACCACCCTTACCGTTTATTTTTGCCCTTTATTTCCACCTTTAATAAGCAGAGACCATGAGCGTACTATGCCCATGGTCACCGCATTATTTACGTTTCCCATGCTGCCCGATCTTCCTCCATACCCTTCCTATTCTTCCACACTATTATCATATTCCATAACCCGATTTTCCCAGGTACGGATGATCAGCTTGTCTTTACCCAGGGAAACAAGATATTCTGCAAGCATTGGAGTTTTTCCATAGCCATGAGGTGCATTGACAATGTAGGTAGGGATCGCCAAGCCGGAAGTATTACCACGTAACTTCTCCATGATTTCAATCCCTTCCTCCACCCTGGTCCGAAAGTGGGTGGTTCCCTGAACATTTTTGGCATGAAAAATATAATAAGGCCGGACCATAATTTTCAGTAATTCCTGGCTTAACTTTCGCATAACCAGCGGATCGTTATTAATCCCTTTAAGCAGCACTGCCTGATTACCTAAATTAATTCCACAGCGGGCCAGGGCAAAGCAGGCTGCTTGTGCATCCGGAGTAATTTCAAGGGGATGATTAAAATGGGTATTTACATATAGGGGAAGATGCCTGCTGAGCATACTGCAAAGCTCATCTGTAACACGATAAGGAAGGGTCACAGGGGCACGGGTGCCGAGACGCTTAATTTCCACATGGGAAATATTATCCAACTCTGTAAGTATCCAGTCCAAAGTTTCATCAGAGAGCATCAAGGCATCGCCCCCGGTTAGAAGCACATCACGGATCTCCTCATTAGCCTTAACATACTCCAGGGCTGCCTCAAGATTTTCCCGGGATGTTTGGTGATCCACCTCTCCAATATTGCGCCTGCGCTGGCAGTGACGACAATAACTGGCACACTGGTTTGTAACGTTTATAATAAGACGATCGGGATAACGCCGTGTTACAGCTGCTGCAGGAGATGTATTTTCTTCGTCCATTGGATCCATCTCTCCACCACAATCATGATATTCCTGTACCATGGGAACTGACTGGAGGCGTACCGGATCATTTTTATCAGCAGGATCAATGAGGCTGAGGTAATAGGGAACCGCTCCCCAGCGAAATTTACTTCCCGTAAGCTCTATCTCTTCCAGTTCACCCGGTTTAAGCTCCAGAATACGGTCCAGTATTTCCCCTTTACATACACGATTGCGAATTTGCCAGCGCCAATCACGCCATTCATTTTCAGTGGCACCAAGCAGTTCTCTGATCCTGATTTGATTTTCCTGAATCTTCTTCCACCTGTTAAAACCGGTGGGGATGCTATCCTTGACAGCAAGATAATCACTGATATTTTTTTTCAGCTCCGCTGCACGTTTTTGCGCATTTGTATTATCCATTTATTAACCTCTGCTTAAAAATTATAGTGAAACTGTTATAAATGCATTTTTTTATTTTTAAAATAAAATATGCAAAAATTATTGTAACACATATTTAAAAGATTGTAAAATTAGGATAAACTCTTTAACCAATCGTGTTGGCCAGTTCTTCGTCAGAGATCTTTGTAACCCTGTTTTGATCGTCCACAAAAATAACACAAGGCCTGTAGTGCTGGAGGTCTTCCCTGCTGTACTCGGCATAACTGATTATAATTACATGATCTCCCGGCTGAACATGACGGGCCGCCGCCCCGTTTAGACAAATTTCGCCGCTGCCCCGCTCCCCGGCAATTGTATATGTCTCCAAGCGGGCGCCGTTATTGTTGTTCACAACCTGAACTTTCTCATACGGCAATATATCAGCCTCTTCCAACAGATCTGTATCAATGGTAATACTGCCCATGTAATTTAAATCGGCTCCGGTAACAGTAGCGCGGTGAATTTTAGATTTAAACATGGTTCTTAACAAAGGTTCACACCTCCACGATAATATTGTCGATAAGACGGGTAGTTCCGAACTTGACAGCCAGGGCGATCAAACAGGTTCCTGCCAGCTGACTGAGGGGCTCAAGCTTTTTAACATCCACAACTTGGATATAGTCTATCTCTGCTCCCGGCACTGTTTTAATATTACACTCCAGTAATTCTTTAATAAGCTTCCCGTCCCTTTCACCGTTATCAATCAGGGAATTTGCCTTTTGCAGGCTTTGGTAAAGGACAGGTGCAGCCTTGCGCTGCAGGGGAGTGAGATACTTATTACGCGAACTCATTGCCAGTCCATCCGGTTCACGCACAGTAGGCATAATAATAAATTCAACGTTATAGTTCAAATCTTCAAGCATTTTTTTCACCACAAGACACTGCTGAGCATCTTTTTGGCCAAAATAAGTGCGATGAGGTTCTACCAGATTAAAAAGTTTTGCAAGAACCGTGGTTACCCCACGGAAATGGCCCGGCCTTGAAGCACCGCAGAGTCTATCTGTAATGCTGCCCTGCACTTCAACAAAAGTTCCATAGCCTGATGGATAAAAATCCCGGGCCACAGGATAAAAAACAAGGTCGCACCCCGCAACAGCCGCCAACCGGCTGTCATTCTCCAGATCGCGGGGGTAGTCTTCATAATCCTCTCCAGCCCCAAACTGCAAGGGGTTGACAAAAATACTGACAACCACAAAAGTATTTTGCGCTTTGGCTGTCTCGATGAGGGAAAGATGTCCCTCGTGCAGGAAGCCCATTGTGGGAACAAAGCCGATCTCCTTGCCCTGATTCCTGATTAAACTAATTCGCTCACGCAAGGCTGCCAGATCCCGAATAAGATCCATATAACGATCCTCCATAATAACAGTACGGGTTGTAGCCGCTGCCTTTACACCGCGGCCATTTATGACCCCCTGAAATCAATTGTCACGCAGTGCATCCAATGCTTCTGCCGGCATGGAAAAGATGTGCTCTTCCCCGGGGAAAGATATGTTTCTGACTTCATCCATATAGTTGTTAACTCCCCGTAACATCTCCCTGCGGGCTTCAGCATACTGTTTAACAAATTTCGGCCTTTTCCCTGTATAAAGACCCATTACATCATGATAAACTAGAACCTGCCCATCACAATACTTTCCGGCACCAATGCCGATAACAGGGATAGACAATTTTTGGGTAATCAACTGGGCTAACTGCCAGGGGACACATTCAAGGACGAGCATAAAGGCACCTGCCTCTTCAATTACCAGGGCATCGTCAATCATTTTACGTGCGGCCTTAATATCCCTCCCCTGTACTTTAAATCCACCCAATTGTCCTGCTGATTGGGGAGTAAGTCCCAGGTGACCAACTACTGGGATGCCGGACTGGGTAATCTTCCGAACAGCCTCACTTATTTCCACCCCCCCTTCCAGCTTAACCCCCTGTCCACCCGTTTCCTGAATTGTTCTTCCTGCATTACGCAAAGCTTCTTCACTATTAATCTGGTAGGTTAAAAAAGGCATATCAATTATAACAAAGGCCCGTTTGCTGCCACGCACCACTGCTTTCCCGTGATGGATCATCTCATCCAGCGAAACAGAAAGGGTGTCGGGGTATCCAAGGACAACCATTCCAAGAGAATCTCCCACCAGGATAGTTTCTGCACCCGCCTCATCAATCAATTCAGCCGTTGGATAATCGTAGGCAGTAATCATGGAGATTTTCTCGTTTTTTTGCTTCATTTCCCGCAAGTCCAGGGTCGTCAAACGAGTCACACTCATTTTTCCTGACCTCCCAATAATTTATTTATCTCATTTGCCCCTGCTTCCCCCAGGGTGCCCTTAAGCAGGGCCAACTTCACAGTGTAATGGCCCAATCCCTGATAGTTGGATATTAGTTCCGGGCAGTGCTGCTCCATTTTTTCAAGATGACTGGCGATAGTGGCTGCATCACCCCGGGCAATGGGCCCCGTTAGGGCTTGCTGTGGTCCCAGTGATGCAACGTTGCGCATGGTTCCCTGAATTAGGGGAGAAAGGGCTTCCATGGCCTTTTCCCTGGGAATATCCATCATCTCATACATTTTTAAAGCCATATCGAACAGAGAAACCAGGTAGTTACAGGCTATACAGGCTGCAGCATGATAGAGTGGTTTCATCTCTGTGGGAATAGAAATGATTTTTCCCCCCATGGCTGAAATTAATTCTGTGGCAGGGTTAAGACCTGCTTCATCTCCTTCCACGGTAAAAAATGTCCCTGGAAGAGACTGGAGACCCACTTCCAGCCCGGGGAATGTTTGCAGGGGATGAAAAGAAAGAATATGTGCACCCTGCTCCTGCGCCGCTGCTAAAATCATAGAACTGTGAGCTCCGCTCGTATGAAGTACTACCTGTCCTGGACAAAAACCTCCTGCGGCAGCTATTTTCGTACAAACTTCCTCAATAACCTGGTCCGGGGTGGTAATAAAAACAATGTCACCTTTAGCTGCCGTTTGTGCCATGTCTTCATAAACAGGACACTGAAGCACCTGCTCAGCAGTGCCACGTGACAAAGCGGTACGGCAAAAAGCAGCAACGAGGGGATATCCCTTTTGCTTTAATGCAACACCCATTACTTTACCCACATTACCTGCCCCGATTATGGCAATCCTTTTCATTATTAATTAATGTGCCCCTTTTAGACAAATAATAAATGCCTCCCTGTGAACAGGAAGGCACAATAATATCTTGGCATGTACCCTGTCCCGGTCCACAACGGCTCCAGGCAGTAAATATAATTTTTATCCATTTTTTAAAGTTTTAGAAACGAGTGGTGCAGAGTCGTTCAGATCCCCGCCCATGTGCATTTTAGCATTATACGTTTTAAAATGTCAAGGATATAATATACTTTTACCATTTTGTCTGTAAGAGGGCAAGCAAAAATGAAACGCTGTTTTCCAGATCGTTATGGTCCACCATTTCTCCGGGCGTGTGGATATAACGGCAAGGAATGGACAGGGCTCCTGAGGGAACACCCGCCCGCGAAAGGTGAATCGCTCCCGCATCTGTGCCTCCCTGCTCTAAAACCTCCAATTGGTGGGGAATATTTTTATCTTCCGCCACTTGACGCATTAGAGCAGTAACACGGGGGTGACAGATAACAGAGGAATCGCGAATTTTGATTGCCGGTCCTTTGCCCAGGGAAACAGGGGTTTTAAACTGGGGTTCTGGTGTGTCTCCG
The DNA here is from genome assembly GCA_007131175.1 of Syntrophomonadaceae bacterium. Taxonomy (GTDB): domain Bacteria; phylum Bacillota; class Dethiobacteria; order DTU022; family UBA8154; genus UBA8154. The sequence goes on from SLRC01000140.1 coordinate 13,712, forward strand.
GTACGGGTAACATCTACGGCAAGGCCGAAATGAGGATTAATTCTGTATGAGACTGCCTGTGCTCCCCGCAATCCCACCTCTTCCTGTACAGTAAAAACAAAACAGACAGACTGGGGTAAGTCCCGCGGAAGACGGCGCAGCGTCTCCAGTAAAACAGCACAGCCTGCCCGGTCATCCATGGCTCCCGCAATATACCTGTTCCCTTCCATCATCAGTGGTGCATCAAAAACAGCAGTGTCACCAACCTGTATTTGCTGCTGTGCTCCCTTAAGGCTAACGGCACCAATATCCACATAAAGCTTGGAAAAGTCCAGCTCTTTTTGTTCTTTAATTTTTTCCTGGCCAATCACCCCGGTAATTCCATCCCGAAAACGAAGGCGCATCCCGGGTAGGGATTTAGCCTCGATACCTCCCACAGGTGTTACCCTTAAAAAACCGTTTTCCTCAATGAAGGTAACCATGAAACCGACCTGGTCCATATGGGCAGCAACAAGGATTATCTTGTTCTCCGGGTTACCCCGGGAGACAACAAGGTTTCCTAAATCATCCACAATTGAGTCAGGACTGCCCATTTGTTTTAGTTCCTCCAGCAATAACGCACGCACCCATTCCTCACGCCCGGCGGGTCCAAAAGCCCCGGTAAGCTTAGCAAGCAGTTCTTTCATATTATTTACAACCCCTTTGCCAGTACTGATCTAATGAAACCGTCAACTACTTCCACCTGATTACGCCAGTCATCAAGATTAAGGATGGATGCGGGACTGTGAAGGTAGCGACAGGGATTTGAAATTACCCCGGCAGGCACCCCCCCGTGGGCAAGAGATATTGCTCCCGCATCTGTAGATGCACCGCTATAACGGCGAAACTGATAAGGAATGCCCCCCTCCCGGGCAACTGCTATCAAACGCTCCAGAACACGGGGGTGAGTGACGATTGAACTGTCCTGTAAGGTAAAGGCAGGACCTTTTCCCAGTTGCGTAACGTGGTCTTTCTCCTCCACATCGGGCAAATCTGCCGCCACTGTAGTCTCCAGGACCAGGGCCAACCTTGGATTAAGACGGTAGGCGGCTACCCTGGCCCCGCGGCATCCAATCTCCTCCTGGACCGTAAAGACTGCAGTAAAAGAACCGGGATAATCACGCTGCAAAATCTCCAACAACGCTGCACAACCGGCCCGGTTGTCCAATGCTTTCCCTTTAAAAATGCCTTGGAACTCTTCAGCATGGGCCAAAAAGGAAACATAATCGCCCACCTTAACCACCTTCAGGGCGTCATCCTTATCTTTAGCCCCGATGTCAATATATAATTTATTTACCGGTAAGGGTTTGCCCCGTTCCTCTTTTTTTTGCAGATGAATGGCCTTGGCGCCAATAACCCCTTTGATACCGGCATTTCCGATCCGTACAGGCCTTGAAACAAGGAAGCGCTCGTCAATTCCACCCACTTTATAAAATCGTAAGTGACCACTTTTTTCTACAGCAGACACCATGAGGCCTACTTCGTCCATATGGGCGGCGAGCATAAGATTTGCTTCACCTTTCCCATTCCTGAACTTAGTCTCCTTATAAGCATAAAGATTCCCAATGGTATCACAATCGTACCTTATCCCCCAAGCGGAAAGCTTTGCCTGGATAAAGGAGCGAACCTGCCCTTCATTACCGGAAACACCGGGAAGCTCACTCAGTTCTTTTAAAAACATGCTAATCCCTCCACAAAGGAACGATCCGCACCTGCAGCAAAAAAAGCCAGCAGGCGACCGCCCCCTTTCAAATCATCCAGGTCAAGCGATTCCACCGAAGTGTGCATATACCTTAACGGCACGGAGAGGAGGGCCGTGGGGATCCCATCCCGGCTCACCTGGATTGCCCGGGCATCAGTGCCTGTGGGGCCGGGAGAAATATCCTGTTCAAAAGGTATGCCGTAATCCTTCCCTACTGCCATCAAACGCTCTGCCAGGCGGGGATGGATGTTTGGTCCACTGGTAATAACCGGACCTTTTCCCAGTGGCGAAACCTCATGCTCTGCCGCACCAGGAATGTCCCCGTGACAGACGTCTACCGCCACCCCCAGATCAGGCGTCAGACCATATGTGGAAACCATGGCACCCCTAATACCAACTTCCTCTTGTACAGTCGCAACCAGGTAAACATGGGCCTCATGATCCATGCGGCTTAACTCACATGCACATTGCCAAAGCAATGCCACCCCGGCCCGGTCATCAAAAGCTTTGCCGGCACGACAGCGGTGGCGTAACGGAATAAATTCTCTTTGGAGGGCCACCACCGCTCCTATGTCAATCCGGTCACGTACAACTTCTTCAGGCAGGCCCGTATCTATAAAAAGATCCTTTATCTCCGGAGCCTTTTCTTTTTGCTCTCCCTTGCGCAAGTGCGAAGGCAACTGGCCAATCACACCTGAATATATTTCCTTACCGTAAATTTTTACTTCCTGTCCGGGTAAGGTTCGCACATCAAACCCTCCCAGGGCATTAAAACGCAAAAAACCCTTTTTTTCAACAAACGTAACAATAAGGCCGATCTCGTCCATGTGTGCGCAAAACATAAGGCGGGGTGCAGTATCCCTTTTCCCTTTCTTATAAAAAATAAGATTCCCCAGGTTATCCCGACGTGTCTCATCCACATACTTTGCAAATGCACGTTCAATAGGCCCCGCCACCAAATCTTCATAGCCGGAAACCCCATGTGCTTCTGAGATTTCCTTGAGAAAATTTTCCAGCTCCTTCTTTTCCCAATGTTCTTCGCTCATATAATTACCTCCCTCCTTACAACGGGTATAAGGGCACACGACATTTCCTCAGACCGCTAACGCTTTCTGCAAAACTGCCAGGAGCCCATAAACCCGTTCCGTTTGAGCAATGCTCAGTGTGGCCGTTCCACAACTTGGGGTCAAAAGATATTGTTCCCGCAAGAGCTCTTTCGTAACCCCCTTGCTCACTAAACGTTCGAGCCCGCCGTAAAATTTTTGTAAAAGCAGCTCCTCGTTTTCCGTTTCCACATCCTGCGAGGTGGGAACAAGGCCCCAACCGAGGCAACCACCCCGCTTTAAAAATAACTCCAGCTCATTAGCGTATACCAGCAAAGATGAAAAATAGCCGTAAGCATCAAAATTTACCACGTGCAGGGGCAGTTCTAATAAGATGGACCAGTCTACACCGGAGCAACAGTGCACTCCGGCATAGCCACCTTCTTCAACGATAGCTTTAATCACCTCTCCCAGGCTTTCTAAAATGGCGTCACGGGATAGGGAAACATAGGTGGACTGACCATAAGCTAAAAGGGCAGGCTCATCAATAAATATAAGGACGGAGCTATAATGAAGCTTAAGGGTACGCACCTGCCAGCGGGCGATCAAGGTAAGGGTACGGGTAATAATGTCCCTCAACTCAGCGTCATAAAATGCAGCAGTCCCATCGCCGGCGTTAATTTGTAAACCAAGGGAAAGGGGGCCGCTAATCTGACCTTTTATGTACCGGGCAGCAGGAGCATTTGAGTGCCAGGGCTTTTGCACAAATGCATAAAAACCATCCGCTGAACCAGGTGGAAATGCAAAATATCTGAGGACCTTATCTGTAAAGCCCTCTTCCTCCTGCATACAAAGGGTATAAAAACGTTCCAGGCGGTCAGGCCAGTCTGCTTCCAGGTCATGGAAAAAGGGGGAGCTCTCTGTAGTGTTAACTATTCCAAGCTTCCCCAGTGCACTTAAATACTGACGGGCGAAACCTTCATCCCGCCCCCGATTGGGAAGTTGTGGCCAGTGAGGCCCAAGGGGCATAGTATTAAAAACGAGGCGAAGTGCCTCGTTTAGATCAAGATGGGGCATGCTGCCGATTCCCGTGGCAGTGCCATAAAGGAAAGTAGGTTTTGCAAAATCCCCGCCTGTCATTGTAACTCACCCCCAAAGAAGACAAGCCTGCTGTAGTCCTGCTTTTCACCCCAACGGCTGCTCTATTTGTTCTTCTTCCCAGGGCAAAGCCTCAAGAGCCTTTTTTAACTCGTCAAGCGATGGGCTGTTTTCATAGAGAAGACCGTATTCAATACTGTCCACTAAGGCAATCCAACTGGCCTCCATTATATTCTCCGAAACCCCAACCGTACCCCAGCGCTTATCACCGTTTTGGGTAATAATCAGAACACGTACCCGGGCAGCGGTACCGTCCCTTCCCTCCAGGACACGCACCTTATAATCCACGAGCCTGATACCTTTCAATTTCGGATAAAATCCCTCCAAGGCCTTGCGCAGGGCATTATCCATGGCATTTACCGGACCATTGCCCTCGGCAGCAGTGTGCATAACACGGTTTCCTACCTTTAACTTGATCGTTGCCTCAACGTAAAGATCGTCTCCCCGCCGCTGCTTGTCAACAATAACCCGGAATCCTTCCAGCTTAAACAGGGGCTTATAACTATGCATTGTTTTCCAGATAAGCAACTCAAAAGAACCATCCGCACCCTCAAACTGGTACCCCTCATATTCCATTTTTTTAATTTGCTTTAACACATCTTTGACATGGGAGAACTCCCCAATTTGGGAAAATTTCTTATCCTGCAGTTTAAAGAGAATGTTGCTTTTACCTGCCAATTCAGAAATGAGGATACGACGCTTATTCCCCACCACTTCGGGACTGGCATGCTCGTATGTGCGGGATTGTTTTACCACCGCATCAACGTGAATTCCGCCCTTATGGGTAAATGCATTACGCCCCACATAGGGCTGGCTGACAAGGGGCCTTACATTGGCCAGCTCCGAAATCATCTTGGAAACAACGGTTAGCTTTTTCATCTGCTCAGGCGTAAACTTGTTTATTTTCATTTTTAAATGGATATTTGCAATAATAGCACACAGATCGGCGTTGCCGCATCGCTCACCATATCCGTTAATAGTTCCCTGCACGTGGCTGGCTCCACTCTGCAGTGCAATTATGGAATTGGCAACAGCCATGTCCGCATCATTATGAGAGTGTATTCCCAAAGGAATTTGGATATGTTCCTTAACCTGCCAAAACACTTTCTGCATTTCCAGAGGCATGGCACCACCGTTAGTATCACAAAGTACGATAGTATCAGCCCCACCCCGGGCAGCCGCTTCCAGGGTTGCGAGGGCATAGTCCCGGTTTTCGTTGTAGCCGTCGAAAAAGTGCTCTGCATCAAAGAAGACCTCAAGCCCCTTTTCTTTTAAATAAGAAACCGTATCTTCAATCATGGCAAGGTTTTCTTCCAGGGTAGTGTCAAGGGCATGAAAAACATGAAAATCCCAACTCTTGCCCACAACGGTAGCTGCAGATGTTCCTGCCTCCAGCAAGGCCAAAACGTTAACGTCCGTTTTAACATCACTATGGGCATGGCGGGTGCTGCCAAAAGCAACGATCTTGCTATGGCAGAGGGAAAGCTCCGAGCGGGCACGGGCAAAAAACTCCATATCCTTGGGATTGGAGCCGGGCCAGCCGCCCTCTATATAATCAACACCCAGTTCATCAAGGAGTTGGGCGATTTGCAATTTATCGTTAACCGAAAAGGAGATACCCTCACGTTGTGAGCCATCCCTTAAAGTTGTATCATAAACATATACATCAGCCATATTTGCCCCCGTTTAAACTGTAATATTATTAACAATGGAATTATTATACTACAATAACTTATAGCATGTCTACCACCGGGAGTTCCTGCTAATTCCTGCTATTTTGGCAACAGTATCTTTGCAATCTTCGAACTCTCCCTGCTCAAAGTTGCCAGTGTTTCTTCGGACAAATAGAGCATGCCTGCCTCCGTGGCACGGATAACCTGTACGTTTATCAAGAACTGTAGCGCCTGCAGTTTATAGTCACGCTTTTTGAGCAAAGCATGCTGGGGTCTGATACCAATTTCTTCCTGGGATATTGCCCTATTCTCGTCACATGCATTTTTTTTACGGAATGTCTTAATAACAGAGATAACGGATCTTCTCTGTAAAAACAGAGATGTTAACAAAACAACCACAATAAAACCGACAAAAAACAGCAAAACAAAAAGAGTTGCATTATTTTCCTGACCATTCATGGCATATTCTCCCAGCGCTACAGATCATAGTAAATCTCAAATTCCCGTGGGTGTGGGTAGTGCTCCACCTTGTCTATCTCGTTAAACTTCGTCGCAATCCAGTTTTTCAGAAAAGCCTGGTCAAAAACATTTCCCTGCTGTAAATATTCATTGTCCTTCTTCAGCTCTTCCAGGGCTTCCTTTAGGGAAGAGGGCAGCGACTTGAGCTTTGACCTCTCCTCAGCCGAAAGGTTATATATATTCTTGGTTAACGGGCCATAGCCTTCTGCCACAGGATCAATTTTATTAACCACACCGTCAATCCCTGCCAACAACAACGCGGCATATGTCAAGTATGGATTTGCTGTGGCATCTGAAGGACGAAACTCAAACCTTCTTTCGTGTGGTTCCCTGGCATAGCGTGGTATGCGGACCACGGCGGTACGATTGGATTCGGCAAAACAGATCAATACAGGTGCCTCATAGCCTTTTACCAGTCTTTTATACGAATTTGTAGAGGGGGATACCAACCCAAGCAAAGAGGGGGAATGTTTTAAAATGCCACCCATAAAATGCATGGCCAGGTCCGAAAGACCAGCCAGATTTTTATCGTCGCCGGCAAAAAGGGAAGAACCTTTTTTAAATATCTGCATATGTACATGGAACCCATTTCCTGCTTCCCCATGCAATGGCTTTGGCATGAAGGTTGAGGTTTTGCCGCTCCGATACGCAATATTTTTCACAAAGTATTTAATGAGCATGGAATAATCGGCCAGGGCGGCGGCGTCCCCCATTTCGATCTCGATCTCTTGCTGTCCAATAGCCCCCACTTCGTGGTGGTGATATTTTACGGCCAGGCCGTTATTCTCAAGGGCCATGACCATTTCATTTCTTAAATCACCGTATGTATCCCCGGGCACATCAACATGATATCCACCTTTGTGCTGGACTGTGTACCCCAGACCCGCTTCGTTGCTTTGGGACCAACCGGCCTGTCTGCCAAATATTTCATAATAACCGGCGTTTGGTTGGTTTTGGTACTGGATGCCATCAAAAACGTAAAATTCAAATTCGGGGCCAATCATAAACTGATCACCAATCTCCATATCCTGCATCAGCTTCAGGGCTTTTTTAAGGATAAACCGGGGATCATGCTCAAAAGGCTTTAAACCTTCCGGCTTAATTTCATAAATACGGCCCATAAAACTTAACGTTTTTTCTTTGAAAAAAGGATCAGGAAAGGCAGACTGAAGATCCGGCACATAGACCATATCGCTGTCTTCTACCTTCGCATAACCATAATTGGAAGCATCAAAGCCAAATCCGCTGTTGAATACACTTTCGGAAAGACGTGAAACAGGTATGGTGAGATGTCTCCACCTTCCCACCAGGTCAAGAATTTTAAAATCTAGAAATTTTACCTTTTCTTTACTGCAGAATCTTTTAATTTCGCCAAAATCCTTAAAAATGATTTTTACCTCCTCAAGTTGGAATAATCAAAGCATACACTATTATTATGCATATTGTTCTTAAAGTACCTGGCGGACACACAACAAATTTTAACAGACGGAAGCATATCTTTCAAGTTTGTGAAATATCCCGTGCCCGATAAAACAATATAAGGGGGCAATAATAAAATATGCCACATATAAAGTCGTGGCAGTGCTATGATAACGAAACAAGGAAATTTAGCCATAAAACAGTTTCTACAATACGGACTTTAAACAGGCACTCCTTTACAAGCCTACAATTTATTTTGTTTGCCTGCCGCGTCTTTTACCGCCTCAATGATCTTCTTATACCCTGTGCAGCGGCAGAGATTTCCGGCCAGGGCCTTTTTGATTACTTTTTCATCGGGTTCACGGGTTTTTTGTAAAAGGGCATAAGCGGACATAAGCATGCCCGGTGTACAGAAACCGCACTGTACCGCACCTTTTTCCAGAAATGATTCCTGCAGGGGATGAACCTCTTCCCTGCTGCCCAATCCTTCCACCGTTAAAACATTACAACCTTCAACCTTCCAAGCCGGGTAAATGCACGAGTTTACAGCCTCCCCATCAACAACCACAGTGCAAGCACCACATTCACCCTCACCGCACCCCCGCTTAGTGCCGGTCAGATCCAGTGTTTCTCTAAGCACGTCCAGCAAAAGGGTATGGGGGTCTATCCTCACCATAACAGCATTACCGTTAATTGTAAACGCCAGGTCTTTCATCATTTAACAACACCCTCTTTTTTTAACTTGAAGCAGTGCCTAAAATAATCTGCTTTCCTAACGCTGACGTCTGATATTTATTTTGCGCATTGATGAACTTACAGTAAGTTTAACTAATACCAGGTTCAAAGCAATAAAAATGGCTGTAAGAGCAAACATTTTAGAACCTGAAAACAGCGGTTCTTGTGGTTGGATAGAAATAAAATTGAGGTCTTTAAGTACCACACGCTCAACATCTTTGCTGCCATAAGATTGCCTTATTACATACTCTTCAATATATGCGTCCAGTTCGTCCCCATGTTGGAATGAACCCATCAGATAAGGCCAAAAGTAAAACCCTCTGTCTTCACAGTATGAGATGGTTGTATAATGATAACTTGCAGTTCTCACACCGTTTTTGTTAAATACCTCCTTAAAGCAAAGGATAACTTCAAAGGTATTCCTTTGACCCCCTGTTTCAGGGTTTTCAATCTTCAGATACCACATTTTGGTGATGGAGCCTTCCTGGCTGTTTTTTAACTTATCTGCATAATAATTATCTATAAACTTCACAGTTGCACCCTTAAGCTCATCACCGGTGGGAAAACGATGCATCCAGGGATAAAATACTGCACAACCACTGCAAGCCTGTGCTGCAGACGGTACCAAGGCAGGTGTAATCAATATCATAAATATAATTAATGCTATAGCCCTTACGCAACTGTAATTGCCCCTTATTTTAAGACGCACAATGAACTTATTCAGCCTGGCAAACATTTTACCACCGCCTTTGTCTTCACACAGAGAAAACATACCATAAAAGGCAAAGTTTTTTCTAACAACCCATATCTTTCCATGCTTTTATGAGACTTCGATATACAATCACCTGTGCCAGTTTTTTTCTGTATGCAGAACTGCCCCGGAAGAGACTGTCCCGCGGTTTGGCTTCCCTTGAAGCGGTGTCTGCTGCATCGTGAAAAAGATCCTCGTTAAAAGCATTTCCCCGCAACAGGTTTTCAGCTTCCCTGGCACGAAAAGGAATACGGGCCACCGGTCCCATTACAATACGTGCATCCATTATATTTTTATCATCCGCTGCAGGCAAAAGAACTACGGCTGCATTAAAAACAGGCAAAGATAGGGCTTTTCGTTTGGACAGCCGCCCAAAAGCGCTGCCGCCTCCCATGTCTGAGGGAGGACGGAAAGTAATCTCGGTTAGGATCTCAGAACAAGGATCAAGGATCGTGCCGCCGCCGGGGTGATATAACATCTCCAGGGCTACCTGCCTCGCTCCGCTTGCAGAAACAATTGTTGCCACGGCATCAAGAGCCATGAGGGGGATTGCTGCGTCCGCCGCGGGCTGGGCATTTACAATGTTACCCCCTACCGTACCCACATTGCGTATCTGCAATGACCCTACTTCTCCGGCAGCATCAGCCAGGGAGGGAGCCTTCTGTCTTAAAAGGGAGGATTGGGCCAAATCAGTATGAGTTGTGAGAGCCCCAATCTTAATCCCATCTTCCTCAATAATATAGCGTAATTCTTTAATATTTGTAATATCAACAGCTGCTTCAAAAGATATATCTCCTTTATTTAATTGCACAATCAGGTCAGTTCCCCCGGCCATAACCCTGGCGCGGCCCTCATATTCTGATAAGACGGCCAGGGCTTCAGCCAGATGCTTTGGCCTGTAATATTTGTGAAACATATGCAAGCTCCCCCCAGCTTCATTCTATTTACCCAGCATTGTTTCAGGCAAAAACAGGGCAATTTGCGGAAATATGGTAACCAGTATAACAATGATAAATATGGGGATAACAAACGGCAAGGCGCCGGCAAAGATATCTTCCAGTGATACATCTTTTGTGGAACCGGCGATTGTATACAAATTAAGACCCATGGGCGGGGTAATCAGACCCACTTGCATCATCAATACACAAACGACGCCAAAGAATATGGGGTCAAAGCCCAGTCCCAGAACCAGGGGAAAAATTACGGGCAGTGTGAGCACCATCATGGACACGGCATCGATAAAACAACCTAAAAAGAAATATACAAGCAGGATGATGGCGAGGACAACATAGGGAGAAACATCCAGTCCCACAACCCAGTTTGCCAACTGGGCCGGTATGGTGGAGAGGGCTAAAAAATAGCTGAAGACGGTGGCCCCCGCTACAAGAAAGAGGACCATTACAGATACCCGAATTGCTTCCTGCATGCCTTTTATGAGACCGTTTATGCTTAACTTTCGCTTGGCCAACGCAACAAAGAAAAGAAGAGTGGCTCCAGTTGCACCGGCCTCAGTAGGGCTAAACCAGCCCAAATAGATGCCCCCCATTACAATAAGAAACACCAGTAATATTTCCCATACACCGCTCAACGACGCAAATTTCTCTTTCCAGGTAACCGTATCCGGGCTGGTGGGAGCCAGGCTGGGTTTTAGCTTTACCTGAACCACTACGATGGCTATAAATGTAGCAGCCAACGCAAGCCCGGGCAAAATACCTGCAATAAGTAGCCTGCCAATGGACTGCTCCACCAGCATGCCATACACAACAAACCCAATGCTGGGAGGGATCAGGAACCCCAGCGTCCCACCCGCGGCAATAGCTCCCGTAGATAACCTGGGAGAATAATTAAACTTTTTCATTTCCGGGTAAGCGATGGAACCCATGGCTGCAGCGGTGGCCACCGCTGAGCCGGAAACAGCTGAAAAGCCGGCGCAAGCAGCAATCGTTGCTGAAGCCAGACCACCCGGGAATTTTCGGAGCCACTTATCAAAGGTTCTGTACAGATTTTCAATTAAGCCCGAACTGGTAGCAAAAGCACCCATGAGCAAGAAGAGTGGAATTACCATGTATGCATATTGGCTGGCCACTGCATAGATTGTTCTTGAAGCCACAGGCAGTGCCGCATTGAGGGAAGAAAGCTGCCAAATTCCCAGGAAACCGACCAGCATTAATGCTAATGCTATGGGCATCCCCAGGAATAAGAGAACAAATGCAATTATTGTGCCAATAATACCGACAAGAATTGGATCCAACGTTTTCTCCTCCCTATTTGACCTGTGTGGCAGTGTTTTTGTTCTTTTTATCCCCTGCTCCTGATAAGCTGCCGAACAATTTCCCCACAGCAGTTGCAAGATCAACCAGAAGCTCCAGGAAAAGCAATGCTCCCCCCACGGAAACCATCAGTCTGAATGGAAGCTGGGGTATGCGCAGCACATCGGAAACAATGGTGGACATGCGGCCTGTGGCCAATACCCAGCCCTGCCAAATCACAATAAATACAATAAACAGGCCCAGGATATAAATCAATACTTCCAGGAGTGATTGCAGCCATAAAGGGAAACGGGAAACCACAAGGGTTACCCTGGGATGTCCTTTGACCTGTTGGGTATATGCCAGGCCTAAAAGAATTACCACTGCCAGCATATATTCAGACAGCTCCACAGCACCGGAGACAGGCCGGGCAAACAATGCCCGACCTATCACATCCGTTGTGGTTAAGAACATCATGGGGATAAGCATAAACATGCTCACTGCACAAATATAAAAGGTTAAACGCTGAATCGCTTTTTTTGCCATTGTAAGAAATCCCATTAGCGTTTTATTCCTTTCACCGATTATATTTCATTACCCTTGATTACCAGTCACTGGGATATGCCGGGAACGGCACACCATGCTTGTCCAGTTCTTCTTTGTACATCATCAGCGTATCCCGTCCCGGCAGACCGTTTGCTTCCATTTGCTCAACCCATTTAATTACCACTTCTTCTGCAAAGAGGGTATTCCAGCGGTCGGCCTCTGCCTCGGGCAATTCATAAAACTCCACCCCGGCATCAGCCAAACTATTCATTATTTCATCAATGGCATCTACATTTAAACCACCGGTTAGCCGGAAGGGGTTTTGCGTGACTTCCTCAATTATTATTTTCAGGTCGTCCGGGGTTCTTTCCCAGGCATCCAAATTCATGGCCACACCTTCGGTAACACAGCCAAAAGAAGCGACTACTGCATGATCAGCCACTTCGTAAAGTTTAAAGGCATAATACAGCTGTGGGCAGGTAACAATACCATCGATTACACCGGTTTCCATGGAGAGATAAACATCCCCAAGCGGCATAAAGACAGGTTCTGCCCCCAATGCTTCAATCATGTAAGTCTGCAAGCCGCCCGGCGACCTCATGCGCAGGCCCCTTACATCTTCCAGGGTGCGTACCGGTTTGGTCGTCCAAAAATATGACTGAATACATCCATTCATATTGAGCATCTTGACATCCTGAAATTCCTGATGAAGAATCCTCTCATACATGGCATTACCGATATCCACTGCCACATCTTTACCACCTACAAAAACGGGCATGGAGAGGACATCACTCAGGGGAAATTGACCCGGGGTCCATGTGGCGGTAAAGTATCCCATGTCAGAAAGACCGTCCGCTACAATTTCGAAGTGCTCCGGCCCGGCACCCAGTGCCCCACCGTAATAGGTAGTTGTCTTGATGCGCCCATTGCTCCTTGCCTCCAATTCCGCCAGCATCGGATCCCAGACGTTAACACATTCTGCGCTGGCAGGTACATGCCAGGTACTAAACCTAATGTCTATCGTTCCTAAATCTTCGGCCGGGACCTCATCAGGTGCCGGTGTCTCGCCAGGAGTCGGGGCCGGGGCCTCACCGGGTGTTGCCGGATCGGAAGCGCAACCTCCCAGTGCCAGCACCAACAATAACGTCAGACCCACAACGGCAAACAACTTAGCTATGTCTCTTTTCATTAAATTAAACCCTCCTCACTTATTAATACTTAAACCAGGCAAGCCCCTTACTTTGTCTTTTTCACCTCCCCTTTCCCTACCTCCTGCAAAGCAGTCAGCATGGCCTCCGGTGTCAGGGGCAGTCGTGTAAAACGTATTCCCAGGGCATTACTGACCGCATTGAGGATGGCTGGCGCTGTGGGGATAAGGGGAGGCTCCCCCACTCCCTTGGCACCAAATGGTCCGCTGGCTTCTTCAGCTTCCACAATAATTGTTTCAATATGGGGGATGTCTTCCATGGTAGGGATTAGATAATTGGAAAAACCCGGATTACGTATTGCCCCCCTGTCCACAACAAGCTCTTCCATTAAAGCATACCCCTGCCCCATGGCACAACCCCCTTCAATCTGGCCCTCCACTGACTGGGGGTTAATTGCGTGACCCACATCATGAGCGGCTACCAGTTGAAGAACCGTTACTTCCCCCGTTTCCGTATCCACCTCTACCTCCGCCCACTGTGTGGCAAAAGCATAGGTTGCATACGGAACCCCCTTGCCTGTTTCTTCATCAAGTCCGGTGGTCACAGGGTTAAACCAACCATGACCTAACGTCATCTTTCCTTCACGCCGGCAGTGAATGATCATTTCCTGCAACGCAACACTGTGTTCCGGATCAAAGCGGGGAAATATTTTGTAATCCCGGCACACCAACTCGCCTACCGGAACCTTAAGTAAGATGGATGCTTTTTCTAAAAGGGGTTTTTGTGCCTGCAGCGCTGCCGCTTTTACCGCATTGCCGGAGATGTATGTCTGCCTGCTGGCCGAGGTTGCGCCCCCTTCCGGTGTTACCCCCGTATCACCGGAGATAACCCTTATTTTTTCTAATTCCACCCCCAGCACTTCGGCAGCGATCTGGGCCAGAACTGTGCTGGAACCCTGGCCAATATCAGCACAACCGGTTAAAAGAATTACGGTACCGTCATTTAGCAGGTCAATAAAGGCGCCGGAAGGATTAGCCAAAGCCGTATTACCAATCCCATACCACATACATCCTATTCCCCACCCTCTTTTTTTCACTCCGACACCTCCCATATTGCTCATAAAATTTACTTCCACTCAATCTTATTTCAACACTTTTTATCCGTTACCCTTTGTTTTACACGTTCCAGTGTCTCCCCCATACCCACACTTTGCTCAAGCATTTGTGATGTAGCCGTTGTCATGCCGGGGGAAAGAAAGTTCATGCTACGGATTTCCCAGGGACCCAAACCCAACTTCTCACCCAGTATATCCATTTGCGTCTCGTGAGCAAACCCAACCTGGGGGACACCGAAACCACGCATGGCACCGCAGTAAGGATTATTTGTATAAACTGCGTATGCATCAACATGGACATGGGGCACATGGTAAGGCCCCGTGGCATGTACAGCAGCCCTGGTTACAACTCCGGGACCATAGGAAGCATACGCTCCCGTATCTGCAAATATTTCTGCTTTTATGCCAAGCAATTTTCCCTTCCGGTCTGCCGCAGTAAGATAATTGATCACGTATGGATGGCGCTTTCCTGAAGCGATAAAAGATTCTTCCCTGGTATACACAAGCTTAACAGGGTAGCGTGTATACCAGGCCAAGAGCGCCGCATGACATTGAGTGGAAATATCAAGTTTGCCGCCAAAGCCGCCTCCAGTTGCTTGCTGCACTATTCTTACCCGGTTCTGGTCCAAGCCCAGGACAGTAGCCACCTCACCCCGGTCAAAATGGGGGTTCTGTGTGGAGGCCCATACTGTAATACTGTCATTATCCCGGCACGCAATGCTTGCTTCCGGCTCCATGGCAGCATGCTCCACAAAAGGTGTTTCATAAGTGTTTTCGATAACCACGTCCGCCTTAGCCAGAGCCTCTTCTATGTTTCCCTTCCTGATCTTACGATGAAAAAGCATATTGCCCTTTTCATGGAGCTGCGGTGCACTTTCAGCCAAAGCATCCTTTGGTGTAAAGACGGCAGCAAGTTCTTTTATTTCCGAACGAATTTTTGAGATTGCACTGTCGGCTGCCGCCTGACTGTGTGCTGCCACAAGAGCCAGGGGATCGCCAATACGCCTGATTCTGTTTTCAATTAACACGGGCTCATCCTTTACGATAATACCCACACCGTTACGGCCGGGAATATCCCGGGCTGTTAATATGGCCACCACCCCGGGGACCTGAAGTGCTTCCCCTGTTTCAATTTGAACCACGCTACCATGGGGGACAGTGCTGCGAAATACTTTGGCATTAAGCATCCCGGGAAATTTTAAATCGTCGGTAAAACGGAGTTCCCCCGTAACCTTTTCAAATCCTTCAAGTCGCTGCTTTGATTTGCCAACAATATGGTATTCCGGCAAGTTATCACCCCTTATGCAAGATACAAGATACAAGAAGCAAGAGACATGAGAGACAAGATAAGAAAGGAAGAGGGACAAAAGACAAAGTCAACTTATTAATGCGGCATATGCCGGTTTCATCGTTTCATAACATTTATTTTCAGGTTGCCAATTGATTGTTTGATCTCAATTGCCCCGCTTTGATTTGAGCAGCAAATGAATCAGGTAGTGCAGACATATACGAACCGGTAAAAATCGCTGCTCCCAGGATAATCCCGTCCTGTAAAAGTTGGCTGGCTCCTTTAATGCCCCCCTGCAACGCCGTTAAATATGCTTGCGGCGCAAGGGATGAGCACCCCACCGTTATAAACTGCGCCTGAATATCTGATTGTGGATCCAGCACTGCAGCGGGAAGCCTTATTACTCCCGGATCATCAACAGTCGTCAGGTTGGCAATGGATGTGGCGCATGCATCGGCGATACAGCTACTCTCTGCCAGGACAGTTACTGCGGAGGCGACCCCCTTGGTAAAGCCCCTGCCCCCCAGGCCGCTTGTGGCAATACCACGGCACAGGTTGTTTCCGTCTACCCTAAAGGTATGGCTGTATTCCCGGTCATCCAAAGATGACTGTAAACCAACTACAGCACTATCTCCCCTTCTTAACCTCAAGGCCACATCACCCCCGTTGTTCACGATAACGCGGGTGGCGTTTTTCTTTTGCAAAAAATCTGCCACGGCATCGGCAAAAGCACCGGCTACAGCAGCCATGGGAGTGAGGGTGGCATCACCGGCAGCTGTAACTGCAGTGATCATAGTCCTGAGAATTACAGGAAGTTTTTTTACCATATCCTGTTGGGCAGGAGGGGTTTTAGCCACATCCAGGAAAGCTGTTAACTCTTCCAGAAGTTCATGGACATAACGCTCCACCTGCATAATTTCTGCATCCATCGGCCGGTCTCCGGCCAAGGCGGATATGGTCATCTGCACAGGACCATAATCCAGGTAATATTTTCCCACTCCAATGTTTTGCAGCAATACTGTTCACCCTTTTGATTATGATAATTCATAAATCTAAGCCTGAAGATATTTTTTAATTGCCTGGGCAGCCTTCCTGCCGGCACCCATGGCTAATATTACTGTGGCAGCGCCAGTTACGGCATCACCACCGGCATAAACACCGGGGAGGCTGGTAGCGCCCGTTTCTTCTTCCACAACAATTCCGCCCCACGGCTCAGTTTTTAACCCTGCAGTTGTATCTTTTATCAAGGGATTGGGACTTTGGCCAATCGCCATGATCACCGTTTCCACCGGTAGTAGATGTTCGGATCCTTTTATGATCACAGGGCGCCGACGGCCGTCCCCGTCCCGTTCCCCCAGTTTCATTTCCACACATTCCATAACCTTGACCCAGCCATCCTCTGTTCCCATAATTTTTGTTGGAGCTGTTAAGAGCTTAAAAATAATCCCTTCCTCTTTGGCATGATGGATTTCCTCGTTCCGGGCGGGCATCTCTTCTTCTGAACGCCGGTAAACAATATAAACTTTTTCAGCGCCCATGCGCTTTGCACAGCGGGCCGCATCCATGGCCACATTGCCACCACCAATTACAGCTACATTTTTACCCACTTTTACGGGGGTATCACATTCGGGAAATTTATATGCCTTCATCAAGTTTATCCGTGTCAAAAACTCGTTAGCGGAGAAAACACCTTTCAGATTCTCGCCGGGAATTCCCATAAAGCTGGGCAGTCCGGCACCGGATCCGATAAAAATTGCTGCGTAGCCATCCTGTTTTAATTCGTCAAGTGAATAAATCCTGCCGATTACCATATTCAGCCTGACCTCAACCCCCAAGGCGCGTAACTGGTCAATTTCCTTTTGCACCAGAGCTTTTGGCAAGCGAAATTCGGGGATACCATACATTAAGACACCGCCTGGCGTGTGAAAAGCTTCGAAAATCGTAACTTCATAACCACTTTTAGCTAAATCGCCTGCACACGTCAAGCCTGCCGGACCTGAACCGATCACCGCCACTTTTTTTCCGTTTTTTGCTACATGGATGGGCTTATTTGCAGCATATTTGATGTGCCAGTCAGCCACAAACCTTTCCAAACGACCGATTGCCACCGGTTCCCCTTTGGTGCCACGGACACATTTCGCTTCGCATTGACTTTCCTGGGGGCAAACCCGGCCGCAAACGGCCGGCAAGCTGTTGGTTTCCCTGATCTTTTGGTAAGCCTCTTCCAAATCGCCGGAGACAATTAACTCAATAAACTGGGGGATCTGCACACCAACAGGACAACCGTCCATGCATTTGGGATATTTGCAATTCAGGCAGCGCCCGGCCTCCTCTTTCGCCATTGTTTCTGAAAGCCCCATGTAACCTAACGCTACCTCGAGAAAATTTTTATTGCGGGTATTGGGGTCCTGCTCCAGTATTTCAACTTTTTTTAGAGTTTGATCAATCATGTCAGACACTCTCTTCCAGCTAGTTTTTTCCTAAACGGCATTCGTGCCGTTCCAGGGACAGTCTTTCTTCCTGGCGGTATATGTCCTGTCGCGAGATAGCTTCATCAAAATCTACCTCATGCCCCGGAAAATCGGGCCCGTCCACACAGGCAAATTTAATTTTACCGCCCACTGTCAACCGGCAGCACCCACACATCCCAGTGCCATCCACCATGATGGAATTCATACTAATCACGGTTTTAATTTCTGCTTCCCTGGTTAGCTCGCAGACTGCTTTCATCATTATAAGAGGGCCAATGGCAATGACCAAATCATAGATCTTCCCTTCTGATAAAAGCTTTTTAAACGTGTCGGTCACAAAACCTTTGTTTCCATTGGAGCCGTCATCCGTGGTCACAAAGAGCCTGGAACTGGCAGCAGTCATTTCCTTTTCTAAAATGATACTATCTTTATTGCGGAACCCGATAATTGCATCAACTTGCACACGTAAAGATTTTAATTTTTTTGCCTGGGGGTAAGCAATAGCCGTCCCCAAACCTCCACCAATCACCGCGACTTTTTTTACCCCATCGAGGTGAGACGGTTTTCCTAAAGGACCTACAAAATCCAAAATACCCTGGCCTGCATCCATTGCCCCAAGTTTTTTGGTGCTTTTTCCCACTTCCTGAAATATGATGGTCACGATGCCTTTATCCCGGTCATAATCGGCAATGGTCAGAGGGATCCGCTCCCCATCTTCATCAATGCGAAATATGATGAATTGGCCCGGCTCCGCTTTTTTGGCAACCAAGGGTGCATTTATTTCCATTAGCGTTACTTGAGGTGTTAGCTTTTCTTTTTTGACAATATTATACATATGCACCATCCTTATTACTGACCTCTGTTTTTAATTGTTGCTACATCAACAATTTGATCCACATGGCCGCCGATCTGGGTATATTTATCCTTTTTCATGGTATATTCTACCGGTGCTACTGTAGCCGGGCTGGGCACCCAGGTAAATGCTTTAGGGACTACCTTTTCCACATCTACCTCGAAATTAATGCCACCCCCGGGTAAAATAAAGGTTTCTGCCCCGCCAATGGTTAATTTGGCATCCCCGGCATGAATGGCCTTGCTTAATTTGATGGGATATGTGGTAACACCACCCCGGGCACTACCCCCGCTTCCCCCTGTATAAATGGCAGAAACTCTGGATTCTTCACAGTTATCGCGAATCTGTTGCACCACTGCTGCCACTTCTGGCTCCAGGGCCACTTCCCGAACATTACCGTCAGCATCAACAGTTAATTGAGCGGCATTTTGTCCAGTTGTATCCGTAACCAGAATTTTCATCCCGGCCTTTGCAATGCTCGTATCTATTCTTAAAATGGCATCCAGGGGGTTTTGAATGTTGGTACCGCCCCAGCCGTTTCCATGTTCGCCAAAATAGCGTCCCCGGGTACTCTTTCTGGCATTGGGCACAACGCCACTCCAGTTCATGCCCACATATTCCCCGGCCGCATGTTCCGACAAGAGACCAACCACGTGATAATCAAGGACAAGCGCCTCGTCTACCACTTGGGACAACTGCTTGGCAAACAAGCCCACAGTGGCACTACCACAGCCAATCCTCATCCGCTCATCTTCTTTGCCATTAATAATGGGCCGCTTCCCTACTTGCAGTTCCAGTGTTGGTCCCTGGTCAACTTTTAATGTCACTTTTTCTCTATTGCTAATATCAACAATGGTTTTTGCCACATTAAATCCGCTCTTTCCCGTAAGAAGATTAACCCCACCTATGGAAATCATTTTGGAACCATATTCTTCTGTGAAAAGCATGCCAACAATTTTCCCATCCCGTCTGACGCTGGCACCTTCCTCGCCAATATAAAAGTTGGTATCAATTTTCACTTTTACGCCACTATAGCTAAGCGGTGCTTCTGTTACTACTGTTACTACGTCCACTCCATCCTGAACACCCTGTACAATATGGGGAGCATAGCAGGCATCAGGATAGGTGGTACCGGCACCTACAGCAGTAATCAGGGGTTTTAAATTACCTGCCTCCGTGGTATGATCCGGCACCTCTGTTACTAAATCCCGGGTTCTGATTAAACTCTTCCCTTCATTTAGATAGCGCTTGCAAGCACCCGTGTTACCCTTCAGGATCTCACATCGCACGGGACAGGCCGTGCATTTTATGGCTCCAAGCTGATCCTGTTCCTCTTTTATAAGTGCTTCAAAGAAGCAATTTCTAACGCAGACACCACAACTGACACAATGGTCAGCCACCTCTGCTTTGTCTGCAACTACTCGTATTGCATCTAAAGGACAGTCTTTTTCACAATTACCGCAACCGGTACAGAGTTCTTTATTAATAACAATCATAAATTCGCCCCCGCATTGCTTTCTTGTGACCACCTTTATATAACCAGTCTGAACTCACTCCATTACTGTTCCGACTTATGGCTCCTGAACAGGGCAGTTACGTTATTGTGACAGGTCGGGTGGCAGGAGGTGTATTTCTGCTTACTTTCACTTTTATTTCACCATCTACCATTACGACAGCTATTCCAGGAATATCCCCCGCCTCCATTGCTGACAGGGCATCCTGACCCACAGAGCCCATGGGAGCATCCATTATTACCATGTCTGCTTCACTGCCCACCTGGATTAAGGAAGTATTGAGACCATAAACCTTTGCAGTATTGCCGCTTGCCATGGCCCAGGCCTTTGCTGCCGGAATTCCGGAAAGAGAGGCAATCTGGGTAATTGTCCTGAGAATTCCCAAAGGGATAATTCCCGAACCGGAAGGGGAGTCATTTCCCACAATAACCCGCTCCAATTCTCCTTTTTGCGCTAATTTTTTTATCACATAGTCTGCTGCCTTAATATTACCGCACTGCACGATTTCCATTGGCAATTTTGTTTGCTCAATCAGCTTGTCAATCTCTTCCAGCGAGACGGCAGTGGGGCCGCCGTTGGCATGGGAAACCACGGTGGGATTAGTTTTCATTACCATTTCTGCAGTTACGGTAGAACTCCCCGGGATGGATGTCCCGCCCGTATGCATGGCAACCTTCATCCCCCGTTGTTTGGCCCATTCTACCATGGGAGCAGCATCCTCAGGGTTTTTGATACTGCCCAGGCCGACTTCTCCTACCAGCCAGACTCCGGCTTCAGTCATTTCGTCGAAGTCTTTTTCCACCAAGCCTTTTTCCAGAATTACCGCTCCGCCATGAACTTTAAGCCCACCGGGGCGGAAGTTTTTATAAGATTTATGGGCAAGTATTGCTAAAGCTTTGGTGCCCGCAGCATCCTTGGGACGACCCGGCGTATGGGGCTCACCAGCGGAAATCATAGTCGTCACCCCGCCATGGAGGCTGCTTTCCATGTAATTGAGGGTACTTTGCCTGGGAGTAAAATCCCCTAACACAGGGTGTGCATGGGAATCAATTAAACCGGGAGCCACGGTTGCACCGGCCACATCCACCGTTTTTTCCACCTGATATTCATTAAGCAGTTCTTTGCCGCCTATGGCAGCTATTTCCCCTTCCGAAACGATAATCGTATCTCCTGTCAACAACGGGTTGTTGATATCTCCACTGATAATTTTTCCAATATTAATTAGGGACGTTACCATTGACTCCATCTCCTCTTGAAGATTCTTTTAAACCCGTGCCGTTAAGTCTTGCCTGCGGCTTTAAACACAGGTGTCTCCTGTAACGGGCTGCAAGGGGACGGGCGGTTCCTTTACCTTCTGCCGTTAACGCAATCCGTCCTCGCCTTTTACCTCATCAATAGTAAGGCCGCCAATCCTGGGGAATGGCCGCCCCCCATCAGTCACAGCCACGACCAAAACCAGCTCATCCGCCCGGGGAGCATCGGGAAGGCGCACTTCCATGGCATCAAAATGTGTACGCACAAATGCCGCATTTTTAAAGTGCAGTGGTACGTCAATGGCTGCACCCGGATAACCTAACTTCTTCGCTGAGGGGATAATTGATTTGCCCCCACCTACATTATCCCGCAGCGGCTTGCCCAGCTTTGGATGCAACACCGCAGCGCAATGCTCCAACTCACCCCGTTCACCTACAATAGCCGCCTTACCGTAACTCTCCACTGCGTCCGGTTCCACACCCAATGCTTTCACCGCTTTTTGCGTCAGCATTTCTCCCAGCGATTCACTCCAGGTGTAAAGCAGCGTCAGGTCATCTTCATATTTGTCCACAAAAGGATTCTTAAAAACTACCGCTGCTGCTGCTTTCCGTAAAGGTATCTTACGTTTTTTCACTCCATCAGCATGGGTTTCTTCAAGCACGACATACAGCTTGCGTACTTCCGGTCCGGCAGACATTTAATCATCTCCTTAA
>SLRC01000191.1 GCA_007131175.1 Syntrophomonadaceae bacterium
AGCCGGTATAAAAGTGGATACAGTTGAAGATCATATGGGTAAAATTGTAAAGCTGATCATAGCTAAACCATGAAAAAGGGAACGGTTCCAATGTTACCCGTTTTATGGTAATTTGCTGTAGTATATGCTGCAATAATCCCCAGGGAGTGATACAAAGATCCCCGGATTAGCAAGAAAACGAAGCTTCACAGGAATTTACCATTCTTCGCCTCTTCCGGCAACAAGAAATTAACTGATACCGGATTTTTACTTGAGATGTACAGCTATAATAAAGAAGGCGTCAAAACAATGTCGCTTGGCGATCCGGAGCGTGAAGCTATAGTCTTTCTCAATGAAGACAATATATAACACAATGATAAAGTAGCTGCAATAGCCTTGACGAGATGCCTGCAGACGACATAGGTTATTGATAATATCCCAAGGGTGTATTTGCTTATACAGCTTAAAACCACTGGTCTTACTAATTCTCAGCTATAGGCGATTAATGGATTACAAGAAAAAAGATAATTGGTATTTATTGGGTATTATTGGAACCGTCCCCAAGTCGGTCTGACCTTTTGAGCTCCTTTGTAACTTCCTGTTTTCTTAAAATGTCAGGATCGCATCAGCATCCAGGGCCAGATCGTTGAGGGTGGCTGCCCCGGCAATAACCGCTTCTTCTATCAAATCGTCTGCTTCGATTTTCCCGTCGAAAAGCTGTATGCTCTGCTGGCAAGCCATGATTTTGACTCCCTGGTCTACTGCCTGCTGCAACACATCTTTTAGTGCAGGGAATTCCCCTATTTTAATCTTTTCTGCTTCACCCTTTACAAGCACTTTTAAACCAGTCCCCAAATAGTAAATTGTAGGCTCCAAATCCATGGATACAGCAGTCTGCGCAAGAATTAATGGCGAATACTGGCGCTCGTGGGCACCACTGGTCTGCACATATAAAATCTTCTTTTTTTCACTCATCAATATTCACCTAACCTTTTCTTACGATATTTGATTCTTCTTTTTAATTAAAAAATGCAACTCTTCTCCTTCTTTCCAGGACTTGATCACTGTATGTCCGGCTCGCTTGGCCCAGCGGGGTATATCCTCCCAGGCCGCCAGATCGTCGGCAACGACTTCCAACACCGCTCCCGGTTCCAGACCGTCTATCTCCGTACGGGTGTTCATCACCGGAGCGGGACAGTAGAGGCCCACACAATCAAGGTGATGTTTCTTTTCCTCTGTCAAAAGATCACCTCGCTTTTTTGGTAATTTAAATAGACCCTGGTTCCGGGTACATTCGCGCAAAGTTCTCCACTTCACTTTATGCCATATTGCAGTGGTAGCAAATATTACTTCCTTTTTCCAGGGGCCGTTTACACTCAGGGCAGAGCAAGGACTCTGTCGGTTTTGACTTACAGGCGGAATCTGAGGTAATGGGACAGTCAAAGTCATCACAATAAGGGCAGACGCATTGCTTCTCGTTTTCGGCAGCATTAGATCCTTTCTTTTTGTCCTGCATTGGTTTCCCTCCTTATTATTTCTGACGTTCCCGGTAATCTTCAATAGCTTTGTGCAGCGCATCGGCACCCAGGTTGGAGCAGTGCATCTTGTTGCCCGGCAAGCCGCCCAATGCCTCAGCCACATCCTTGTTGGTAATCTGCATGGCTTCATCCAGGGTTTTGCCTTTGGCCATTTCTGAAACCTTACTGGAGACGGCAATGGCCGCACCGCAGCCGAAGGTTAAGAACTTTACATCGTCCAGCCGGTCGTCTTTGACTTTTATGGTAAACTTCATCATATCACCGCAGACAGGGTTACCTACTTCACCCACACCGTCAGGGTCCTCTATCTCCCCGACGTTTCGCGGTTTGCTGAAATGGTCCATAATTGCTTCGTTGTATGCCATTTAACGGTCACCCTCCTTCAGGTATTTTTGATATAAGGGAGACATGCGGCGCAGCTGCGCGGCTATACGGGAAAGTTGTTCTGCCACATAGGGGGCATCTTGCGCTTCGCTTCCCGTCCCCAGTGTAAAAAGCAGCGATCCCTGGGCCAACTCCGGAATAAGACCCACCGCCTGCAGCACATGCGAGGATTTCAGAGCCTGTGAAGTGCAGGTGGAGCCGCTGGAAACATAAATACCCGCCATGTTCAAATGCATCAGCAGTGCTTCTCCCTCCACAAATTCCACCGAAATGTGAAGATTATGGGGCAGGCGCAAATGGGGATGACCGTTCAGGTGCAAGTGGGGAACAGCGGCAAACAGATTTTTTTGCAGGCTATCGCGCAAGATGGATAGTCTGCTGCTCCGTTCCGCCAACATCTCCCGGGCCAGATCTGCAGCCATACCCAGGCCCACAATTGCCGGCACGTTTTCCGTTCCGGCGCGGCGGCCCTTTTCCTGGATACCCCCTTCCAGCAGGGGCAGCAGGCGGGTTCCGCGCCGCATGCAAAGGGCGGCGCTGCCTTTGGGACCATAAAACTGATCACCGGCGAGTGTCAGCAGGTCAACTCCCGTTTCCTGCACATTCAGAGGAACAAACCCGACCGCCGCCGTGGCATCGGTGTGGAAAGGGATACCCTTTTCCCGGGCGACAGCTGTAAGTTGAGCAAGTGGCTGCAACGTGCCTATTTCCGGGTTGGCAGCCTGGATGGAAATGAGGATAGTTTCCCCGGTGATGGCTTGGAGCAGTTGTTCCGGGTCTACCAGACCATGGTGATCCACGGGCAAGAGGGTCACGGTAAAGCCCTCTTTTTCCAGTGTGCGCAAAGGGTTTAGCACTGAGAAATGATCGATGACAGAACTGATAATATGCTTTCCTTTGCTGCGATGGGCGGCAGCAAAGCCTTTTAATACCATATTATTCGCTTCAGAGGCGCTGGAGGTAAAGATGATCTCCTCCGGGCCGGCACCGAGCAAACCCGCCACTTTTTCCCTTGCTTCTGCCAGGGCCAGACGAGGCCGTTCTCCCAGATCATGGACGCTGGTGGGATTGCCGTAGTGTTCCGCAAAAAAGGGTTCCATGGCTTGCAATACAGCCGGGTCAACAGGGGTGGCCGCGCCATAATCCAAATTTATTGCACGCATATCCTTATCCTCCAATGTCAAAAATACTTCTTTATGAACTTAAACTATGAAGCTGAGATTATCATCCTGGAACTAATAACTTCTATAATAAGACCATCATTAGAAAACGATGACCTTATTATAATAGAATAATCCGGTATTATCTCCGCCTTCGACTATAACCAAACCCACCAAACAATACAATTAGGACAATCACAACAATGATAATCGTGGTGGTATCCATTTTTTTCTCACCTCCTCTGTCTCATAATTTAAAAATAGCTTTTACTATCTTCGCCATTTGCGGATTTGCTTTTCTTCATCTGGCACCTGCAAGCTCAACAGAGAGGGTTACGCCAATGTTCGAACGGACTTTTCCCGATCCCATTGGCGTGCTTGCTTTCAGCATCTG
>SLRC01000137.1 GCA_007131175.1 Syntrophomonadaceae bacterium
GAAGGGAGAGGGTAAGGATGGAGCTGTTCCGCTCTTTTCATATCAGCGGCTCGGCACTCACGGCAGAGAAGTTGCGTGTGGATACGGTGGCAAGCAACCTGGCTAACCTGCAGACAACCCGCACGGCGGCCGGTGGACCGTACCAGCGTAAGACCGTAATTTTTGCGGAAAGGCTGGCTCAGGCGCGCAGTATGCCGCCGGCGTATCGTGGCTATGGTGTGCGTGTGGCGAATGTGGTGAGTGATCCCAATCCGCCCCGGATGGAGTTTGACCCGGAACATCCCGATGCCAACGAAGATGGTTTTGTGGCCTATCCTAATATTGATATGGCCAAGGAGATGACCGACCTGATCACGGCATCCCGCTCCTATGAAGCCAATACCACGGCAGTGAATACGGCCAAGAGTATTTACCTTAAGGCGCTGGAGATCGGCCGGGGTTAATTGATAAATACAAGGAGGCAGGATACAGGAACTTAAGATTAAGAACAGGGGGATCTTTATGAAAATTAATCCTTTTGTAACACCACTTCCGGCGCCGCTGCAGCAGGATGGTGAAAAAAAGAGCGGTATCAGCGGAGGTTTTGAGTTTGCCGATCTTTTAACAGATGCCCTTTACAAAGTAAACCAGGAGCAGTTGAAATCAGCGGAGGCGGCAAAAGGACTGGTTTCGGGAAATATTGAGGACCTGCACCAGGTGATGCTCGTATCGGAAAAGGCGAAGCTTTCCCTACACCTCAGTGTACAGGTGACAAATAAGCTGATTGATGCGTACCGTGAAATTTCCCGGATGCAGATTTAATAGAAAGTCCAAAGTCAACGACTTAGACTTTCTATTTTAAAGTAGGTGCGGATTATGGCAGAGGAAAAAGGTTTCTCTATGGGAACTTTGCAGGAGCGCTGGCAGGGGGTAGGAAGAACCCGCCAGCTTGTTGTCATGATCATTGCTGCTGCCCTGTTTATCTCCATTCTGTTGTACATATTTACCCCGCAAAGAATAGAATACGTAACCCTGTACCGCAACCTTGATTCGGCCCAGGCAGCACCCCTTGTCCAGTATTTGCGGGATCGGGGGGTGGCCTATCGCCTGGAGGATTTCGGGACCACCATTCAGGTCCCGGCCGCAGTTGCGGATGAACTGCGGATTGAGATGGCCGGTCAGGATATGCCCTTCTCCCAGGGATTGGGTTTTGAACTCTTTGATGAGGACCAGCTGGGGATTACCGATTTTGACCGCCAGGTTAAACTGCAGCGTGCCCTGCAGGAAGAACTGCGGCGCACCATTACATCCCTCGACGCCGTTTCCCAGGCCCGTGTACATCTTGCCATTCCTGAACAACGTGTTTTCCTCAGTGAGCGGGGCAATCCCTCTGCGGCCATAACCCTCACCCTGAACCCCTTCGTGTCCATCAAAGAAGAGCAGGTGCGGGGTATTGTTTTTCTTGTGGCTTCCAGCGTGGAGGGGCTCAAAGCAGAGAATATTGTGGTCATTGATACCCAGGGAAATGTGCTCCATGATGCCCTCAGCAGTTCTGACCCGGTTATGGCCATGGCCGATTCCACCTTAAAGCAACTGGAAATCAAGCGGGCATTTGAAGTGGAACTGGAAAGGCGGGTTCAGCGCATGCTGGAGCAGGTTTTTGGGCCGGGCCGGGCCTTAACCCTCATTACAGCAGAAATGGACTTTGATGCCCGGGAAATGACCCTGATCACCTATGATGAACAGGGAGTCCCCCGCAGCACCCAGGTGATTCATGAGGAGTTTGAAGGGACGGGTCCCGTAATGGGTGAAGTAGGAGAGGCAAATTATCCCGGGTATATCGGGGCAGTGCCCGGTGGTGACAGCAGGTATGAGCGAAGTGAAGAGATCATCAACTACGAAATCAGCGAGAGCAGCGAGCGGGTGATTGCCGCTCCCGGGAAAATAATTAATTTACATACTTCGGTGGTGGTTGATACGGGAGAGAACCAGGTTACGGCAGAGGAGATTGAGCAGGTAAACCTCCTGGTTGCTTCCGCTATCGGTTATGATGATATGCGGGGAGATCAGATCAGTGTTCAGGGGATGAGATTTGACACCACATTTGCAGATGAAATGAAAGCGGCCATGGCCGATCTGGAGGCACAGCAGCGACGTGAAGAGATGTTTCAGCTAGCAGTATTGGGCGGTTTTGCCCTGCTGGCCCTTATTATTATTATAGTGATCTGGCGGCGCCGGCGCCGGATGCGGGAACAGCTTCTTGTCCCCGTTTCCGAAGGCAGAAGCCTGGATGATCTGCTGGCGGCAGGTCTGGCAGAAGAAGAATATGTGCCAGAGGTTGCACCGGGAAGGACACCGCTGGGCCGTGCCCGTAAAATTGTTGAGGAAAATCCTGAGATCGCCGTTTCCGTATTTCGTTCCTGGATGGTTGAGGATTAGGCGGCGTTTTGAGACTGAATTAAAGGAGGCTCTCCCTTGCCAAAGGAAGAGAAGTTTTCCGGCAAGCGAAAAGTTGCTGTTATGCTCCTGGCCATGGGGCCGGAGTTGGCTTCCCGCATGCTAAAGCAATTATCAGAGCAGGAAATTGAAGCTGTGACGATGGAGATAGCCAATCTGAACCGTGTTCCCCAGGAGCTGCGTGACGAAATCGCGGAAGAGTTTTTGCTGATCAGCCAGGCCCAACGTTTCATGCTGGAGGGTGGGGTTGATTATGCCAAGGAGATCCTGGAGAAAACACTGGGGCAGCACAAAGCAGTTGAGATCATGAAACGGCTCAAGGAACAGGTCAAGGTCAAGCCCTTTACCTTCGTGCGCCATGCTGACTCCAAACAACTGGTAAACCTCATCAGCCAGGAACATCCCCAGACGATTGCCCTTATTCTTTCATACCTGGACCCGGATCAGTCAGCTAGCATCCTCTCTGAACTGCCAGCGGAAATGCGGTCCGATATTGCCCGCCGTATTGCCCTTATGGATCGGACCTCACCGGAAATTTTAAAGCAGGTGGAGAATGTTTTGCGGGACAAGCTTTCTACAATTTTTCAGCAGGACTTCACCCAGGCCGGTGGTGTGGACACGGTGGTGGATATCCTGAACAGTGCGGATCGGGGCACGGAAAAGCTTATCCTGGAAGACCTGGAAAAAGAAGATGCGGAGCTGGCCGATGAGATCAGGCAGCGCATGTTTATCTTTGAAGATATTATTTCTCTGGACGATGCCTCCATCCAACGCGTGGTGCGTGAGGTGGACAGCAAAGATCTGGCCAAAGCCCTCAAAGGTTCAAGTGAAGAGGTAAAAGAACGTGTTTACCGAAACATCTCCAAGCGGGCTGCAGAGATGCTGAAAGAAGATTTGGACTTCATGGGTCCGGTACGATTACGCGAGGTGGAAGAAGCTCAGCAGCGTATTGTGGGTATTATCAGGCGTCTGGACGAATCCGGTGAAATTATTATTTCCAGGGGTGGGGAAGATGCCATTATCGCCTAAGGTTTTGCGCGGCCTCAACGTAAAAGGATGGAAAACTTATGAGCCCCGGGTCGTGGAAGAGAAAATGCCCGGGGACGATCATGGGGGTAATGATTTGGCGGCGGAGCAATCAGCTCCGCCACCGTCACGTGAAGCGATAGAAAGGGAGCATAAGGAAATCCTGGCGGCGGCACGCAAGGAGGGGGAACAACTGCGCCGGGAAATGCTGGCCAAAGGGGAGAAAGAAGCAGCAGCGCTGCGTAAAGAGGCTGAACAGGAAGGTTACCGTGAAGGGTTTAGCCGCGGCGAACAGGAGGCGGCAAAGCTGAAGGAAGATGCAGCCCGCACCCTGGAAGAGGCAAAAAAGGAGCACCGGTCCATGCTTGACGGGGCAGAGGGGGATATGCTGAGTATTGCTGTGAGTATGGCGGAGAAGCTTTTAAACGTGCAGGTAACAATGAGCGAAGACGTTATCCTTGCCGTGATTACCCGCTGTCTGAAAGCTCTTCCCGGCGGGCATGAAGTGGTTTTGCGGGTTAGCCCAAGGGATGAATCCCTCTGCAGGCTTCATGCACAAGCATTACAAGCCCTATTGCGAAAGGACGTTTCGCTGCAAATTATTGGAGATGAATCAATTCCGGCAGGCGGCTGTGCTGTGGAATCGGAAGAGGCTGAAATTACATTCCAACTGGAAAAAGAGCTGGAAATCCTCATTAAAAAACTCCTTACCTTAACAAACGGACGATATTTACCAGGGTTATCATAACCTTCCCCTAAGCTGAAAAGTTTGATTCTGGAGATAAAAAAAATATGACAGCAAAAGTTATTGATTTAGAACAATACTACCGGGAAATTTGGGCGCACACGCCCCTGAGCATTAAAGGGAGGGTCACCCAGGTGATTGGCCTGGTGATGGAAGTAAGTGGATTGCGTCCATTTGTAGGTGAATTCTGCCTCGTGGAAGTTCAAAAAGAAGCAGAGCCCATTGCCGCTGAGGTAGTGGGTTTTCGCCAGGGGAGAGCCCTGTTGATGCCCCTGGGTAACCTGCGGGGTATCGGGCCGGGATGCCGTGTTCTGGCTACGGGGAAACCTTTTTATGTTAATATTGGTCCGGACCTTGTGGGCAAAGTCCTGAACGGGCTGGGCAGGCCCATCCTGGGTGGGGATCTGGAAGGTCCGGTCATGGAGCGCCCTGTGGATAACCAGCCGCCCAACCCCCTGGAGCGATGCTCCATAGATGAAGTTATGGCCACCGGGGTGCGGGCCATAGACAGCCTGCTAACCTGCGGCCAGGGACAGCGTGTGGGCATCTTTTCCGGCAGCGGTGTGGGTAAGAGCACCCTCCTCGGCATGATTTCCCGCTACAGCGACGCAGAGGTCAATGTAATCGGGTTGGTGGGGGAACGGGGCCGGGAGGTCATGGATTTTATCAATAAGGACCTGGGTCCGGAGGGGCTGAAGCGCTCTGTAGTCATTGTATCCACATCGGACCGGCCAGCCCTGGAACGGGTGAAGGCGGCCCAGGTTGCTACTGCCGTGGCAGAATACTTCCGGGATCAGGGACGCCGTGTTATCCTCATGATGGATTCGGTAACACGCTATGCCATGGCACTGCGGGAGATCGGCCTCGCCATCGGTGAACCGCCGGCCACCAAGGGTTATACTCCCTCAGTGTTTGCCGCCCTGCCCCGTTTATTGGAACGGTCCGGTACTGCCAGCACCGGTTCAATTACGGGGTTTTATTCTGTGTTGGTTGACGGGGATGATTTAAACGAACCCATTTCCGATGCGGTAAGGGGAATTCTGGACGGGCATATCATTCTCAGCCGCAATCTGGCATCTCGCAATCACTATCCTGCCATTGATGTGCTGGGAAGCACGAGCAGGCTGATGCCATATATTGTGCCCTCGGAGCACCGGGAACAGGCGTCCCAGGTCCTGGAACTGCTGGCCACGTACCGGGATAATGAGGATTTGATCAATATCGGGGCTTATGTAAAGGGTTCCAATCCACGCGTGGACCGGGCTATTACCTACCGGGAAAATATTGAACGTTTCCTTTGCCAGGATATGACGGAGCCTGTAACATGGCAACAAACCATGGAAGCCTTTGCCGGTCTTTTTCACACGCCCTAAAAAAATAATTTGTCAATCCTTCTTTAAAAAGGTAATTAATTAGCGAAAATAATAGTAGAGGGGAGCATTCCTTCAAATGGTGATCTGCTATGGCTTTTGAGTTCAGGCTGCAGAAACTGCTGGAATACCGGGAGAATCAAAAAAAGATAGCGGAGGAGGAACTGGCACGTCGTCAAAGGGAGGTCCTGTCTGTACAACAGGAGATAATGCGATTGCAGGCCGAAGAAGAGCGCCTGCTTGAGAACCACCGTACACAACAGGGGTCAGAGCTTAATATCATGGGTCTTATTGCCATGGAAAACTACCGCTGTTTTTTGCAAAGGTGCCATCAGGAGCGTATGCAGAGACTGCAAAAGGCTGAAAAAGAGCTGGAGCGGCAGCGCAACGTGGTAATGGAATCGTGGCGTTCCTGCCGTTCCCTGACGTTGCTGCGGGAAAAGGCAGAGCATAATTACCTGGAAGAGGAAAAGGTAAGTGATCAGCGCCTGAACGATGAACTCAGTATTAATTGTTATATGAGGCAGAAGGAATGAACTCTTAAATTTCCATATTAAGGAAAGGAGGTGATGAAAAGAAATGAAAACGGAAGCCATCGGCAATGGGGTCCCCCGGGTACATGAAAACGGCGTGGCCGGCCGGCCGGCGGTCGTGGACGGCGATTCTTTCTCCACGATGCTGCAGGCCATTTTTGCTGCCCGGACGCAAAGCAACCAGGCACCGGAAAAGGGTTTGCACACTGCCCTGGGTGCCATTTCTGGGGAAAAATCTGCAAAAGATGGGGAAGCGCTGCAAGAATGGCTTGCCATAGAGGATCCTGCGTTGGCTTTGGCCCTGCAGCAGCAAAGCGAATTAACCGAACCTGCTGAGCAGGCACTGGCCGGTTTAATCCTGGCAGGCCTGTTGGAAGGGGAAGCTACCCTTAAGGGGAAGCAAAATGAGGTCGGGACGAAAGCAGAACAATACCCCCAGGGCAAACAACCGGGATTATGGCCGGGACAGCCCCTGGGAGGCAAAGCACCGGAGCAAATGCCGGAACTAAAGCTGGAACAGTTGCCACAGCACTTACTGGAGCGGATTGAAGCACTGGCCCGTCCCCTGGAAGAGAAAACCGTTATGGAAAAGCAGCTCCATACGGCAACGGCACCCCTCATCTCCGATAAAGGTCTGAGCCCCCAGGCAACAACCCTTGTGGCGTCTTACCTGCAGGAAGGGAAGCCTCTTGGCGATCTGCCTGCCCCACTCCTGATACAGTTAAGGGAACACCTGGAGGGAATGGAGCTTTTCCGGGAAGGGGAAAGTGGAGAAAAGGCACGTCCTTTTGCAGCACTGCTCACCCGTGTGGAGAAATTCCTCAATAGCATGCTGTCGGGCGGCAGTGAAGAAGCGAAGGCAGGCACGGCACGACAATTTGGCGAGCTTGTTGCGGAACAGCAGTTAAAAGGGACAGCACAGGCCCTTGACCGGGATTTCCAACCCCGTTTTGGGGAAAATGACAGTGCCAGGGCCGGCGCTGTATTGAGCGGCCGGGGAGAAATGGTTGCCGGCACCCGCAGTTTTACCCCTCCCACCCCTTCATTCCAACCGCACGAAGTTATGGCCCAGGTAATGGAGCGCCTTGCCATGCTGGCACGGCCGGGGGTTCAGGAATTACGCATGCAACTGCACCCGGCACATCTTGGCAACATGATGATTAAGCTGCGTAATGTCCGGGGTGTCCTTTCTGCGGAAATTTTAACGGAGCATGTGGCCGTAAAGGAACTGCTCGAGGGACAGTTGGACGCGTTGCGCCAGCGTTTTCAGGATATGAACATGCAGGTGGAGGAGTTCCGTGTACTTGTGGGAGACGAGGAACAGGAGAAGGGGGGCGAAGCGGGGAAATGGGGAAAAAACCCGCCCGTTAATGGTGCTGCAGCACTGCAGCAAAATGAGAGCCTGCAGCAAATGGGAATTCCCCAACCTGATGGAGGGGTACACCGGGTGAACTATCTGGTTTAAAAAGTTGGAAAGTTGGAAAGTTGGCCAAATGGAGGTGTTTAGCATGCCCATCGACGGGATAGCGGGTGGTTCCGGTGAACCGTACGGCAGCACGCAGGAGAGCAGAGTGGAAAACAAGGCCATGGATATGGGGACAGAAACCTTTCTCAAACTGCTCGTAACCCAGATGAAATACCAGGATCCCTTTAGCGGGGGGCAGGATATGGGTGATTTCATGAGCCAGATAGCCCAGTTTACCATGCTGGAGCGCGTTATCAAGCTGCAGCAGACGGTGGAAGACTTTGCTGCACAGCAGGCACCTGTGCAGTCCCTTAATCTGCTTAACCGCACGGTGGAGGTAATGGACAGCCAGGGCCAGCTCCACCAGGGTGAGGTAACGGCGATCCGCTTTGAGGATGGGAAGCCTTTGCTTATGGTAAAGGGGCAGGAATATACCATGCAGGCCGTGCAGCGAGTAGAGGGCGTTGAAAGTAAAAGTAACCATGTACTAAATGACAGAGGCGGTGAAATGGATGATGTCTGACGGCGGGATTGGCAGGTCCCGGCTCCCCGGATTGGGAGAAGGGGTACCGACGGGCAGGCCTTCCCGGTCCCAAACAGACAAGGCCAGGGGATCGGAAGCCTCCGGAAATGATTTTGCAACGGTGCTGGGACAGCAACAGGTCCGGACACGGGAGATCAGCTTTTCCGCCCACGCCCGGCAGCGGCTGCAGGACAGGAGTATCGAGCTTGGACCGGAGGAAGTGGGAAAGCTGGCCCAGGCTGTGGACAAAGCGGCGGAAAAAGGATGCCGTGCTTCCCTGTTGCTTTATGGGGATATGGCTTTTGTGGCCGGGGTGGATAACCGCACAATCATTACAGCGTTGGATGGGCAAAGCATGAAGGAGCATGTCTTTACCAATATTGACAGCGCATTGATTGTGGAATAAAGATATTGTGGTAAAAACAAAAGGGCTGGACCTCCCCGCGAGGAAGCCCGGGGCTGTGGAATGAACGAAGCAGTCCGCCCGGTTTGTATAATTAATGAGAAACCGGGACCTTGGGATTTATTTTCAGCGGTAAGATGGAGCTAAAGGAGGTCATTAAAAGATGATCAGATCTTTGTCAGCAGCAGTCTCCGGCTTGCGCAATCATCAAAACAAGCTGGACGTGGTGGGTAACAATATTGCCAATGTGAATACGGTGGGCTACAAATACAACACGGCTCTTTTCCAGGATATCTTCAGCCAAACAGTGCGGGGAGCCACCGCCCCCCAACCGGGCCAGGGGGGGATCAACCCTGTGCAGGTGGGCCTTGGAATGGGCCTTTCCTCCTCCACTCCCATCCATACCCAGGGAGCCTTGACGAGCACGGGGCGGGAGTCGGACCTGGCAATCGAAGGACGGGGCTTTTTTGTGGTGAGTGACGGGGCACAAAACTACTTCACCCGGGATGGTTCTTTTGTGCGGGACTCCTCCGGGGTTCTTGTTAATGCCAACGGGATGACCCTCATGGGATGGGTGCCCGTCCTTAACGATGATGGGGAAGAGGTTATCGACACATCCCAGCCCCTGAGCAGGATCAATATCCCCCTTGGGGAAGACACCATTGCCAAAGCAACTTCCATGATGGATTTTGCCGGGAACCTGAATGCTGTTTTGGGACGGCCATCAAACCTCGTAATTGACGCCAATTCAGGGATTAACAAGGTCCTGGCCAGCGGTTTGCAGTTTGGCGATTATGAGATAATTACGGAAGAAATGGCCGGGGGTGTGGATTATTCAGTAACTGCTTTACAGCAGTTTGTGCAGCACGAGGATCTGAACAGCTGGCTAGACGGCGCTGATCCCGATGTGGATCCATCGAATATTAATGCATCAATGTTACTGGAAGTTGTGTCCAAAGACGGGGATTTGGTTACTTTCCGCCTTACATCACATCAGTACAACAAAGACGGCTCTTATACAAAGCCTGAATCAATTACGTTTAGCGTGGACACTGAAGCAGATAACGAAACGGGTGACCAGGTAATAGGCGGGCTCACTTTCAGCGCCGGGCTTATTGGTGGTACTGCGGGGAGTGGAGCAAACTACACTGTTGGTGACAAAGTTGTTTTTGATGTAAAAGCTGAGGCGGTTGCCGGTGATGATCTTGTTAGGGTAGGTTATGATTCCCCAGCTGCTGCCGGCTATGATATTAATGCCGAATGGGTTTTTGATGATGAAGCGATCAATGACAATACCACAGTTTTACGCTTTTTCACCCTCGATTCCCGCGGCAACGTTTACGACGGTTTTACAACTTTGGGGGTTGACGAAATAGGCGATTCCACTTATCCCCATACCACCTTTTCTTTTATGCTTGAAAACGAGTCCGCTTACGGCTACACGGCCTATGCGTATGATTCCCTGGGCAATCAGCACTTTCTGGATATTGTTTTTCAGAAAACGGATATAAATACGTGGGAATACACCATCAGCCATCCCGATCCAAACATTACGCTGAACGGGGCGACGGGGATCCTGGAGTTTAATGCCAGCGGCAGGCTGAGGGAAACCTCAACAATTAATGAGCTATTCTTTGATCCCAATAACGGGGCAGATATGGTGGAGTTTACCCCCGATTTCAGCATTGTTACCCAGTTGGTGGCGGACAGCAACGTGATCGCACGCCGGCAGGACGGCTTTGCCGCCGGGGAATTGGTGGCTTTTGAAATTCAGGCTACGGGGGTTGTTTCGGGTACGTATACGAACGGGATGATCAAAGCGCTGGGGCAGGTGGCCATGGCCTCCTTTATCAACCCCGAAGGTTTGTTTAAAATAGGTGCAAACCTCTATGATGTCTCAGCCAACTCCGGTGATGCCCGTATCGGTTTACCCGGCGACCAGGGGCGGGGCCTGATCCAGGCCAGATCTCTGGAGATGTCCAATGTTGACCTTGCCAATGAGTTTACGGAGATGATCACCACGAGCCGGGCTTTTCAGGCTAATTCCCGGGTAATCAGCACCTCCGATGAGGTGCTGCAGGAACTGGTTAATATTAAGCGGTAGATATTGCCTGGTATCGCAATGTATTGATTGAAAAGGGAGTATCTGAGTGGGGACAATGATAATTCGGGGGGATCTTTTTCGGGAAAGCAGGGATCTCCCCGGATATTGTTGAAAATTACCAGGGACGTTTCGGGCGCCTAATGGTGGAAACGGGGTAAATGAATGAAAAAAATCGATATCTTGACCGTGGCCGGTGTGGTCCTGGGATCGGTCCTTGTTCTTTGGGGAATCCTGATGGGCAGTCCTATCGGCGCTTTTATCAACTGGCCGGGGATGGTTATCGTATTGGGTGGGTCCACGGGAGCCCTTTTGGTCAGTTTCCCCATGGAACAGATTAAACAGGTTGCCAAAGTGACGATGCAGGCCCTTTTTGAAAATAAGCGGGATGTGGGTGCCCTCGCCGAATCGTTCGCCGGGTTGGCACAGCGGGCCCGCCGTGAAGGGCTGCTGGCCCTGGAAGATGACCTGGAAGAACTGGAAGACCCGTTCATGCGTAACGGCTTGCAGATGGTCATTGACGGTTTCGAGCCCGAATCCATTCGCGATATTATGGAGACGGATATACGCAGCCTGGGAATGCGTCACACCATGGGCCAGAATGTCTTTCGGACATGGGGAGGCATTGCCCCTGCCTTTGGGATGATCGGGACCCTGATCGGGCTTGTGCAAATGCTTACCTCCCTGGATGATCCGGAGATGATCGGCCCCGGGATGGCGGTTGCCTTGCTGACTACATTTTACGGCACGCTGCTGGCCAACCTGGTCTTGAATCCCATTGCTGCCAAGCTGGCGATCCGCAGTGAAGCGGAGATGAGCTACCGGGAGGCCATTGTGGATTCCCTGCTGGCTCTCCAGGCTGGTGTGAATCCACGTATTGTCCAGGAAAAACTTAAAGCTTACCTGTCTCCCCAGGAGCGTAATGGGGTCGAGGAGAAGAAACCTGCCGATGCCCAGGCCGTTTCTGAAGAAATGTAATTCCTGGTTATGAAGGTTTAAATGGAGCAAGAAACTAATGGCGGAGGTGGTCAGATGAACCGGGAAAAGCGTCCTAAAAAAACGGAAGAGTCAGGTTCGCCTGCCTGGATGACCACCTACGGTGATATGGTTACCCTGCTGCTTACATTCTTTATCCTGCTCTTCACCTTTTCTTCCCTTGATGTGCAGCGCTTTCAGGAGGTAATGTCCGCCATCCAGCATTCCTTTATGGGACGGAGCGGTATCCTGGTAGGCTCCACTGATCCCACGGCGGGAGAGGGGGAGCGTTTGGATACGGCTGATGTTCCCATGCAAGAATTAGCTGAGGCTATGGGGGAGCGGGAACAAACCTTGATCGAAATGTTGCATGAACTGGAAGAAACTTATGAAGAGGTGAAAAACTTTCTGCAGGAGGCGGGCCTGGAAGATGATATCCAGTTAAGCCTGGAAGAACGGGGGGTTGTCCTTGAGCTGCCGGAAAGGATTCTTTTCGATTCGGGACAGGCCGTGCTAAAAGAGAATTTTCTGCCTACACTGGATATCCTAGTCCATTTGCTGGCCGAACTTCCCAACCAGATTATTGTGGAGGGGCATACGGATAATATTCCGATCCAAACCTTTCAATACCCAAGTAACTGGGAACTTTCGGTGGCGCGGAGCGTGACGGTGGCCCGTTACCTGGTGGAAGAACATGATATAAACCCCCGACGTATGGTGGCTACCGGGTACGGCGAGTATCATCCCATTGACACGAACGAAACGGCAGAAGGCCGGGCACGCAACCGTCGGGTTACCCTGGTCATATCGGTTATCAGAATTAACGACTAGCGGATGCAGGAGGTGGGAAAGTGGCTGGGGAAGAAGAGGTTATCAAGGTTGAGAAGAAACCCAAAAAAAGAAAAAAAACTTTAATTATCATTGCTGTGGTCCTGCTTGCTGTGCTGCTGCTTTTAGTTTTACTTGGCTGGCTTGCATTGCGCATAGGCGTGCTCGGGTTTTTGTTCCCGGCGTTGGAGGAGAGATGGCCGGCTCCAACCCCGCCGGAGCATGTTGAAAAGGTGCCCGATTATATGTTTGAAGTGCCGGAAATACTGGTGAACCTGGACGATGGAGGTTCGCGCAACCGTTTTTTAAGTGTTAAATTTTATGTTGGTTACGATAATGCCCGCTTGGAGTCTCAACTGGAGCAACGGATGCCGGAGATCCGGGACAAGGTGAACAAGGTACTCTGGGATGTCAGCAGTGAAGAGATTATGACTGCTGAAGGCAAGGAGCAGTTGCGTGACGATTTGCACCGGACCATTGACGAGATGTTTCTTGAAGATGAAATCGTGGGGATATATTTTTGGCACGTGATGGTTCAGTAATCAGGTGCGTGCCATTTAATAGCTCAGACTGTCCTTTAGATTGGTGGTGTTTGCTTTGAGTGAATCCATGAGCCAGGAAGAGCTTGACGCCATGCTGAAAAGCCTGGCAGATGATTCGGGTAAGGCTGAATGTTCCGCAGAAAATGCAGTGAAACAAACAGGGGAAAATAGCAAAAAGCCACTGGTGCAGCGCGTGGAGTTTGTCCAGTTGAAGCCCCGCCCCAGATCGTCGGCACAACAACCACACGGAAGCCTTTTCAACAATATTCCCCTGGTGTTATGCGGTGAACTGGGGACGGCGGACATAACGGTGCGGGAACTGCTGGCACTTGAAGAGGGATCGGTGATTAGATTGGATAAAATTGCGGGAGATAGTGCAACAGTTCTCGTTAATGAGCAATATCTGGGCCAGGCGGAGACGGTTGTGGTCAATGACCGGTTCGGTTTGCGCATTACCACCATTGGCAAAGAAGCGCTGCGGGACAAAAAGGAAGAACCGCAAAAAGGCAATGTCTCTCCCGGTTCGCCTCCTGGAAATGAGCCAGGGCCAAGGGGAGCGGAAAATAATGCTTGAACGTCCTGCGGCCCTTTGCTTTTCAGTTTAATTCAAGAAGCAGGAAGCAAGATGTAAGATTCGTTTTCACTCGCAACCCTACGCCGCTCAGCTTGCTGTTGAATTTTCATCCTGATGGTGCCGGCAACGCAGGGACCGGCGTGGAGGGTCTGAATTCTGAACACCTGAGTTGTTAATAAGGAAGTATAATCTCATGGAACTTTACCAAGCTGTGCTGAGACTTTTAATTGTTTTTCCCCTGGTAATCATCCTGACGTACTTTGGGCTGCGTTTTTTTCTGAGGCGATTTGCTCCCGCCTTCGGTATGGGAAGGCAGGTGAGGGTGCTTGAACGATCCGCCTTGAACAGCCGCACTTTTCTCTATGTGGTTAAGGTCGGGGATGATTACCTTCTTGTAAGCACTACTGCAAATACGGTAGTGCTTCTTAAGGATCTGGGACCTAATTGGGGTGAAAAGTTTTACGGGGAAAATGAGAGTCTGGAAGGTTACCCGGAAAGGGAAAATTTATCTTTTGCTGCTATGTTGCAGGAAATGAGGGAAAGTAAGGCCGGTAGTTGGTTTGCCCGCATCGAAAGATGGTTAAAAAGTTTGTCAGTTAAAGTAAAAAACATAATTAGCAGGAGAAAATAAAGAGGAATATGTCAATTTAACGAGAAATTATAAATTCAGGAAAGTATAGGAAGAAGAATATTTTCAGTGTTGTGGCAGGAAAGGGTAGAGGGAAAGCATATGATGAAAAAAATGCTGCCGGTTTTACTGGCCTGCCTGTTGTTTACCCTGCTCTGCGGTGGCAGCATGGCTGTAGCTCAGCCTGCCATTCCCATTCCTGATATAAACCTCCAGGTGGGAACGGCCGATGATCCGGAACAGCTTGTGGGAACACTACAACTTTTACTCCTTATCTCCATATTGAGTCTGGCCCCCGCGTTTGTCATTCTCATGACCTCTTTTACCCGCATCGTGATTGTCCTTGGATTTGTGCGTAATGCCCTTGCCACGCAGCAAATTCCACCCAACCAGGTTGTTATTGGCCTGGCACTATTCCTTACATTTTTTGTTATGTCACCCGTTTTGGCAGAGATGAATGAGCAGGCTCTAGGGCCTTACCGGGCTGAGGAAATCAGCTTTGAGGAAGCCCTGGACATGGCAAGCCATCCCCTGCGGGAATTTATGCTGAACAATACCCGGGAAAAAGACCTGGCCCTTTTCCTGGATGTGGCCAATTTGGAAGTACCCGAGGAACGGGCCCAGACCCCTTTTGGGGCACTTGTCCCTGCATTTGTAATCAGCGAGTTGAAAACCGCTTTCCAAATGGGCTTTATTATTTTTGTTCCTTTTTTAATAATTGACATGGTGGTGGCCAGCATCCTCATGTCCATGGGGATGTTTATGTTGCCACCGGTTATTGTTTCCCTGCCTTTTAAGATATTGCTTTTTGTCCTGGTGGACGGCTGGTACCTGGTGGTACAGTCCCTGGTTCAAAGTTACGCCTAGAGGAGGGATAAAAAGTGACCCCCGAATTTGTTATTGATACGGCACGGGAAGGAATTGCCACTATTTTGCTTGTGGCAGCGCCTGT
This sequence comes from Syntrophomonadaceae bacterium, assembly GCA_007131175.1. GTDB lineage: Bacteria > Bacillota > Dethiobacteria > DTU022 > UBA8154 > UBA8154. The sequence goes on from SLRC01000137.1 coordinate 15,102, forward strand.
CCTGGCAACGGGTCTGGCAGTAGGCCTCATGGTGAGTATTTTTCAGGCCACCACACAGATCCAGGAGCCAACACTGGCCTTTGTTCCAAAAATCGCAGCAGTGCTCCTTTCCATTTATATTTTTGGAAGTTGGATTCTGAGTATGGTTATGAATTTTACCATTAACCTCTGGGCAAATTTGGGCGTTCCATTTTAAATCTTTAATGCTGTACTCTTATTGTTTTATGAGGGGATGAACAAAATGGCAGAGGCTTTTTTCCTGGAATTTTGGTGGCCCTTTCTGCTTATCTTTGCCCGTATCGCTGCTTTTGTTGCGGCAATTCCCCTCTTCGGCTGGCGGGGTATTCCCATTGTGGTACGAATATTTTTTTCCTTTGTCTTTGCACTCCTTCTTACCATAAGCTGGGACGGACAATTGGAATTACCTGCCAATGATTTGGAATTGTTTCTGGTGCTGGGAAGGCAGATCCTTACCGGCCTGGTTTTAGGCTTTACCGTGTACCTTTTCCTGGCTACCTTCCTGATGGCCGGGCAGTTTATGGACCATAAGGCCGGACTCATGATGGCCGGCAGTTTTGATCCCCTGTTCGGTGGACAGGTTACCATTATGGGGCAGTTTTTCTACTTTATGGCGGTGGTTCTTTACCTCACAGTAAATGGGCACCATATTCTTATTCTTTCTTTGCGGGAGAGTTTCAACCTTGTTCCCCTCACCGGTGCCTTTGCAAGTGGGGATGTAATCTGGCATTATGTACGCACATTTGGTTTCGTTTTTTTACTTGCTTTCCAGATCTCCGCCCCGGTGGTGATTGTGCTGTGGATGCTTGATTTGGCATTGGGCTTTTTATCGCGGACTGTGCCCCAGATTCATGTTTTTATCGTAGGCCTCCCCCTGAAAGTGGCCCTGGTTTTGCTGGTGTTTATGCTCGTTCTTCCCCTTATGGGCAGGGTGATGCGGGATGTTTTTGATATGCTTGCCAGGGATCTGATCCTGGTGTTACGGAGTTGGACATAGGATGGAAGATATTCGTTTGCTAAACCTCCAGCTTTTTGCTGAAGGAGAAGACAAAACAGAGCAGCCCACGCCGCACCGTCTACGTGAAGCGCGTAAACGGGGGCAGGTGATGAAGAGCATGGAATTGAACGCGGCGATTAACATGGTTGGCATGGTCGCTGTTTTTATTCTTCTCTGGCCGTTTTTCCGTGACAGGCTTTTTGCCATGCTGAACCATTATCTGCGTGCCCTTCCCGTGGAAATGGCCTCCGGTGAACTGCCCATCCTTTCTCTGGTGCACCTGTCCCTGAACCAATTCATGGGATTGGTTTTGCCCTTCCTGCTGGCGGCTTTTTTTCTTGGTTTCATGTCCAATGTTATGCAGGTAGGTTTTCTTGTATCCACGGAGTCGATTAAACCGCAACTGAATCGTCTTAACCCGGTGGAAGGATTCAAACGTGTTCTTTCCCGCCGTTCCCTTTTTGAAATGCTCAAATCCATCCTTAAAGTACTTATTTTTGCCCTGGTCAGCTATTTTTACCTGCGCAACCAGCTGCCCCACATGCTGTTGTTGCTGGGGCAGGAAGCGTGGGTAACGGCCAATGTGCTGGGAAAGGTTTTAGTGGGGCTGGCCTTTCGCGTGGCTGCCCTCTTTTTTATCCTGGCCATTATTGATTTTATCTACCAGCGCCACGAATTTATTAAAAATCTCCGTATGTCCCGTCGGGACATTAAGGACGAATATAAGCAGATGGAAGGGGATCCACATGTGCGCTCACGTTTGCGGGAGCGGCAGCGTGCCATGGCCCGGGAGCGCAGTATGGCCCAGGTGCCTGAAGCTACAGTTGTTGTTACAAATCCTACGGAGTTGTCCGTAGCCCTCCGTTACAATGAAAAGGAAAATAGTGCCCCCGTGGTTCTTGCCAAGGGTGCCGGGGTGCTGGCGAAACGGATCCGGGAAATAGCCGGCGATCATCAGATCCCCATTATCCAAAATCCGCCGGTGGCCCGTCTCCTTTACCGTGAGGTGGATGTGGGGTCTGAGATTCCCGGCAATCTTTACCAGGCAGTGGCAGAGATCCTGGCCCTCGTTTACCGCCTGCAGGAAAAAGAGCGGCTGCGCCGTCGCAGGGTAGGGGCCTGATAAGGAGCCAGGGCATAGGGCCCTTGCAAAAATTGGAGGCGGGGCATATAATAATAGCAAAATATGTCTGAAAAAGCAGTACAAGGAATCAGGAATACTCAACTTACAAGGAGGCTGACCCGATTGCCTTCTCCCCTCACAGCTTCCCGCAGTACAATAGTAACCCTGTTCAAAAATGCCGACGTTATTGCGGCCCTGGCTTTTGTTTTCATCATTGCCATCATTATTATTCCCATCCGGCCGGGGATGCTCGATGTCATGCTCGTGATCAACCTCACCCTGGCCTTGATTATTGTGCTGATGACCCTGTTTGTGACGGAGGTGCTGCAGCTTTCCACGTTCCCTTCTGTCCTCCTGGTAGCAACCCTCTACCGCCTTTCCCTGAATATCTCCTCCACCCGTCTTATTCTCACGGAGGCGCGGGCCGGCGATGTGATTAACGCGTTCGGGGAGTTTGTGGTTGGGGGTAACTATGTAATCGGCCTGGTCATTTTTGTAATCATTACCGTTGTGCAGTTTGTGGTAATCACCAATGGTGCGGGCCGGATCGCAGAGGTTGCAGCAAGGTTTACTCTTGATGCCATGCCCGGCAAGCAGATGAGTATTGATGCCGATCTTAATGCAGGCCTAATCGACGAGGACGAAGCCCGTACCCGGCGGAACAAGATTCAACGGGAAGCGGACTTTTTCGGTGCAATGGATGGTGCCAGCAAATTCGTGCGCGGCGATGCCATTGCCGGGGTGATTATTGTGCTGATCAACATCATCGGGGGACTGGTGGTGGGAATGGTGATGGGAGGAATGAATTTCGAGGAAGCTGCGCGCACTTATACAATTCTTACGGTGGGTGACGGATTGGTGGCAACTATCCCTGCGCTTCTTGTTTCCACCGCTGCCGGCATGCTTGTAACCCGCACAACCGGGGACTTATCTTTCGGAAAGGATTTTAGCGCCCAGTTTCTTAGTGTCCCCAAGGTCTTGGGTATTGTGGCGGCGATCCTCCTCTCCATGGGTCTGATCCCCGATTTGCCTTTCCTTCCCTTTCTGGTGATGGCCCTGGCGTGTGGTTCGGGTGCGTTCCTGCTCATGCGGGAGGAGCAAAAAACAGCAATGCAGAAGCATGAGATGGAAGAAGAGGAACCGGAGGAGGAACCTGTTGGCCCCGATGAAGATATTCGCAGCCTGATGAAGCCTGACCTGATGGAAATTGAAATTGGCTATAACCTTGTATCCCTCACTGAAAAAACGGAAGAAGGGGACTTACTGCAGCGGATCACCACAGCACGGCGCCGCCTTTCCACGGAACTGGGGATCATTATCCGTCCCATCCGGATCCGGGATAATTTGCAGCTTCCCCCCAATACATACCTCATAAAACTAAAAGGAAATGAAATAGCCCGCGGCGACCTCCGTCCCGGTTACCTGTTGGCCCTCAATCCGGATGGTGTTCCTCCGGAGGAACTGGGTGGTATACCTACCACGGAGCCCACCTTCAACCTGCCGGCCGTATGGATTTCCCCTGCCCAGAAGGATGAAGCGGAAATCAAGGGGTGTACGGTAGTGGATGTGGCCACCGTATTGATTACACATCTTACAGAAATTACACGCTCCCATGCCCACGAACTGATTGGCCGCCAGGAAGTGAGGGAGATGGTGGATATGGTCAAGGAGAGCAGGCCCACGGTGGTGGATGAATTGATCCCGGAACTAATGAGTGTGGGCGATGTGCAAAAGGTGTTGCAAAACCTTTTGCGGGAGAATATCCCACTGCAGGATCTCCCCTCCATCCTGGAGACGCTGGCAGATCATGCCCCGTCTACCCGTGCTCCCGATTTGCTTACGGAATACGTACGCCAGTCCATGGCGCGGACAATTAGCGCCCGTTTTACCGGGGATGAGGGGAAGCTTTCTGTCATTACCATCGATCCCTCACTGGAAAAGCATATTGCATCATCATTGCAGGAGACAATGCATGGCAGTTTTCCCGTGCTGGAGCCGGAAATTTCCCAGCGTATTGTGCAGGGTATTTCCAGTATGGTGGAAAAGTTGCGTAATCGGGGTCTTTCCCCTGTTGTGCTTACCTCACCGCGCATCCGCCTGCCGTTTCGTCGCCTGGTAGAGCGTTTCCTTCCCGATCTGCCGGTAGTTTCCCTAAACGAAGTTGTGCCGCAGGTAGCCGTAGAAGCCGTGGGGGTGTTAAAGGAAAATGAAAGTTAGAAAGTTTTATGTGCAGGACATGCGGGAAGGAATGATGCGTGTTAAGGATGAACTCGGCCCTGATGCGGTTATTTTGGAAAGCCGCCGTGTCCGTTCAAAGGGTTGGAGAGGTTTTTTCATCCCACCCCGGATGGAGATTACAGCTGCGGTGGACAATTATTATTCCCGGAATGAAGCGCCAAAGCCCCCTCCCATCCAGGAGGTGGACCGGGGGATTCGGGAAGAGCTTTCAGAGTTAAGGAAAATTGTGACCCGTCTTGTGCAGCTAGAAGAGAAGCCTGCCGAGGTGAGCAACACGGAGCATGAACAACTCCAACGCTGGCGCTATCACCTGGAGCAGCAGGAGGTTATTCCGGAGCTGATCCAGGAGTTGATAGACGAGGTTAGATGCTTTATTAATGAGGATGTTCGCCTCCCTGAAGCGGTGGCGTCCCTGTTTCTGCGCAAAAGTCTGCGCAAACGCTTAAAAACAGTCCCGGAAAAAGGGGCGGCGGTGCAGATCTTTGTGGGTCCCACCGGGGTAGGCAAAACAACGACCCTGGCCAAACTGGCGGCCCGCTACGCCCTCTACCAGGGGGAGCATGTGGGAATTATCACTATAGATCATTACCGTATCGGCGCCCTGGAACAATTACGCACTTATTCGGACATTACGGGCCTGCCTCTGGAAGTGGTGATGACCCCAAAAGACTTGCGCCGTGCCATTGAAAAGTTTAGCCATTGCCAGCGCATCCTGGTTGACACCGCAGGCCGGAGCACCCTTAATCTTCCCCATATTAAAGAACTGGCAGGCTACCTGCAGAATTTGCCGCCGGCCGAAACGTTTCTTGTAGCCAGTGCCACCACAAAAATGCGGGATTTGAAACTGATTACAGAAAATTTTCGTTGCATGAATTACAACCGATTAATCTTCACCAAGCTTGACGAGACGAGTACGTACGGATTTTTGCTTAACGCTATTCATTATACCGGCTTGCCGGTGATTTACCTGACTATGGGACAGAGCGTGCCGGACGATATCTGTGTGGCAGATGTGGACAAGGTTGCCGCTTTGATCCTGGGGGAGGAAGAATAATGGCTGACCAGGCAGAACGGTTGCGGGCACTTGTACAGGGTCAGCGGGATGTGGCGCCCATAAAAAGGCAGGGCAATTCCCGTATCATTGTTGTGGCCAGCGGCAAGGGAGGCGTGGGCAAAACTAACCTTGTGGTCAACCTGGCCATTACCATGGGGCAATTGGGACACAAAACCCTTATTTTGGATGCAGATTTGGGAATGGCCAATGTGGATATTCTCCTGGATCTGAAACCTGTTTTTACCCTTGTGGACGTTATGAATGGAAAGAAGGAGTTACGTGATATTATCCTGCAGGGTCCGTATAACCTGGAAGTCCTTCCCGGTGGTTCCTGTATCCCGGAGATCATAAATATGGATAACCAGCAGCGCGAACAACTTATCTCCCGCCTTTCCTACCTGGAAGAGGAGACAGATGTTTTGTTTGTTGATTGTTCAGCAGGTTTATCCCGCAATGTGCTTAATTTTATTGCCACCGCCGATGACCTTGTATTGGTAACAACGCCTGAGCCCACAGCCATAACGGATGTTTACAGTGTTATCAAGCTGGTTGATAAATACGGTATGCATTCCAGCGTGGGTCTTATTGTCAACATGGTCAGTGGCCCTAAAGAAGGGGAAATGATTTATCATCGTATTGCCAAGGTTTGTCACAATTTTTTAAGTTTGGAACTAACATATCTTGGGAGTGTTGATTTTGACCAGCATGTGCAAAAAGCAGTGGTCAGCTGTTCACCTTACGTCCTTCAGTTTCCCCGTTCCCGGGCAGCCCAGGCTACGCAGCAGATTGCCCGTCATCTCCTGGGAATAGATAAAGCTCCGCTCCCGCAGAAAAAAGAAAAAAGGTTTCTCAAGCGTCTGTTTCAGCGGTGGCTGGGCGAGACAGCCGAGCAATAGGTCAGGGGGATAAATGATGGCGGTGAAAATTATTTTCCGGGAAAATATGCTCATCGAAGTTTATGATGAAGAAAATGATGTTTATTATAAAAGCATTATCCAGGAAGTGGATGAGGGTTCATTGGCAATTGGTGTGCCCATGAAGGGGCAGGCTCAGTTCATCCTGCGCGAAAAAAAAGAGTATGCTTTGCGTTTGGCTTTTGGAGACGGCCTCTACAGTTTTACCAGCAGGGTGACCGGCCGTCGGCGCAGCAATAATATTCCCCTTTTTGTCCTGGAATGGCCCGATGAGATTAAACGGAGCCAGCGCCGGCAGTTCTACCGGCTACCCGTATCCATGGATGTCCATTACTGGATGCTTGAGAAAGGGAACGGCTATGAAGGAGAAGATCCTGGGGAACGGGGAAAAGAATTTCCAGACACGGGTAATGGCGAGTGCGTGCAACTGAATATAAACCAGCCCTTGCATAAGTTGTTGGACTCCCTGGGAGAACCGAACAAGGGGCTGATCCTGGACATCAGCGGAGGCGGGCTTGCCATGTCAGTAAACCATTTTATACCTGTGGGCAGCCTGATGGGCGTGCGTATCTTTTTGCAAAGTAAGGAGCATAAAAAGGTTATGTTACTGAAAGGCCGGGTTGTCCGTTCCTCTCCCCTGGAGAGGGGGAAGGTAATGGTGCGTTACCGTCTCGGAGTGAAATTCGAAGAGATTAGCGAAAAATTAAGGGATGAACTGATAAACTTTATTTTTATCCTATCACGGGAAAAGACGCGTTAGGGGTGGTAAGATTGACCGATGAACTGTGGCAGAAATACATGCAGACACGGGATAAAGATACAAGGGACGCGCTGATTCAGGAGTATCTCCCCTTGGTGAAACAGATTGCCGGGCGCCTTTCTCTCGGGTTACCACCTCAGGTTGAAGAAGAAGATCTGGTGGCCAGCGGGGTGATTGGCCTTTTGGAGGCCCTGGAGCGTTTCAACACTTCCTACGATACCGGTTTTAAGACTTTTGCCACTTGGCGGATCCGGGGGGCTATGCTTGATGAGTTGCGCAAGTTGAGCTGGCCGCCCCGTTCCCTGTTTCGTCGGCTGCGCGAGTTGCAGGGGGCGGAACAAAAATTGTCCCACCAGTTTGGTCGGGAACCATCCACGGCAGAACTTGCTGTGGAGTTAAAATGGTCAACGGAGGCGGTTGACCAGGTTTACAGTCAGATGAACAGCTATTCTTTGGTTTCCCTTGAATCGCTCCTTTTTGCTCCTGCTGCTGCAGAGGGAAACGAAGAGGACCTGCTTCCCGCAGGACCTTTTGTTACGCCGGAAGAAAGCGTGGAACGGACGGAACGGCGCTCAGTGCTAACCAGAGCCATTGATGCACTGCCGGAACGGGACAAGCTGCTCCTGGCTCTCTATTATAAAGAAGAGCTTACACTTAAAGAAATTGGCATGGTGCTTAAAGTTTCCACGGCCCGCGTTTCACAACTCCACGCCCGGGCGTTGCGTAGTTTGCGGGACAAGTTGGATGCAGCCGGTTATATGAACAAATAACCGGCAGGGGGGATCGCCCATGGATACGGCAATATTGCTTTTAGGAATATTAATTGGAAGCCTGGCCGGCCTTTTCCTGGTATGGTGCCTACTACGACACGGGGGAGGGGTTGAGCCTTTTTTTTTACGATTGCTGCAACAGGAAAAGGGCGCGGAGGCACGCGTTGAAACCCGTCTCATGCTCCACGAGTTGTTGCGCAAGGTGGAAGACTTAACGGCAAAGTCTCAGCGAACAGATAAGGAACTGCAGGAACTGCGGGATCGTTTTCTTGATCATATACCCGTTGATGGACCGGAGCAGCAAAAGAAAAATCCGACCCTGGAAGTGTGCCGCCTATCCCGGGAGGGACTCAGTCCTGACGAGATAGCCTGCCGGCTGCAGCTGGGGCGGGGCGAAGTGGAGTTGCTCCTCTCCTTGCAGAAAAGGCCTGACTGGGTGGTTTCAAACGAAAACATCCTCGTAAAAAACAACTTAAATGATGAAACATAGATGCCGATAATAAAGTATAGGCAGTGCGAAAGTATGGAGACAATGTTGCACGTTGCCTGGAAAGGAGCCGTATATGCGCGGCCTTTATAATGCGGCAGGGTCAATGCTTGTTAACCAGGCTCGACTGGAAAATATTAGCAACAACCTTGCCAATCTTAACACAAATGGTTATAAAAGAAGTGAAGTAATTAACAGGTCTTTCCCCGAAATATATCTTTACCGTTTGGAAAAAACGGCCCCCCATACGAATACTGCCCTTTATGGCCCCGTTGGTGTTGCTGCTGAAAATGTTGCCGTGGAAGAAACGGTGGTTATTCATCTGCCCGGTGCTCTCAGGGAAACAGGAAGAGAATTGGATTTGGCCCTGCAGGAGCCAGGTTTCTTTATGGTGCAGACACCGGAGGGGATGCGCTATACGCGTGACGGTCATTTTCACCTAAGTGGGGACGGGACGCTTGTAAACCCAAGGGGGTTTCCCGTATGGGGAGAGGATGGCCCTGTAACGCTGCAAACGGACCGCCCCGTAATTGACCGGCGGGGAAATATCTATGAGGACGGGGAACTGGCGGGGCGGCTGCAGGTGGTTGATCTGGCACCGGAAGAGTTGATTTGGAAGGAAGGTTATAACCTTTATGAAGCGGTTGGAGATGCTCAGCCGGTGGCAATACAGCAATTATCCGTTTTCCAGGGTTACCTGGAAGAGGCTAACACGGACCTGGGACGGCAAATGACCGATATGATTAAAGTGCGCCGCAGCTACGAGGCGGCTCAAAAAGTTTCACAGGTATATGACCGTCTCCTTTCCCGTGCCGCCAATGAATTGGCTCAACTTTAACTTGGAGGTCTTACCGTGCTGAAAGCTATTTCGCAGAGTTACAGCGGGTTGCAGGAATTCCAGCAAATGCTTGATATAACGGCACACAATATTGCCAACGTGAACACGGTTGCTTATAAGGAAAAACAGGTCTCATTTCATGAGCTTACTTACCGGGTCCTGGGTGAAAGACGGTTGCCCCAGGCAGGCAGTCCCCCATTACCGCCTCACAACAGTGGCCGGGGGGTTGCCGTATCAAGCGTTGTCCCTTCCCGGGAACAGGGCGGGCTTGCCTTCACGGGCAGAAACATGGACCTTGCTGTGGTGGGGGAAGGTTTTTTCCGTGTTACACTGCCCGGTGGTGGCTATGCGTATACACGCAGCGGTAATTTTTCCCTTGATATGGACGGTAATTTTACCATGCCTGGTGGAATCCTTTTGGACCCGCCCTTATTGCTGGGGGAAAGGGAGGATATGATTGATTTTGAAAGCCTCATGGTAACACCCTCTGGTATAGTGCAGGCCAACCGCCTGCAGCCGGGAGATGAAGCGGATCCTCTGGCAGAACCCACCGGGAATATCATAGAGTTGGGCCAGCTTCAACTCTATACTTTTATCAATCCCCAGAGTCTTTCTGAGATCGGTGGCAATCTTCTCCTTCCCTCTGCGGCCACTGGCCCTCCCCGGGAGGGATCCCCCGGTGCCGATGGTTACGGGGAGATCCGGCAGGGCTTCCTGGAAAGTGCCAATGTGGATCTGGCTCGTCAGGTTGCCTCACTGATCCGTGGACAACGGGCACTGCAGTCCGGTTCCCGGGTCCTGCATGTTGCGGACGAACTGTGGGCTCTGACGCTTAATCTCCAGTCATAGCAGAGGCGATTACCTGAATGTAGATAATCCCTGCGAATTTTTTGTTTTCAGGGGTTTTTTTATATTAATGTGTAAAATTTCTTGCTTTTGCATTTACCTTATTTATGTTAAGATAAATGCATTCAGGATATATATGGGGCAGGTGTAAATAATGTCCAAAGATATTTTGTCCCAATCTGAAATTGACTCCCTGATAGGTGCTTTAAGCAGTGGCACAGTGCAGCCTGCAGAAAAGGAAGAAGATGATGGGGAGCACCGGGGATACGATTTTCGTCGTCCCAGCAAATTTTCCAAAGAACACATCCGGACCTTACAATTCGTTCATGACAATTACTCCCGGATGCTCAGCAACTACCTGGGTGCTTACCTGCGCGTGCCGGTGCAGGTTCAATTAATATCTGTGAGCCAGGTAACTTATGAAGAGTTTGTATTTTCTCTCCCCGTCCCCACCCTGGTTACCGTATTCAACATGAATGCGGATATGGGGAGTGCAATGCTGGAAACCAACGCTTCTTTTGTTTTTCCCCTTATTGATCTTGTCTTTGGCGGAGAGGGCAGCATCCCCAAGGAAACCCGTGAACTTACCGACATTGAACTAACCGTAATGCGGCAGATTAACGAGAAGTTGCTGAGTAACTTACGTTACGTCTGGGAAGATATTGTGGATATAACACCCCGTGTGGAAGGTATGGAAACAAATCCCCAGTTTAACCAAATATTCGCTTCCACCGAAACGGTGGCACTCCTTACTTTTTCCACACAGATAAAGGGGAACCAGGGACTTTTAAATCTCTGTTTTCCCTTTATTACATTAGAAAAAATTATGCCTAAATTAACGGCCCAGTTCTGGTTTAAACAGTCGCCGCAGGAGATTTCCCGTTTCCACGAGACCCGTTTGCTCAGGCAACTGGAAAAAGTTGAGGTGGAGGTGGGTGTTGTTCTGGGTCGCACAACGGTGACGTTAGACGATTTCTTAAACTTTTCAACCGGCGATATAATTCCCTTGCATTGCATGGAAGGGGATGACCTGGATGTCCTGGTGGAGGGAGAAGCCTTATTTAAGGCTCAGCCGGGGGCTTTGGGGCAAAATGTGGCCATACAAGTGACGGGGTGGCTTACAGGGGAAGAGGAGGAAGAGCGTGTCTGATAATTTTTTGAGCCAGGAAGAAATAGATGCACTCCTTGGGGGGAAACCTGATGCTTCCACTTCCACAGCGGAGGGGACTGGAGACAGTTTGGATCAACATCATCGGTCCGGTCATGGGGAAAAAGAAGAGCAACGCAACCTGGAGCTCATTCTCGATTTCCCTTTGCGTTTGTCTGTCCGCCTTGGTGAAGTAACGAAAACTTTGGAAGAAGTGCGGGAGGTTGGCCCCGGGACGGTGGTGGAACTGGACCGGGTAATCAGCGATCCCGTTGATATTTTTGTTAACGGAAAGTTAATCGGTCGTGGTGAAGTTGTTGTAGTGGGAGAAAATTTTGGTATAAAGATTACGCACATCTTCACGCCGGTGGAGAGAGTAAAAATTTTAAAATAAAAATTACAGACCTCAGGTGCTGATATGAGTGAAAAGAATTTACAACCTATGGAAGCAGAAATACTGCTGGAAATCGGGAACGCAACCATCAATGCCGCATCCCAGTCCCTTACTTCCTTTGTCAGCGGCGCGATCAGTGTAAAGCCCCCCGCGATAAAAATTGTCAGCATGGAAGAACTGCTTGGGGTGGCAGATAAGGGATTGTTTGTAACTGTTGTTTTTCATGAAGGAGTGGCCGGGCAGCAGTTTTTGTTTTTCCCGGCGGCAAGCGGAGCGCTCCTTGCAGCCCTTATGCTGGGAAAAGAGCCGCCTGTTACCCCCCCTCATTTCCTTGATGAGATGGAGCAAAGCGCCCTCAGTGAAGTTGTGGGCATGCTCATGGGCGTTTATACCACTTCTTTGTCCGGTTTTATGGGCAGGAGTGTGGAGATTGATCCGCCACAAACTGAAACTGTCTCCCCGGCAGAAAAAGATTATGCCTCCGCCGGCTTTGATAACGAACATTGGGTTGTGCTGGAGTTTGCCCTTGGATTTGAATCTGACAATGAAGCTGTTTTCTTTCAATATATTCCTTATCCCCTTATGAAAAAGATTGTGGCCCCCCTCATACCGGAAGAGAGCGGTGCAAAAGTACCGGAGAAAACAACTGATCTTCCGGGGACAGAGCGGGATGCTTTAATTGAAGATACAATAGAGGCTGAAGCAGCTGAAACGGCCGAAACGGAAGAAGGCCTCAGCGAAATGCAGCTGGATGCGTTGGCGGAGATTGGCAATATCTCACTCGGGGCATCGGCTACGGCCCTTTCAGAGCTGCTCAGGCGGAGAGTTCAGATAACCACTCCTGCAGTTAGCCTGACAACAATGCAGGATGTTCGTGCCGGCTATCCTTTACCCTGTCTTGTGATTATGGTCAATTACAGTAAGGGACTGGCCGGCAACAATGTGCTCATTCTTAAAAATGATGATGCCCTGTCAATTGTGGGAGTAATGATGGGAATGGAACCTCCCGAAAAGCCACCGGAATTGGGGGAAATGGAATTGTCCGGCATTGGTGAGGCCATGAACCAGATGATGGGAGCATCGGCTACAGCCATGTCCGATTTTTTTGGCAGGCTTATTGATATTTCCCCGCCCCGTGTGGAATCCAAAGACCTGCATAGCGAACCCCTGGATGTTACTGAACTGGACGAAGACAACCCGGTGGTTAAGATAACTTTCAATATTGAAGTGGATGGGTTGCTGGAAAGCACTTTACTGCAGCTCATCCCATTATCGTTTGCCCGGGAAATGGCCAGTTCGCTCCTCGCCAGTATGGGCTTTCCAGAGCCCGGCGTCACGGATAGTATCATGGGTGACCCTGTTGTGCCGCCAACGGTTGAGGAAGAAGAATCCATTAGCTCCAGTTTCAATTTCTTAGATACGGATGATCCAGCGGAAGGGGAAGCTCTTTCCCCTCCAGGGACATTGGGCCGTATTGCAGAAACGCCCGCTCCTCCTGGGGATCAGGATGCATCACGCATCGACATGATTCGGGATATTCCCATAAATATACACGTTTTATTGGGGAAGACACGCCTGCCCCTAAGAAAAGTATTTTCCCTTTTACCCGGCGAGATCATTGCACTGGAGCGGTACCTTGGGGAAGCAGTGGATATTTATGCCAATGATCGCCTGGTTGCCAAAGGGGAAGTGGTTATGGTTAACGGACAATTTGGGATCAAGATAATAGACATGTTTAGTGCCCAATAATAGGCAAGGGGTGAATGTCCATGACGGAAAACAGTGGCACCACAGAAGTGCAAATGGTAGCTTTTAAGCTTGAAAATGAAGAGTTTGCCGTTGACATACATCAAGTGCGGGAAGTGCTGAAAATGACCCAGGTCACCCCCCTTCCCCAATCAGCCCATTATATTGAGGGAGTCATCAACCTACGTGGGGAGGTTATCCCCGTAGTGGATTTACGGAAGCGGTTTGAATTATCGGAGGAAAAGTGTAATGATCAAACCCGTATTATTATTGTGGAAATAATGGATAATGACGTTGGGTTAATTGTAGATTCGGTAACGGAAGTGCTGCGCTTCCCTTCCTCAGCCATCCAGCCTCCACCCACACGTATCGCCGGTACCCGTACCGACCTGATTCGGGGAGTGGGGAAGCTAGAAAATCGTCTTTTGATTGTCCTGGATATTGAAAAAATACTCTCAACGGAAGAAATTATTGCCCTTGATGAAATTACCCTCGGGGATAAGGTTGAGCAGTAAGCCTGCCTGGGGAAAGGAGAAGATTGTATGGAGGAGTACAGGGCTCTCTTCCTTGCTGAGGCCCGGGATTACCTGCAGGGCATGACAGATCATTTGCTGCATATGGAAAAGGATCCCGGCGACGCAGCTCATCTCACAGAGGTGTTCCGTTCTGCCCACAGTCTTAAGGGGATGGCCGGAACCATGGGATACAATCTAATCTCCGGTTTGACACATAAGATGGAAACGCTGCTTGATTCATTAAGGGGGGGCCACACCAAGGTGGAAACTGAGATGGTCAGCCTGCTTTTTGAAGCGGTGGATCTGGTTCAGTTAATGGTGAACAACCTGGACAGGCAGGCAGATTATACAGAAACGGTGCTGGAATTGGAACATAAGCTTCTGGCCTGGCTGGACCGGGAACCTGGCTTAGAACCGGTTCCCGTTAAGCAAAATATAAACCAGTTGGCAGTTAAGGATCCAGACAAAGGCACTTCAGGTGGTGGTAGCCAAACCTTTAACAAAGATGTGCAAAATTTCAATGAATATGAAAAGGAAATGTTAAAGGATGCCATGCTTAAAGGGAAATCCATCCTGCATATTCATGTACGGTTGCTTGAAGGCTCCCTTTTGAAAGCAGTGCGGGCCTATATGATTTATAAAGCAGTGGAGGATCAGGGTGATATTATTAAGACAGAACCTTGTATGCCCGAACTGGAGGAGGGACAGTTTGAGCGGGACTTTAGCCTGTTTGTTGTTGGTTTGCCTGATCATGATGAATTGCGCCGCTCCATTGAGGGTATCTCCGAAGTGGAGAAAGTGCATGTTGTCCCCCTGGTGCCCGATTGGGAACCGGAAATGGAGATTGCTGCTACGGCGGCTGTTTTTGTATCCCCTGAAGGGGATACTCCTGCAATATCAACGGCAGATCTGCCTTTGGAGCAGGAGCATCAGCCCCCGTCAACTTCGGATATGGCTAACCGGTTAGCAATCCCCCGGGATAACAAAGAAAAGGCCCCAACCCTGGCCAGGGCTGCTGAAAAGACAGTACGGGTGGAGACGGCCAAGCTTGACATCCTGGTTAATCTGGTAGGTGAACTGGTTATCAATCGCACCCGTGTGCTGGAATTGGGAAAAGGTGCGGACAAGGAGTTGTTGGAAGGGTCCCTGGAACAACTTAAGCGTATAACCAATGATCTGCAAAGCGCCGTAATGACACTGCGTATGTTCCCCATTAAACAGGTATTTCACCGCTTTCCCCGTATGGTACGTGATCTTGCTATTGGGCAAAACAAGGAAGTGGAACTGGTAATTACGGGAGAGGATACAGAACTGGACCGAACGATTGTAAACCAGGTGGGTGACCCCCTTGTTCACTTGCTGCGCAATGCAGTTGACCACGGGATTGAAACGCCGGAAGAACGAAAAGCCAAAGGCAAAAACCCTGCCGGCCGTATCGTTTTGGAAGCACATCATGAAGGCAGCCATGTTGTTGTCAGTGTTTCTGATGATGGCAAAGGGATAGACCCGGAAGCTATCAAAAAGAAAGTCCTGGAAAAGGGCATTGTCAGCAGTCAGGAACTGGAAATAATGAACGGGTCGGAGTTGGTGAACCTCATATTTCGCAGCGGTTTCAGCACTTCGGAGACAGTTACGGATATTTCCGGCCGGGGCGTGGGAATGGATGTGGTAAAGACGTCAGTGGAGGCCATAAACGGTACTGTGGAACTAAAAAGTGAAATAGATAAGGGCTCACATTTTGTGTTAAGGCTGCCCCTTACCCTGGCCATTATCCATGCCCTTATGGTAAAGGCCGGCAATGAGATTTATGCCATCCCCATTGAAGCCATCCTTGAAAATATATTTGTGGAACCTGATGAAATCCGGACAGTAAACCGGGACAGGGTGATTACCTTGCGGGAAGAAGTTCTCCCCCTGAGCAGTTTAAGCGAGAGCCTGGGTATGGGAACGTTTAAACAACGAAAGATGTATCCGGTGGTCGTGGTCCGGGCTGGAAATAAAAAAGCCGGCCTTATCGTTGACGATCTGCTGGGCCAGCAGGAGATAGTGATTAAATCACTCAGTAAATTTGTTGATGGCATTAGAGGTATTGCCGGCGCCACTGTTTTAGGTGACGGCCGGGTGGCGTTGATTCTGGACGTGGCCACTTTGCTTGAAGATGGGAGGGTTATTATTGGGAAAGAAAGTTCTCATCACTGATGACACCGCATTTATGCGCATGACCTTGCGCAACGTTCTGGAAAAGAACGGCTATGAAATAGCGGATGAAGCGGAAGATGGGCAACAGGCTGTGGAAAAGTACGAGCAACACAAACCTGACCTGGTGACGATGGATATTACCATGCCCAACATGGATGGTATCACCGCCATCAAATTAATCGTGGAGAAAAATCCCGATGCAAAAATTGTCGTTGTGAGTGCCATGGGGCAAAAAGCCCTGGTAATTGAAGCACTGAATGCCGGGGCAAGAGATTTTATCGTGAAACCTTTCCAACCAGACCGTATTGTTGAAGCCTTAAACAAGGTGGGGGGAGCTTAATGGAAACAAGACAATGGGGTGAATTCTTTGGACGAACCTAAAATGGACAGTAACAGGCTGGATGTTTTAAAAGAGCTGGCTAATATCGGTGTTGGCAATGCCCTAACTTCCCTTTCCACGTTACTTTCCGGTGAAAAGATCGACATGGATGTTCCCGTTGCCACCCTCGTTCCCCTCCAGGATGTACCGGAAATGCTGGCAGAAGAGGAATCGGCCATGGCAGGCATTTATATTAAAGCTTCCGGGGATGTTGACCTCACCGTCCTCTTTGTCCTTTCCCTGGAAAGTGCAAACAACCTGATTACTTCTTTAGTCCCCGGTTCCAGGGGAGATTTTGACGAGATGGGTATATCAGTGTTAATGGAAGTGGGTAATATCCTTACTGCATCTTATCTTAATGCCATTTCCGTTATGACTGACTTAATATTATTGCCGTCACCACCGGAAGTGGCAGTGGATATGGCAGGGGCCATCGTTTCAACGGTGCTGGCACAGTCCAGTGCTATTGAAGACAACATTGTCCTGCTTAAAACATCCTTGTATACGAAGCAAACTGAAATCAATGGCAGTATCCTAATCGTGCCTGAAATAGATTCCATGGAAAAAATCCTGGGCATTTTGGGTCTTGGGTGACTCTAATGGGGTCAGGGGATATGGAAGCTGTGAAAGTGAAGATCGCTGATCTTGCTGCGTTAAAGGAAAGGGGTATGATTATTACTGTGGGACTGGGGTCCTGTGTGGGAATAGGTCTTTACGATGATAACACGAAGGTAGGCGGTTTGGCTCACATCCTCCTTGCAGAGAGTGCACCATATAAGAACAGGGATGGAGCTTTAAATGCAGCTAAATTTGCCGATACGGCAATTCCTGAACTGGTTAGGAAAATGGAAAGTTTAGGTGGACAATGCAGGCGCCTCCAAGCCAAGATCGCCGGCGGAAGCCAGCTTTTCCCGTTTAATAAAACGGGTATCAGTGTGGGGGAAAAAAATATAAATGCGGTGCGCCGTACCCTAAAAGAGTTGAATATTCCCATTTTGGGGGAAGATGTGGGAGGAAACCATGGACGCACAATGCGGCTTTTTATTCATAACGGCCAGGTTAAAATAACAACAGTGGGCAAAGGGGAAATAATACTATAAATTTCAGCAGATAACGATGTTACAGGGGAGAAGTAATGGGCGAAGGGCAACGAAAGCTCAAGGTGTTAGTTGTGGATGATTCAGCATTCATACGGAAGTTTATCGGAAATATCATTCGTGAAGATAAAGAACTGGAATTGGTGGGGACGGCTCGGGATGGGTATGATGCATTGGAGAAATGCAAGTCACTGCGACCCCACGTCCTAACCTTGGATGTGGATATGCCCCGGCTTAATGGATTGGAAACATTACGGAGACTGATGGGGGAGAACCCATTGCCGGTGGTAATGGTGAGCAGTCTCACCCGGGAAGGCAGCGCGATCACAATTGAAGCGCTGAGCAGTGGTGCGGTGGATTTTGTAAACAAACTGGCCCTTTTTAAAGGGGAAAATGCAGACGGATTCAAGGACGAACTCCCTGAAAAAATCAAGACAGCAGCCCGGGCCCGTGTTTGCCGGGATCAGGCAAATGTACGCATGCCACCTGCCCCCGGACTTGCATCTCAACCTGTGTTGGCCAAACAATGGGGTATGAAAAATTCCCTGCCTCGTAATATAGTAGCCATTGCTTCTTCCACCGGAGGCCCCCGTGCCCTTGATCTGGTATTCCGGGATTTGCCGGCAGGGTTGCCGGCTGCTTTTTTTGTTACCCAGCACATGCCTGCAGGCTTTACCGAATCTCTCTCCCAGCGCCTGGACCGTATTTCCGACCTCAAGGTCAGGGAGGCAAAGGGAGGCGAGAATATTAAAGAGGGAGAGGCTTACGTAGCTCCTGGGGGATACCATTTGGTGGTGCATAAACACGGCCTTACGCAGCTTAGCAGTGCCCTGCCGGTCCAGCATGTGCGCCCTTCTGCCGACGTAATGATGGGGGCCTTGGCAGAGTTTTTTGGCAAAGTTGTGATCGGAGTAATTCTTACCGGTATGGGACGGGACGGAGCAGAGGGTATGGCTCGCATTAAGGCAAAAGGTGGGCGCACCATTGTCCAGGATCCTGCTACGGCTGTAATTCCCAGTATGCCCCAGGCTGTGCTGAAAAACGTTAAAGTGGACATGGTGGTTCCCCTGGAACAAATAGGAACGTGTATTATGCGGTTACTGCATGATAAGGAGAGATAAAGGCTTGGCAGTAAAAAATGAGTGGGATTACGATGAGTTTAAAAACGCTTTTTTCCAGTATACGGGGCTTGACTTAAACCTCTATAAGGACAAGCAGATGGAAAGGCGTATCCGCCAGCTTATTAAACGTGAAGCAAAGCCTGGTTTTAAAGAATTCTATGAATACCTGGCAGCCACACCTCCGGCCCTTGACCGCTTTATGAATTATCTTACCATAAATACATCTGAATTTTTTCGCGATGAGAAAGTTTATAACCAGCTTGTGGCAGAAATCTTTCCCGCGTTAATAGAAAATTTCCCGGGCAAGCTGGTGGTATGGAGTGCCGGGTGCTCTATTGGGGCGGAACCGTACACAATAGCCATAATTATGGATCGTTTAAAGGTACTGTCCCGCGTCGAAATACATGCAACGGATGTGGATGACAAGGCCCTGCTGCTGGCACAAAAAGGGTGTTATAATCAGAAACAGCTGGGGAAGACACAGCCCCATGTGGTGGAAGAATATTTTTTGCGAGAACGGGATACATTCAGTGTAAAACCTGAAATAAAAAAAACAGTGAAGTTTCACCGCCATAACCTTTTTACCGATGATCCATTTCCCGGATGCCATATGATTCTCTGCCGCAACGTTTTCATTTATTTTAAACAGGAGGCACAAATTTTTTTGCTAAAGCGTTTTTCTGACTCCCTTAAGCCCGGTGGTTACATGGTCATCGGTTCCTCAGAATACGTCAGTAACCCTGCACAATACTCCTTGATCAAGCGCTCCAATACCATATTTCAAAAAAACTACCAGCATCATCCTTTTTAATACTTTCTATCCAACCAGCCGAAGCCCTGCAGCAGCAGCAATATTGCGTGCTTTCCTCACTTCCTGACTGGTTACACGGCGGTCCAGGGGAGGATGCTGCCCTGCCCGGTAAGCCGGGTAATACTGGCCCATAATGTTTACGGCGCAGCGGGGGGAGATCTCAGTAGCCAGGAAGCGGACAACTTCTTCCGTGCCGGCCAACCCGCCTGGTAGCACGAGGTGCCGCACCAAAAGCCCCCGCTTCGCGATACCCGTTTCATTTACCTGTAAATCGCCTACCTGGTGCTGCATTTCCTGAAGCGACTGACGAGCCCGGGAAGGATAGTCCGACGGTCCGGAACAAAGCTCTGCGTCAGCAGTTTTCCCGTATTTGAAGTCGGGCATGTAAATGTCCACAACCCCTTCCAGCAGGCGGAGCGTTGCCACCGATTCGTATCCGCCGCAGTTATAAACAAGGGGAAGCTTCATTCCCTGCTCCCGGGCTGGCAGCAGGGCCTCCAGGATCGGGGCGATATGGGGTGATGGCGTGACCAGGTTAATATTGTGACACCCCCGCTGCTGCAAAACCAGCATGATGCGTGCCAATTCATCTGGTAAAATTTCCCTTCCTTCGCCGTGATGACTTATTTCCCAGTTCTGACAAAAGACGCAGTCCAAATTACAGTGACTGAAAAAAATTGTTCCTGAGCCACCGTGCCCCACAAGCGGCGGTTCTTCACCAAAATGGGCATTGAAGCCGGAGACGACAGCTTCCGCTGGAGCGCGGCAGTGCCCCTTT
The DNA here is from genome assembly GCA_007131175.1 of Syntrophomonadaceae bacterium. Taxonomy (GTDB): domain Bacteria; phylum Bacillota; class Dethiobacteria; order DTU022; family UBA8154; genus UBA8154. The sequence goes on from SLRC01000137.1 coordinate 35,334, forward strand.
TCCCCCTGGGACCGGTTAACAATACATTCCCAGGGACATAATGTGCAGGCAGATAAACGCTCCCGCGTTTTTTGAGCCCGCGCTGTCAGCTCAGGGAGGGAAAGCTTTAAATAAGAAGCTTCATAATGTGTCAAAGCCCACACCCTTTTGGAGTCCTGACTCCTTGATTTAGAATGCCGAAATAATTACAAATCATTTTTATGATTTTAACTCATTTTTCCCCATTTGTCTAAGGCCGCTGTTATCGCTGCTTTTATCATCCCCGTTTAAGATTCTTTTAAATGTTTTAGTACCCCTTTTTCATTTGAGTTTTGTTTGCTCAGTTCTGACTTCTGAGTTACTATTTAACAGCAATATTTTTGTCCCACAGGCACAAAATAAAAA
>SLRC01000084.1 GCA_007131175.1 Syntrophomonadaceae bacterium
AAAATGTGTGCCGGGTCGGCAAAGGCTACCTCTAATAATCTGTTTTTGAGCCTGACAGCCCCGAAAGGGCACCGTGCATGCGAAGCGACATTGCCCAGGCAGTTATTTTCAGGGCAGAATACAGGAGTCAGAATAAATAATCGAACTTTATTTGTTTCAAAATGTATCTTGTTAGCAGCAGCGGAACCAGCCGGAATTTGTTGAACTGCAAGGTTGTATCTTTGTCATTGCTAAATGTAGACGCAGCAATCTTTTTTTCTTGTTACGAGATCGCCACGTCGCTAACGCTCCTCGCGATGACAGCATGCAGTTATTTATGTTTCACCCATGCGCTCGCGCATAAGCACAAAAATAAATCCCACAATTTCCTCCTGAATTCGTTCCGGAATATCCACATACTCAACAGCATGGCGAAAACGGAGTTTAAGCCTTGTTTGAAATGGTAGAACCCATACTACCCGGCCTTTAACAAACACGGTCATATCCTTTTTTTTGCCCTTTAAAAACAGACCCATGAGCAACACAGTGCCCATGGGCATCCACTTTGAAGTTACGACTTGTAAGCCACCGCCACTAATATCAGCAATCATTGCTTCTTCCGGTTCCCCCATCATTTCTGCCAGCATTTCCAGGGCAACGGGCTTCTTGTCCGGGAGAAAACTTTTATTTGTAGCACCTTTCCCGGTTGCAGGCTCATAATTGTTCTGAGGATAATCTTCCCTATCCCATGGTTTTTTTAAAATCCAGTAATGGGCTTCAAAGGCGCAGGGAACACGAAAAAATTCACGCCGCTGCACCCTGCGCACTTCACCGGGCCAATCAATGAGATATAAAGGGACCCTTTCTCTTTTGTGATAATCTAGACAGGGACTATGAAAGTAATAAAGATTTTCTCTCCGAATAAGCCTAAATTCCCATGTTGAATCTTTTGGCATGGATAGGTATTTCTGTTTGCGCATAGGCATGCCAATGGCAATGTAATCATCATGGATTTCCTGAATGATACTTTTATAAAATATTTGCTGCTCCGGTTCAAGTACCTCCAGCAGCAGATTTTCACGAAACAAACTGCGAATGTTCATAGCGTACCTTTTTATCTTCCATATCTCTTGCTCACCTCTTAAAATATACCATGTTTTGCCGAAAATTGACAATGTCATTTTGTTTTACGGAGAAATTAACCATTTCTGTTCCCTGTTCATAGTATAACTTTAGCTGAAAAACGAACAGGAAAGAAGTGGTAATTTTGTGCGGGTTTTGCGGTCTGCTGCCGGAAAGTAATTCTGTGGATGTTGCCCTGATAAACAATATGCGGGATCAAATGATTCACCGCGGACCGGATGAAGGGGCAAACTACATAGGGCAGAGCTTTGGGCTTGGTTTTCGTCGCTTGAGCATCATAGACCTGACCACCGGGCACCAGCCTCTTAGCAACGAGCAGCAAAATATTCAGCTTGCATGCAATGGAGAGATTTACAACTACACTGACTTGCGCCGGGAAATGATCAGGCGGGGGCATCGCTTTAACACAGGTAACGACGCAGAGGTTATTATTCATCTCTATGAAGAAATGGGAACGGATTGCCTGCAGCAATTGCGGGGAATGTTTTCCTTTGTCCTCTGGGATGAGAATAAGCAGCTCCTGTTCGGAGCCCGGGATCGCTTTGGGATTAAGCCATTTTACTACCTGGAACAAGACGGACTTTTTGCCTGTGCCTCTGAAATTAAAGCATTAACCATGCTGCCCGGCTTCCCTTTTAAAGTAGACGAAGGCTCATTTTTGGACTACCTGTCATTTCAGTATGTGCCGGAACCACGAACTATGTTTAAAGGTATCTACCGTCTTCCTCCAGGACACTTTTTGCTTAAAAAAACCGGAACACCGGCAAAACTTACCCGCTACTGGCGGATAGACTTTTCCACTGACGAAAAACCCCGCCATTATTTTGTGGAAGGTATTCGTGAAAAAATGCGTGAAGCAGTAAAACTGCATCTGCAAAGTGACGTTCCCCGTGGCACATTTCTTTCGGGGGGTATCGATTCTGCAATTATCACAGCTTTGGTACGGGAGCAGGAGGCCATCTCCACTTTCAGTGTTGGTTACGAAGAATCGGGATACAGTGAACTGCCGGAAGCAAGGCAGACAGCCCATTATCTCGAGACCGACCATCACGAATATATAATAAAACCTGCAGAATTTCTGGAGCACCTGCCCCGTCTGATCTGGCATTTCGATGAACCGGTGGCAGATCCTGCTGCCATCTCCCTTTATTTTGTAGCCAGGCAGGCCAGTAAAAAGATAACGGTTACCCTTTCCGGAGAAGGCGCTGATGAGGTTTTTGCCGGTTATGGTATTTACCGGGAACCTTTTGCCCTGGCTCCATTTAACAAATTACCCAAGCAGCTGCGCGTCTCCCTGGAAATGATTGCAAAAATACTTCCCTCCCGAATCCCGGGAAAAAACTACCTGGCCCGGGCGCGCCAACCCCTGGAAAAGCGCTTTCTTGGCAATGCCAGTATCTTCTCACCCGCCGAGAAACAAAGGATCACCAAAAAATTAGAACAGCGCCTGCCTTACCGTATTACTAAGCCCCTTTACTGCCAGGTTGCCCACCTGGATGAGGTAACGCGCATGCAGTATATTGATCTCAATACCTGGATGCCGGGGGACATTCTCGTAAAGGCGGATAAGATGACCATGGCAAACTCCCTGGAGCTGCGTGTTCCTTTCCTCGATCATCATCTGTTTGAATTCGCCGCCACCATCCCCCTTCGATTCAAAATACAAGGCAAAGTAACCAAAAAAATACTACGTGAGGCCTTTCAGGATATGCTGCCCAGGGAGGCAATAAACAGGCCTAAGCGAGGCTTCCCCGTCCCCACCCGCCAGTGGCTGAAACGGGACGACTTCAAATCCTTTTTCCGGGATCTTATGCAGGGGGAAGGAGCAAACTGGTTTAATAAGAAAGGGATTGAGCAACTTTACTTTGCCCACACCACCGGGAAACAAGATTGCAGCCGCAAACTTTGGACTGTTTTAATCTTCCTGCTCTGGCATCGTATCTATATTGAACAACAAGGTGTTTTAAGGTAATAAGCCGTAAAACAAAAGCAGCTGATCAGACCCTCCGGCGGCGCCGGCACCATCAGAAGGATGAAAACCTTAAGAATTCAGTATTCAGGAGACAGAAGTCAGAATAAAAGATGACATGCACAAGAGGGGTGCAGGGTTGGCTGTGAGCAACCGTTCAGGCTCGATAAAAAGGCTTTACCGGACCGGGGTTGCCACATTTTACTGTCTGAGCGAAGCGAGTTTAGAATGTGTGCCGGGTTTTCAGGAAAGGTATTCAGAATTCAGGAGTCAGTATCCAGAATAAAAGATGACATGCAC
>SLRC01000089.1 GCA_007131175.1 Syntrophomonadaceae bacterium
CAGTAGATCTTAATACCTTAGTCAGGTTTTCAATGTGTTCCTGGTAATATATAAATATTTCAAGAGCTATAAACTCGTCAGTTACCATTTGAGAACCGACGGGGAATTTTCCAAAACTTCTATTTCTGTCAGGGGACTTTATAGAGTATTGCACCATTTTCTTTTCCAGGGTTGAGATATTTTCGTTAATTGTTTTCATGGATGTATTAATAAGAACCTTTAGATCCAAATCATGTGCGACATTTAGCCAAATTTGCAGGCGCTCTAACGCCATATACTTTGAACTTAAGATATCCCATACATTAAAAGCCTCACGTATATCTATATACTGCTGACGTTTTTCCGTTTTAACTTTAAAAATCAGTTTTTTAGCCCCCCTCCGTGAAATAGATTGTAATTTATTATCCCCTCTTTTTAGTAAAGTATTAAACCTTCAATATTTTCAGGAACCTGCAACGGGAAATATGAGCCATATTTCCCAACACTGCGTTTTTGCTTTATTGCAGGTATCTGCCTGCCACAAATTGAATTAATAACTAGAACGTATACCGGTATGTGTTAAAGGCAGGTGGGAAAAATGCGCATTACCTTCCCCGATGGAAGAACCTATACGGGAGATACAAAGGATGGACTGCCACATGGCCGTGGCACGCTCAATTACCCGGATGGGCAAATATTTGTGGGCAGTTGGAAAGATGGAAGAAAACATGGCCTGGGAACAACAATTTTTACCGATGGAACTATGGATAATGCCGAATGGCTTGATGATCGGAAAAGAGAACCTGAAACAGCTCCATCGGCAGCTGCTTCAGCAAAAGTTTCAAGTAAGTCCACAACAAAGCAATTCGCAACCATAGTTGTCCTGATAGCAATTATTGTGCTGGGGTTCCTTTGGGTAAATATGTATCCACCTGGGGAAAGGAATAATACACCAACACCCTCGCTGGCTGAAACCGAATTAAATATAACATACCAACAAGAACCCCTCCCCACCATACCCACGCACCTGTCAGAAGAACTTGTATCTGCTACAACAGATACCCTCTCCACCAGGCTCAGGGAGGCCCTCATCAATGCTGAAACAGAAATAAATATTGCTGCTTTTCCCGAGAGTGCTTCCAGTGAGCAGGTTTTTGATGCGGTGAATAAGGTGGTAATGGAAAATCCGGAAATACTTTATTATGATGGTTGCACTTACCGGAGCGATGGATTTTTGGAATTTAAATATAAATATGACAGCGAGATTAGCCTTGCTCACCTGCAACAGGTGCGGCACAAGGCAGATCAGATTATTAGTGCAGTAATCGAACCGGGCATGTCTGATTTTGAAAAGTTACTGATCCTGCATGACTACATCGTAGAAAATGCCAGCTATGATACGGATATTCATTTAGTGGGGGAAGTCTTACCCGAATCCCATGCAGCCTACGGCGTTCTAATCCGGGGCAAGGGTGTATGTGAAAGCTATGCAAAGGCATTAAAACTGCTCCTGGATCGGCTAAACATGGAGTGTCTCTTTGTGAGCGGCATTGCGAAAGGAGAACGGCACGCCTGGAACATGGTAAAAATCGGAGGCGACTATTACCATGTGGACGCGACTTGGAATGATCCCATCATGGATGATGGTACAGAAGTGCTACGACACGACTATTTCAACATAACTGATGAAGAGATCGGCGCGACCCATACCTGGGACAGACATGAATACCCGGTCTGCACAGCCACTACTTATAACTACCACCATTACTTCGGTCAGACAGCCCGCACTTACGAAGAGTTTTATGCCGCAATCAAAGAGGCCCTCTTAACCAGGCAAGAATCCCTGGAACTTAAAATACACAACTATAATCCCAATAACTACAATGTCTCCACTACCATCAATAAAATATTAAACGATAGCCCCCGCCTTATCAACGGCCCCCTGTCTTGGAGTTACGTACCTGTCAAGTATAATAAAATCGGTGTCGTCAAAGTTTATTTCAATTATTAAGTCCGTTAGCGTTGGCCATCCCTGCCGTGTGCGCTCCGCTGAGCTGGCGCCCTGAACAATTACAGCATCAGGATTGCAGTGCTATAAAAATAAGCATAAAAACCTAATAATATTGTCATCACAATTCCAAAAGTAATCACTGATAAATCCTGTCTGCCTAATTCTTTAAGATTAATACCCGCACCGATGCCCACAAAACATACCACAAAGAACCACGAAGAAAGTGTTTTTGCTGCTGCTATTCCCGGCGGCCCTATTAACCCTGCCGTACTTAACGATGCCGCTATTAAGAAGCCTACTATAAATTTGGGAAACTTGCTCCACAGTAGGCCCGGCCTTACTTTTTCACCCACAGGCAGGCCCTTTCTTATGTATAAATAGGTCATTACCACTACAACCACAGGCAGGAGTGTGTTTCTGGCAGATTTAACAATGGTGGCTATTGCACCTGCTGTGTCGCTGTAAGCATGTCCGATAGCAATGGCCTGAGCTGTGTTGGCCGGTACGGCCCCGGCAATAAAGCCAGCCAGGAGATCACTCCATCCCATTGCATGTGCAATCAGGGGCAGAGCTGCAAGAACCATGATATCGTTTAGAATAGCTATGCCCATAGCTGTGAAAATCTCTTTGTGCCGTGCTTTGATCGCAGGAGCCAGTGCAATAATAGCGGAAATACCGCATACACCTATGCCCGCCCCAATCAAGTGCCCCCAGCGTTCATTGCCCGCAATTCTTTTCAAAAGCCAACCGCAAATAATTATTGAAACCGTTATGGAAACAGCAACCATAAAAATGGCCGCAGCTCCAACGGAAAAGATTTCATGCAAGTTTAAGCTTGCTCCCAGCAGGACTATACCGATATATAGACATATTTTAGTAGAAAACTCTATGCCACTGTTAAAGGCCTTGGGGATTCCCAGCAAATTTTTGAGCATCAAACCTAATATAATAGCGAACAAAACATAGTTAAACATAAAGAGCTGTTCCGGTATGAGCTTCAGGTGGATCAATCTTGCAAAAGCCCCCAGAACAACGCATAACATAAAGCCCGGAAAAATATTTGTCAGATAGCCGGTCCAACTAGATTGTGGTGGCGGGATCTTTGGCATTATTTGCGTCCCCTTTTTTAGTTAAAAAGTGTCGGTATGACACCTATTATTATTAAAATAACCAGGCCTGCAATGCAGCCAAACCAGTCTTCCTCAATCTGAAAAAAAGCTGGCTTATTTTCCATAAAAACAACTCCTTGTTATAATTTATGCTGCATGTAAAATACGCAGGGCATCAACCGGACAGGCCTGTAAGCATGCCGGGAGTAAAGCCCTGCTCCCTGCGGGAAAGGCATGTATCACATGAGAATTACCCCGCGGGTCGGGTAGGTGTAAGACTTCCG
>SLRC01000067.1 GCA_007131175.1 Syntrophomonadaceae bacterium
CCCAGGGCTTCCCTGACCTGGCCCAATAACTTCAGATATGGATGGAAACGAAGCAGGACTATGTCATAGACGTGCGCATATGCCTTCCATAATGCCTTATCAAGGTCCATGTCATAACGCCCTCCTGGTATTCTCAATATCAATACCTATATTTAACATTATACAGTAATTATACAAAAAACACCATATTTTGATAGATCCGCTGAATGATCATGGTGTAAGAACAGGGAAGTTTCAACATTAGACATCAGAATCGTTCTTAATTGCTGGATTTAAGCAATATTCCTGCCAATTTAGATATGTTTCTACAGGAAGAAAAATTTTCCTGCTTTTGTTCCGTAATAAACGGACATATGAAAGAAATATAACAATCTTAATAAATATTTAAATTACTTTTTGGAAAATACAACAACCAAAGGTTACTGAGGCAAAAAAGAATAGCTTGCCAGGTATTGTGGATAAATGAAAACAGGGTTATACTGATGTTATATTTAAAGTAAAAAGGGGAAAAAAATGAAATCAAAAAGAAATTGCTTGCTCATAATTTTAACATTACTGATAGGACTGCTTCTTACGGCAGGATGCAGTAATGAATTAAACAATCAAGGTATGAACGGACAGATCCCCGGTGAAAGAAGTGATATGCCCGGCGAATCGCAGGATAACGGTATTTTAGATGATAATTCTGGCAACGGAGTTGTTGCCACAGGTTGCTGGGAATACCAACCTTCGGATATGGCTCCCAACCCGGGTTGGGACAATGTTAACCTGGAAGGTTTGACCAGGGAAGAACTGGTGGGTGTTTTAGGATGCCCTCCCCACGTAATTCGCATGACTTCAGTGGTAAGTGTGGATAACAACCGGGAATTATGGGTTTACCATCCTTATGCAGAGGACCCCACAGGCCTGTTTATATGGCTAAAAGGTGATATCTTTCATTACTCAACATTGAATGAGTTTAATGGCTTTGGGTGTTATAGAATGACGGATCTTGAGTTTTGGGAGTAAAGGTATTTATGCCAAACATCTTGATTATTTCAGCTTGGGTGGATATAATAAAAATGCTGGAGTCCATTTTTGTAAGGCTTCAGCATATAATGGGAGTAGCTCGGCGCCTGGTGGGCCGTCCGGACTTCAAATCCGGTGGTGGGCTGACGAAGTCCATGGTGGGTTCGATTCCCATCTACTCCCGCCACACAATTTTTGCCCCCCCTGAAATCATAGGGAGAGGGGCTTTTTAATTATTATAAAAATCAAGCGTAAATAAAATATATAATTATTTCTTTTAACTACTTTCTTTTTTTGGAATAGCAGGAATTTCTGAAAAGTATGCCGAATATTTTAAAAAAGGGGGGATTTTTTATGGCGACATGTAAAGCCTGTGGCAAGAGGGGTTTCTTCATCAAGGTTAACCGGGAAGGAGTATGCGGAAAATGCGTAAGTGCAGCAGGCCAGGAGAAAGAAGAAAAATTGCTCAAACTTATCGAAAGTATTGAAACAGAGAGTAAGGCTGTTGAGTGGGGCGTAGCTCCCTGGCCATATGAACAACTTGCCGATATGTATCGTGATAAGAGAGAATCCCGTAAGGAAGTGGCAGTCTTGGAACGGTTTGCTGCACAGAAGTATGCCCCCGGTCCGCAGGCGTTGCAACTATTAGACAGGCTGAAACAGGCAAAGTAACTACAAGGTTTATTTAGAGATGTTTTATTGTAGCATAAAATAGGAGCTATACGGGGAATAGGAATTTTCTATTTTGCCGGTAGCTCTTTTTGCAAATTGACAGAGACCTCCGGAGGCGATAAAATATATGCAGAAAATGGCTACGAGGAGGCGGAAAATGAGCACAGATGATTTTGCGGCTGAGGAGTTTGCATCTGAAGTTATTAGCAGCCATGTGATCAAGTGTCCCGTTTGTGACGGGGACCAGGGTGTGGTCCTAGTTTGGAATGACGGCGATGTAGATTTGATCTGCATCGGCTGCAGGCATAAGGAACGTTTCAGTTTGGACTAAACCACCAGGTTTAAGTTTATTTTAATAACTTTTGCCTTCCGGTCCGGGATTGCCATTGTAAACAATGGCTTTACCGGAGACGGGGGGTTTTTTCCTTTTACCGGGGAAAGTTTCAGGCATGAGGATCACAAAAATAAGGGCAACTGCAATTGATAGGAGGTAGAAAATAAAAACGGCACGGTAGGGGGGTATTATTGTTCCGGCCTGGAAAAGATCCAGTATGTAACCGGTTATCCCCTGGAATACGGCGGCGCCCCCAAGCATAAGGGCGTTTACGGCACCCATGGCAGTGCCTGCCGTACGCAAAGGGAAATATTCTTTAGCAGCGCTGAGTATGAGAATAAAAGCCATCCCACAAAAACCTAAGCTGAAATAGAGCAGAAATGTGAGCATAGACCCCGGATAACTTTCCAGTCCAAAAAGAATTCCCCATAGAATAAAATAGCTACAGGTGCCCGCCAGGAGCAGCGGGCGACGGGCTAGCACGATTCGATCCGAGACGACTCCCCAGAAAAGGCTGCCGCATAGCAGGCCGATGGTGGTGGCAAGGAGGTGTGTGCCTGCCGTTTCCCTGCTGAGCATAAAAGTATCCTGAAGATAGGCAGCACCCCAGAGGGTGCTGAAACTGAAAACGGCACCGTAAAAGAAAAAAGCCCAGAGGGAGAAGTACCAGAAAACGGGGTGCCGCCAGAAGGGGGCCTGTTCCTTTTCAGAATTAGCAGGCTGTTCACCCTGTTCCCCTCTTTCTTCCCCCGATGGGTCTTTACCTGTCCCTGCTGTCCGTCCAATTAAATACCAGGCTGTAACAACCAGAATGACCATGAGAAAGGCGGCCATGATGAAAGGGTAACGCCAGCCCTTTGCTTCAACCAGCATGGCAAGCGGGAGGGTGGCCAGCATGGGTCCGAGGCAGCCTGCAGCGCTGATGATGCTGGTAAGACTGGCAAAAATATGGGGGCGGTAGTGAAGGGAGAAATACTTAAGAGCAGGGATCCATATTCCCGCTGTCCCCACACCGGTAAGCAATCTGCCCCAAGTAGCTGTTTGTACTCCTGAAGCGTAAGCAAAGAGCAGGGAGCCCAATCCTCCCAACAGCCCAAAATAAAGGACCGTACGGCGAATGCCAATCCGATCCGAAAGAAATCCCACTGGAAGTTGCATGGCAGCGTAACCGTAAAAAAATGCGGAAGACATGAGGCCGAGGGACGCTGCAGGGATGGTAAAATCGAGCATCAGATCCTCAACAATAACGGCCACGCTGGTACGGAAGAATAGGGCAAAAACGAATAACAACGAAAACAAGATGACAAATATTGTCTGACCGGTATTACCTTTCATCATAACCTCTCTTTAATCTAATCGGCCGTGCGATACTTAGAAACATCCTATCACTCCTTTAATTACCTGTAAAGAATGAAAAAAAAAGGATATTGAGTTCTAAAACAAGAATTATGCATTTAATAATTTTGGTTAATATTAATTAGGACAAGGCCTGCATTTGTAGGCGTGCGAAAGAGGGGAGAAAGAAATGCCTAAAGATTATCGCCAGCAGTATTTGCGCCTTTTGCCTTCGGTGGAGCGGGTTTTGCAGGAAAGCATTTTACAAGATTCCCTGGAGGAACTGCCCCGCTCAGTTGTTGTGGAAGCAGTACGGGAAGTGATCGCACGTAAACGGGGACAAATTAAAAATGCTGCTGTTAACGAAGCTTTACGGGAAACGGAGTTAACTGCTGTCCGGTTGGCCGGGGAAGTGCTTTTATACCTGGAAGAGCAGTCAACACGGAGCCTGCAGCCCGTATTAAATGCCACCGGAGTTATTTTGCACACAAACCTGGGCCGTTCACCTATGGCGGCTGCAGCTGTACAGGCGGTTAAGGAGATTGGGGAAAGTTTCAGCAACCTGGAATTATCCCTGAAAACGGGGAAACGTTTTACCCGGTATGAACATGTTGAGGCTCTCATTTGCCGCCTTACCGGTGCTGAAGCGGCGTTGGTGGTCAATAACAATGCAGGAGCTGTATTTCTTGCTTTAAATACATTGGCAGCCGGCAGGGAAGTGATTGTTTCCCGGGGAGAACTGGTTGAGGTGGGAGGCGCTTTTCGTATCCCCGAGGTGATGTCCGGCAGCGGAGCAAAGCTTGTGGAGGTGGGAGCCACAAACAAATGCTACCTGAGAGATTACCGGCGTGCTGTCAATGAGCATACGGCCCTACTGCTCAAAGTGCATACCAGTAATTACAAAATTCTCGGTTTTACGGCCGTTGTTCCCCCCCGTTCCCTGGTTAAGCTTGCTGCAGAACAGCAAATCCCCTGTATGGAGGACTTAGGCAGCGGTGTATTGATTGATCTGGCCCGTTATGGCCTGCCACGGGAACCAATGGTCCAGGAATCTGTCAAAGCCGGGGTTGATGTTGTGACCTTTAGTGGGGACAAATTGCTGGGTGGCCCCCAGGCCGGGATTATCGCCGGCAAAAGGAAATACCTGGAAAAAATGCGGGAAAATCAACTTCTACGTGCTTTGCGTGTGGATAAGCTTACACTGGCAGCACTTGAAGCAACCTTGCGACTTTATCTTGATGAAAAAAAGGCATTGCAGGAGATCCCCGTGCTGCGCATGCTGACCCTCTCGCCTGAAGAGTTGAACCGGCGGGCGGAAAGCCTGTCCGGTCTGCTTAAGCAGAAGCTGGCAGGTCGTTGCAAGGTTAGCATAACCCGTGAAAAAGCAAGGGTGGGAGGCGGTTCACTGCCCCTGGCTTTGCTTCCCAGTATGCAGATCTGCCTGGAAGCGCCACAGGAAAATACTGGCCTGCTTGCGGCAAAGCTGCGCAGGGCTGACCCCCCGGTAATCGTGCGGGTGCACAAGAACCGTCTTCTTTTGGACCTCCGAACGCTGTTGCTGGAAGAAGACGAGCTGTTGGTGCAAACATTGGAGCAGGTTCTTGGACCGGCGAAGACATTTCAGGGGGGAGCGGGAGCAAAGTCATGATTATTGGGACAGCAGGTCATGTGGACCATGGTAAAACAGAGCTGATTAAGGCTCTTACGGGTGTGGATGCGGACCGGTTTGTAGAAGAAAAAGAGCGGGGTGTTTCCATTGATATCGGCTTTGCGCCCTACAGCATGGCTGACGGCCGTATCGCCGGGGTTATTGATGTCCCGGGGCATGAGCGCTTTATTCATAATATGCTTGCAGGCATCGGGGGAATAGACCTGGTATTTCTGGTAATTGATGCCCAGGAAGGAATTATGCCACAGACACGGGAACACCTGGATATTCTTGAGCTTTTACAGATAAAAAAAGGGTTGGTGGTGATCACCAAACGGGATTTGGTGGACGGGGAGTGGCTGGAGCTAGTTGTGGAAGAGGTGCGGGATTTCCTTGGCAATACTTTTCTTAAAGATGCTTCCATCTTCTGTGTTTCTTCTGTTACAGGGGAGGGGCTCAAGGAGCTGCGCATGGCCATTGACACGCTGCTAAATACGGTCCAGGAACGGGATGAAAAAGCTCCCCTGTATATGCCCCTGGACCGTGTTTTCTCCATTTCCGGTTTCGGCACGGTAGTGACGGGCACTCTTTTAACAGGGACGGTCAGGGTGGGTCAGGTAGTGGAAATACTTCCCCCAGGACGGGAACTGCGGGTTAGGGGTATCCAGGTTCACGGGGGGATGGTTGAAGCGGCATCTGCGGGACAGCGGGTAGCGGTAAATGTACCCGGGCTGGAACGGGGGGAAATTGCACGCGGCAGTGTCATGGCTGCTCCCGGTTATTATTATCTGACCCGTTTTTGTGATGCAAGGCTGAGACTTCTTCCAGGGGTGAGACCATTGCCTAACCTTGCCCCTGTTCACTTTTACCTGGGGACCGCCCGTGTCGTGGCCCGCCTCCTCTTGCTGGAAGGCGATGAAATGGCCCCCGGGGCAGAAGGATTTGTGCAGTGTCGTCTCGATAAACCCCTGGTGGCCAGGCGGGGAGATCGATTTATTGTCCGTTCCTATTCCCCCATGGTCACGATAGGCGGTGGAATCATCCTCGATGATCAACCTGCACGTCACCGGCGTTTTCGGCCTGATGTACTGGCACGCCTGGAGGAACTTGAACAGGAAGATCCACGCCCCTTTGTATTGCAAAAGTTAAAAACTGCCAGCGGAGCTACTCTTAATGAACTTTCTCATCTCACCCACCTGGGAGAAAATCAGTTACAGGTTATGCTGGAGGGTGCTGTACAGGATGGGGAAGCATCCAAACTGGGTGAACTATATGTTGTTGCAGAGACACGGGCAACCTGGGAGCAGCAGATTCGGGAAAAGCTGGAAATATTTCATGGGGATAAGCCACTCCTCCCGGGGATGACTAAGTCCCTGCTGGGAAGTCTTTTACCCCGCAAGGCAGCAGGCCGGCCCTATGATGCTCTGTTGGAGCAGCTTAAAAATCAGGGATTAATAACAATCAACGGGGAAATAGTTTCACAGGAAGGCTTTTCTCCCCGTCCCGGTGCCGGCCAGGCGGAGAAGATAAAGGAACTGCTGTTAATCCTTGGGAAGGGAGATTTGAATCCTCCTACCCCGCGGGAGTTGTGGCAGCTCCTGGGGGTAAAAAAGGAAGAGGGGGAAATGTTTTTAGAGTATTTGTCCAGGCGGGGGGATGTTGTAAAAGTGGGGGAAGATTATTTCCTGCACAAGTTTGTGGTTGAGCGTTGTTTACAACTGCTGCGGCAGCATTTTAACCAAAACCGCACTGTTACCCTGGCACAATACAGGGATCTAATAGAGGGCTCGCGCAAGAATGCCCAGGCCATCCTGGAATATTTTGATGGCTGTAAATATACGCGCCGGCTCGGAGATGAACGGGTTCCCTTAAAACTTCCCTAGTTATCGGACGGCACAAAGGACTGCCCCTCCCTGGACGATAATTTATGCTTGAACCGCTTGCTCTCCAGTAAAGGGGTTTATTACTTTTTCTTCAGATAATTTTCTGTATAACGGAAGATTAAACCATCCAGCTCTCTGCTCAACTCAAGCGTAAGGCGGCTTTTGCAAATATTGTTATCATTATTGACCTGGTTGTTTAGTTGCTCTCTCAAATTTTCAATTTGAGAGAGCAACTTCCTTTCTGGGAGGGTCATTATTCTCACCCCGAATTACATTTATTTGGCTCTTTCAATAAAAATTGTAACTTCTGGATAAGATACGACAAGTTTACTGAAATATCCTTCTATGTCAGAATATATTATGCAAAATTAAGGTATATCAGGGTGTATCTTAGTAAACTTGCCATTTTTTTGTGGAAACTTAATAAATTTATTATTTTTAACCCTGTTTCTCCATAAAAACATCTATATATAGCTGTGCTACAAGCAGGAATTTATTTTGCAAATGTCGAAGACAAAATAACGAAGTCAGTAAGAAGTGCAGAGGTACAGTTCTGCCTGTAAATTTGTCCTTAACCATGAAGAAAAGGAGGTGTCCGGGACCCAAAGGAGATCCGGGAAGGGTTTTTTACCAACAAAGGGCGTATTCTTTATTTCCTGAAGTGAGGTATGATGATGAATACAGAACTGATGAACGAAGAACTGCAGGACTTTATCCAGAAGTATGATCTGTTCGGATGTATCCAGTGTGGACGCTGTACCGGCGGTTGTCCTGTAACCGTTCGGACCAACCTGAATGTACGGCGGTTTGTTTATGACTCCCTGGACAAAAGTATGCTGGATGATCTGGCCAAGCTGCCGGAAATTTGGGACTGCACAGCCTGCAACACCTGCGCAGTGCGTTGTCCCAAAGGGTTAAAACCGCTGGAAGTATTGATGGGTCTGCGCAGTATCCTTGTTGTTGAGCAGGGGACTGTTCAGTCAACGGTTCGGGATGCCCTGGAAAGTGTTTTTCTTGAGGGCAATCCCTGGAGCAAATCACGGGCAACTCGCTCTGACTGGATGGAAGGGCTTGATGTTAAGATTGCCGAACCGGGTGAAAAGGTGGAAAATCTTATTTTTGTTTGTTGCACTATTGCTTATGACCCGCGGGTACAGATCCAGGCCAAAAATCTTGTCAAACTGCTTAACAAGGCAGGTGTGGATTATGGCTTTATTGGCGAAGGGGAAGCCTGCTGTTCCAGCGAAGTGCATCACTTGGGCGAGGATGATCTCCTTGCAGAGATGGTGGAGAGCAATACAGAACTCCTCAATGAATATGATGCTGGCAGGATTGTTACCATCTCTCCCCATTGTTTGGCGGCTTTCAAAACCCAATATCCTGATTTAAAAGCCGGGGTAATTCATTACACCCAGCTTATTGCCGAACTGTTGGAGGAAAAGAAGCTTTCGTTCGGCAAGGAGTTTCCGCAGAAGATTGTATACCATGATCCCTGTTTCCTGGGTAAGCAAAACGGGGTTTATGAAGAGCCCCGTGCCATTTTAGGGCAGATCCCCGGGGCGGAGATTATGGAGTTTGATCGCAGCCGGGAACGGAGCCTCTGCTGTGAAGGAGGCGGCGGCAAGATGTGGGTGGAATCTGAATCGAAAAAAGAACGCCTGGCAGAGACCCGTGCCAAAGATGCGGGCGAGTTGGGCGCAAGCATTCTTGCTGTGGCCTGTCCTTTCTGTGTTTTAACACTTGACGATGCAGTAAAGGCAAAGAATTTGGAAGAACAGATGCGCGTAGCCGAGATTCTGGAGATTATCGGTGATCTCGTGGAATAGCTTCCGGCGTGTTAGTGTAAAACCCGGCTAATAAAGTAGGAGGTGGAGTAGATAATGAATATTTTTGTTTGCGTCAAGAGGGTTCCCGATACCTCTGAAGCAATAGTAAAGGTGGATGATTCGGGTAAGGGCGTGGACAGCAGCAAGTTTTCCTTTGATATCAACGAAGCAGATAACTATGCTGTGGAAGAAGCCATGCTTCTTAAAGAAGCAAAGGGGGGTAATGTCCAGGTAGTTTGTGCCGGAACCCAGGACGCGGATGTGATGATCCGCATGGCTTTGGCCAAGGGCGGTGACAGCGCCATTCGTATCGATGACCCCCGGATTAACGTAATTGACCCCGTGCAGATGGCCAAAGTTCTTGCCGCTGCAATTAAGGGGAAGGAATTTGATCTGGTTTTAACAGGTTGCATGGCTAACGATGACGGCAATATGGCCGTGGGCGTGGCCCTTGCCGAAGAATTGGGTGTCCCTCATGCTGCCATGGTGAAAAAAGTGGAAGCAGGGGATGACAAGGTTAAAGTTTACCGCGAACTGGAAGGGGGCGTTTCCGAAGTTGTGGAAATGGACCTACCGGCGGTGATCACAATTCAAACCGGTATCAATGAGCCCCGTTACGCCCCGATTCGGGGTATCCGGCAGGCACAGAAAAAAGAGTTAAGCGTGTTAAAGCTTGACGATCTGGGTGTGGCCCCTGAGGATGTGGGCGAAGACACTTCCCTGATTGCCCTTGAGAACCTGTATATTCCCGAAGTGGAATCCAAAGCTGAGATCATTGAGGGGGAGCCGGAGGAAAAAGCGGTAATCCTCGCGGAGAAAATTGTTAAAGGGGGGCTACTGTAAAATGGGTAACATATACGTTCTGGCAGAGCACCGCCAGGGTGAGTTAAGAGAAGTAACCCTGGAGATGTTGACCAAGGCGGCGGCAGTGGCCGGGCAAACGGGAGGCGAAGTAGTGGCTTTGCTTCTGGGTAGCGCTGTTGACTCCTATGCGGAAAAATTGGCAGAATACAGTGACCGTGTCATTTATGTGGACGATCCTCTTTTTGCAGAGTATAACTCTGAAAAATACCAAAAAGTACTGGCTGCGATACTTCCCGAATATAAACCGGAACTGATGATGATCGCACATACCACCCAGGGTGTGGATCTGGCCCCGGCCCTTGCGGTAGAGTTAAAGCTGCCGTTCATCCCTGACGTTATCGATATCAACGTTGAAGGCGGCAAGCTTAAACCCCTTCGCCAGTATTATCAGGGGAAAGTTAATGCCAACTTTTCTTTTAAGGGAGAGCCTCCTTATCTGATTACTTTCCGTGAAGCATCCCTTGAAATTGGGGAAGCAACTAAAAAGGGCAGTATTGAAAAAATTGAATCGCCCCTGAAAGAGGATATTGCTTATCGCCGCTTTCTTGAATATGTGGAAGCAGAAGTGGGCGATGTTGATATTACGCAGTCGGAAATCCTTGTTGCCGTGGGCCGCGGTATTAAAGAAGACAAAAATATGCCCCTGGTTGAAGAATTGGCTGCTGCGCTGAAGGCAGATCTCTGCGGTTCCCGTGCGTCCATTGACGCGGGCTGGTTAGGTCATGACCGGCAGGTGGGCACCTCCGGAAAGACGGTTAAACCCAAGCTTTATATTGCTATCGGGATTTCCGGAGCTTTCCAGCATCTTGCCGGCATGAAAGGTGCCAAGGCGATTATCGCCATTAACAAGGATCCTGATGCTCCTATTTTTACAGAAGCTGATTTCGGCATTGTGGATGATCTGTTTAAGGTGCTCCCCAAGCTCACGGAAAAAATAAAGGAACTTAAAGGATAGGATTTAGCAGGTAGGGGGTAGCAGGTAGGATGTAGAAATAGAAGGGGACTTGGTATTTTGCCTTCCCTGCCAGCTATCTGACTACCTGACTATCTACCCCGAGTTTATTTTTGGCTGGAGGATGGAATAACGCAATGAATAATAAACCCAAAATTGGCGTTTACGTCTGTCACTGCGGGGTCAATATCTCCAAAACGGTTGATATTGATGCCGTCGTCGAGTTCGCTTCCCGGTTGCCCAATGTGAAGGTAGTACGCAATTATGCCTACATGTGTTCGGATCCGGGGCAGTTGTTAATCCGTGAAGACATTGAAAAAGAAGAATTGAACCGCGTGGTTGTGGCCTCCTGCTCGCCGCGCATGCACGAATCCACTTTTCGTAAAACCCTTGCAGCAGCAGGGTTAAATTCCTATTTCCTGGAGATGGCAAATATCAGGGAACAATGTTCCTGGGTCCATGAAGACCAAGAGGAAGCTACGGCCAAGGCAAAAAAGCTGGTCTACGCTGCGGTTGCGAAGGTACGTCTGCTGGAGCCCCTCTATGAAAAAGAGGTGGATGTGGAGCCTGCTTCGCTGGTAATCGGAGCCGGTATTGCCGGCATTCAGGCTGCCCTGGATATTGCCAATGCGGGATTTAAGGTTTACCTTGTGGAGAAAACTCCTTCTGTAGGGGGGCGTATGTCCCAGCTGGATAAAACTTTCCCTACGTTGGACTGCTCTGCCTGTATCCTTACACCAAAAATGGTGGATGCGGCCAACCACCCCAACATTGAGCTGTTGGCCTATTCCCAGGTGGAGGATATCTCCGGCTATGTTGGTAACTTTGATGTAAAGGTACGCAAGAAAGCACGTTATGTGGATATTGACAAGTGTACCGGTTGTGGGGCCTGTGCCGAGGAATGCCGCCTTGCCAATCGTATTCCCAGTGAATTTGATATGGGCATAGGCAAACGGGCTGCTGTTTATCTGCCTTTTCCCCAGGCCGTTCCGGCAAAATACACGGTTGACCCGGAGCGCTGCCTATTCTTAACCCGGGGTAAATGCGGAAAGTCTCCCAAATGTGCAGATGCCTGTACTGCAGGAGCCATCGATTTTGAGCAGCAGGACGAGATCGTTGAATTCAAGGTGGGAACCGTAATCGTTGCTACCGGTTTTGATACTTTTGACCCGGCTCGCAAGCCCGAATATGGATACAGCGACTATCCCAATGTGCTCACCGGACTGGAGTTCGAGCGTCTTGTTTCCGCTTCAGGACCCACGGGTGGTGCTGTAGTCCTGGGTGAAGGTGAGGATGCGGTGGTGCCCAAGGAAATTGCCTTCATCAAGTGTGTTGGCTCCCGCGACGAAAGTGTTGGCAATGAATATTGCTCCCGCGTCTGCTGTATGTATACGGCTAAGCTGGCACACCTGGTGCAGGAAAAAGTCCCCGGTGCCAATGTGCGCATTTACTACATGGATGTGCGGGCGTTTGGCAAGGGTTTTGAAGAGTTTTATGACAGGGTAAGACGGGAAGGGATCCGCTATATCCGCGGCAATCCCTCCGAGATCTTCAAGCGGGGAGACAAACTGGTCGTTAAGGTAGAGGATACCCTAACGGCGACACCCCTGGAGGACGAGGTGGATATGGTAGTCCTTGCGGTGGGACTGGAACCGCGCAAGGATGCTCGGGAAATTATTGATATTCTGCGCCTATCCCAGTCCGCCGACCGTTTCTACCTGGAGGCCCATCCAAAATTGGCACCTGTGGATACGGCAACAGACGGTGTTTTCCTGGCTGGATGTGCCCAGGGGCCGAAGGATATTCCCGATACGGTGGCCCAGGCTAAAGGCGCTGCTTCCTCTGCCCTGGTGCTTCTGGCCAGTGGTAAAGTGAAGATTCAGGCGCAAATTTCCGTAGTTAATGAAAATACTTGTCGCGGCTGTGGCTATTGTGTGGAAATATGCCCTTACGGTGCCATTGACCTTGTTACAGCCAATCGCATGGGCAACCCTGTACAGGTAGCCCAGGTTAACGAAGCCCTTTGCAAGGGCTGCGGAGCTTGTGCCGCGGCTTGTTTCTCCGGTTCTATCCAGCAAAAATCATTTATGGATAGGCAAATCCTGCCACAAATTGCTGTATTGGGGGTCATGTAATGAGTGCAGATTATGAACCTAACATCGTGGCCTTTCTATGTAACTGGTGTTCCTATGCCGGTGCAGACCTGGCCGGGACCAGCCGTACCCATTACCCCTCCAACCTCAATGTAATCCGCGTCATGTGCAGTGGCCGCGTGAATC
>SLRC01000182.1 GCA_007131175.1 Syntrophomonadaceae bacterium
TAAATAATCTTTGGCATTTTCCCTATGGGCCAACATTTTCACCTCATTGCTTGCATATATGTTTTTAACAAGTAATTAACTTCAAACCTTGGATATGCTTATTTGCACTTACGCTATAACATCAAACCAAACGGGGGACCGGCCCCGGGGGTCACGGGTAAAAATGACGGTAATTTCTTCCCCCAACCGTATGTCCCGCAGAGCCTTAATTGTACCACCAAATCAGCATCTATCACTTCATAAACGGCATTAGGGGTATGGGAGTGGTTATATAAAACACCGCAGCCGGCAATGTTGCCCTGTTTATAAATCGAATTCGCTATCTTAAAAAAAAATCCTCTTTAGCCGTTCATGTTAACGAGCGTTTGATTATGTATGCTTCAGCAAGAGCTTCAATCTCCTTTACCACCGGAGCGTTTTACACTATAATATCTAAAAGATCTAAAAGCAATATAAGGGATTTAACACACCAACGGGGAGGATTACAGGGGTTTAAATGATATCTAAACCATCATTTGGAGCAGTTAATGTACTACTGCCGGGAGGAGAGATAACTACTGTAGACGGAGGCCGTAGCCTACTCAAAATTAGTGAAGAATTGGGCGGCTTTTACCCTTCTCCCATCGTAGCAGCACTGGTAGATAATAAATTAAAAGAACTGAACTTGTTTATAGAACATTCTGCCATAGTACAATTTATTGACCTAACTATTCCGGAAGGAGCACGCATTTATCGTCGCAGTCTGACTTTACTTCTCATTCAAGCAGTCCATGATCTTTTCCCTGAAGCAGTGGTAAAAGTTGAGCATTCCCTATCCAAGGGACTTTATTGTGAAGTGGAAAAAAAGCTTTTGTTAAGTGAGGAAGACGTGGCAAGGATAGAGGAACAAATGTGGCAATTGGTAAAGTGGAACCTGCCCATTAAAAAAAGACAAGTAACACTTGCAGAGGCAGAGCAGGTTTTTAAACGCCAGAAGTATGATGATAAAGTATATTTAATTAAATATTGGTTAAAGGATTATTTAAACCTTTATTCCATAGGTAACTTAGAAAATACTTTATACGGTTACCATGTACCCCGTACAGGATTGCTGCAAAAATTCGAACTAAAATACTACCAACCAGGCCTGATCCTGCGTTTTCCCAATGAGGAGGATCCCTTTACTATCCCCCCATTCATGGAACAGCCAAAACTATTTGAGGTTTTCCGTGAAACCAAACAGTGGGGGGCGATTCTTGGTTTCGATACGGTTGGAGCTATGAATAACCTTATGGAAAAAGGACTGGGTCCTGAGGTAGTACGCATAGTGGAGGCATTACATGAAAAAAAGATAGCTCAAATTGCCGATATAATCAGTGAACAAAGGGAAGAGATCCGGGTAATCCTGGTCGCCGGCCCGTCTTCCTCCGGCAAAACAACTTTCGCCCAACGCCTGCGTACTCAACTCATGGTTAATGGTATGAACCCTTACCATCTTTCCATCGACGATTATTTTGTGGATCGTGATCAAACGCCCCTTGATGAGTCAAACAACCCCGACTTTGAGCACATTGAGGCTATAGATCTCCCCCTTTTCAACAAACACCTTTTGAGCCTAATCCAAGGCGAAGAAGCAGATATTCCCACCTTTAATTTTGCAACCGGTAAGCGAAAATACCATGGTAAAAAAATAAGGCTGGAAGAAAATCAGCCATTGATCATCGAGGGTATACATGGTTTAAATGAAGAACTAACTCACTCCATACACCGTAATAGAAAGTTTAAAATCTATATATCTGCCCTGACAACACTCAACATTGACAGGCACACCAGGATACAAACCACCGATACGCGGCTGCTCCGGCGTATCGTGCGTGACGCGCAGTTTCGTGGCACAAGTGCCCTTGAAACTATTAAGAGGTGGCCTTCGGTCAGGCGCGGCGAGGAGAAGAATATCTTCCAGCTGCAAGAAGAAGCGGACATCATGTTTAACTCTGCGCTGGTTTATGAGCCGGCAGTAATTAAAGCATACGCTGAATCACTGCTAAAAAAAATTGACCAGTTTGAACCGGCGTATGTTGATGCAAAGAGGCTCCTCGCCTTTCTTTCTTCGTTTCATCCACTGGCAGAGCATGATGTTCCGTCAAACTCAATTCTGCGTGAATTCACTGGAGAGTCCTGTTTTTTCCTGAATAAAATGTAATCCGGACTGGAATAAACAAGCCTGTTAATTCAATTTATTTTTAAACAATTAAGCAGGAAATGTCAACTTTATATAGAATAGGATTACGTAAATACGAAAAGAAATTTGAAAGTTGAAAGATGGATAGGAAAAATAAAGCCGGTTAAACCATTTTCATTGTCTGGTGGTGCCAATTTCACTGGGGGCGGCATGGGCATCTTTACCGCAAAAGAAATATAAAATACTATGCAAATAAGAAAGAGGAGTTGAAGGGATTATGTTTAAAACAGTAAAAATTTGGTTAAGAATAATCATCGGTTTTATGTTCGCAATCTGTGTATACATTGGTATTATCGCTTATGCACTTTTAGGCACGGTTGCTACTGACTCATTAGAAATAATTATTACAGAGGCTACAGGAGTCCAAACCCAAGAGGTAATTTTTTTAGCGAACCTCCAGCCTCTAAATATCCAGATAGCCTTATTTTTTTCAATCACTGGCATGGCTTTGTGCCTTATATTTCTTTATTTCCTCGAAAACAAATTTAAGGTTTTTGTGGCCCCGGGGGTGATCTCCATTATCAGCGTTCTGTTTCTCAGAGGGTTATTAGGCTATATGGCATATTTTATCCCCACGGATATTACAAGAAGCGTTTATGATTATATTCATTTAGCCATCGTCAGAGGTATCCATGCCAGCCTATTTGCTGTTGGAATAGGATTAGTTCTGCTGGTAGTATCTTATTTGGATTACAATAAGAGAAACCGCGAAACAGCTTAGCCTTTCCAGAACTGGCCAGGGGAATTAAAATATTATTCTGCTCGTTAGCCTGGTGTAATTTACGTGGAGCATACTTGGACATTCCGGGCACAATCCGTCAAGGCGCATCGTTTGGATAGTAATTATTCTTTCGTTCCATTAAACGGGGTTTCTTATTTCCAGTAACGGATAAATGTTTTATACATTATCCATACATAAGAAATAATGGCTGCCGCCCATACGATGAATATATATTTGGCCAAAAATCCTCTAATGTATACTCCCAAAATTACGCCAATGGCTATCAGGCAGTTTTTTAGCAATGCAAAATCAAGGATGGTATATTGTCTTGTCGCCTGCATTGTCTTATTAATAAATTCTTTCATGTTCCTCTCTTGCTTTCTTTAATTTAATAAGATAAAGAGTTATTGCTAA
>SLRC01000125.1 GCA_007131175.1 Syntrophomonadaceae bacterium
CATGTAATCCTTTGCCAGGAGAACGCCATAACCATCCCGCATGAAAGCCTTGCCCAGCAAGTGAGCGATGGTGTCCATCCCCTGTCCGGCGGCACCTCCAATTAACAGATTAACTTCCATAGAAACCTTCCTTTCGAGAAAATATTCATATTTTCAGTTTATTTTAACACAAATATGTTCTCTTTACCATTTATTTGCCATTATAATGGAAGCTAAGGCAAAAGGTTGCCTCCCGGGGGTTTGGGATGATAAAATGGGAAGAGAAGAGTAGGAGTCGGGAGAAAAGAGAAGGGCAGGAGATAGGATTCAGGAGGAAAGGGAAGAGCAGTCAGACAGGAGCCAGAATTCAGCAGAAAAGATAAAAAACAAGAACAGGGTGGAAAAATTAAGAGAGGGAAGTGGTGGTAAATTATGAGCGGTGGAGTGTTTTTGAACGGTCGCTATTGTGCTCCGGAGGAAGCCCTCATTTCCGTTGACGATCGGGGGTTCCTGTTTGGCGACGGAATTTATGAAGTGATCCGTTGCTTTGATGGGAAGCTTTTCAAGCTAAAGGAGCATTTGGCCCGCCTGGAGCGGAGTGCGGAAAGGATTATGCTCACTTTACCTTATGAAACAGAAGAGATCGCTTCCGTTTGCGATAAACTTTTTCGGGAAAGCGGGGTCCAATATGGCCTCATTTATATGCAGGTCACCCGGGGTGCTGCTCCCCGTACCCACCAGTTTCCCCCCCAGGTAAATCCCACTTTCCTGGCCCGGATCATCGAAGTGGATGAGGATATGGTGCTGGAGCGCCGCCGCGGTATTAAGGCGATTATGGCTCCTGATGAACGCTGGGGACATTGTGATATTAAGTCTTTAAATCTGCTGCCCAATGTGCTGGCCCGGGAAACGGCCCACCGGCAGGGAGCATATGAAGTCGTTTTTATTCATCCGGTGGGAATAACGGAGTGCGGCAGCAGCAATGTCTTTGCTGTAATCGGAGGAAAGCTGGTAACCGCACCTGAAGGTAACCGTATCCTTTCCGGGATCATGCGGGAAACTGTATTGGAACTGGCGCAAGAGGCTGGATTAACCGTTGAGCTGCGTTACCCGCAGCAGGAAGAATTTCAGTCAGCGGAGGAAATATTCATTACCAATTCCCTGGACGAAATTGCCCCTGTTCTAACCCTTGATGATAAAACTGTAAGTGACGGGCAGCCGGGGAAAATTACGTTACTCTTGCAGGAAAAGCTGGAGAAGTTGAAGGAAGAGATGTAAAAAACTCAGCATTCAGGAGTCAGCACACAGCAGACAGAATAAAGGATTAAAAAATCCTGTACCTTCCATACAGAATGGCCCTCAAGTCCAACCCTGCACCACTCAGCTTACTGTTGCATTTTCATAATTCTGTTGGTGCCGGCGCCGCAGGGGCCGGTGTGAGGATCTGAATTCTGAATACTTGGGTTGTTACAAAAGTTGTAAGGTTGGAAGGCTGGGAAGATGGTTAATTTTGCAGGAGCATGGTGACAAAGACCACAAAGCGGGCACAGGGGAGTAAGAGGAGTTGGCCAAGGATGGTCCCCACAATTTTGCCCGTTACGAGGCATGCCACCAGGGCGCTCAGTTCCTGGGCCCGCCGTTTGCCCGCCATCACGTGGTCCGTGATGAGGGAAGCATAGGGGTCAATGAAGAAGGTGAGAATAATGGTGCTGAAGCCGTTTAATACCCCCGAAAGCTGACTGGCGGTGAGGCGGTAATCGGGAAGCAGAGCTCCCGCATAGATGGCGGAAAGGACCCCTACTGTGTTGATGGAGGCTACCAGGATGGTGAACATGATAAGGGTTTTGGGGATTTTTTTTTCCCGAAGCAGCAGCAGGTGATAGAAACGGGGCCGGCGCGCACTTTTTTCCACCCGGCGGTAAATTTTTTTAAAAAATTTGTCCGTATTGATCATGCGAAAAATCATCATTCCCAGGGATTCGTTTCTTTCCAGGGAGGCGATTAAAAAGGTGAAGATGTTAATGAATGTGGGAATGAGCATGGCAGCCAGGATGCTTCCCGTGGTGGCGGAAAAGATGATCAAGCGGAAGGGCTCCACAAGCATGGGAGCGTTTCCTGCCATGATGGTCGTATCCACAATGCTGCCCAGGAGTGGGGCCTGCACCATGTTGGCAGTGCGGGCAAGCAGGACGAGGAGGCTGAAGAGGGCACCGGCCAGGTAAAGACGGCGCGTGCGGATGCCGGCCAGGCGGGCGCTGTAAGAGAGGGTTTCCACCATATGGATAACCCCTGTGAGGATGCATATAATCATCAGTCTTTCAAGATCTAACGTTTCCATCCCCACCGTTCTGTTCCCAAAATGTGCAAAGAAGTTGTAGTTGAAAGGCTGGAAAGTTGGATAGGAAAAGATAAAAGCGGGAAAAGCCGAACATTCCAACATGTAATACTTGGACAAAAGAAAAATCATGTTATAAAATATATATGCCGTAAAGCGGCATAAAAAGAAGTTATGCATGGGAGGGATTTTTGTGTCAGGCAGTAATGTTATTTTTTCCAGCGAAGGACAGCGCAGTGTAGCGGAAATTGGACAGTTTCTTGTGGAGATTGGGGAGAAATTGCAGGCGGGTGGTTCGTTTACCCTGATGCAGGGGGCGGAGGAACTGCAGATCGCGCCCAGCGGCAATACAAAATTGGAATTAAAATATAAGACCAAGGGTGAAAAGCACGAATTTGAAATTGAAATAGAGTGGAAGCCCGGTGAGCAGGATGTAACGATAAAATAAGCGATATTGAGTGATCTATGTCAAAATATAACTCTTGAGGCTGTTGGGGTTTTCGGATATGATTGGCAACAGAGGGATTTTTCAGCTTAACCAGGGGATGGGAGTAAAACCAGCATGATTATCTTCAGGGAAATTTTTCACAAGAGTACCACTAACATGCGTCAGGCAGTAATTTATTGCGCTGCGGGGTTGCTCCTATTGTATCTCTCTTTTTCTCCCTTTGCCGTGGAGGGTGCCCCAACTGTTTCCCCGCAAACCCAAATATATCTCGATGGTGTTGCTCTGCCGCCGCAAGAGCTTGAGCCCGTACTGGTCCAGGGGGAAATAATGCTTCCCTTGCGGGCAATGGGCGAACGTGTGGGATTAATTGTGCAGTGGGAGCATAAACTTAAAATGGTGACATTGCATGGAAAGGGCAGGAACATCGCCCTGTACCCCGGGAATCCCCTTTATGCCCTGAATGATTTAATTCTGCGCACGAATTACTTGCCCCTGCTCAAGGGGGGGAGAACTTTTGTGGGCCTTGATTTTCTGAAAGAAGCGATGGATATTACACTCCACTCCGGTGATTTACAAAAGGGAGCGCTGTACTTTGAAAGGGGTAAAATATCCCTTCCGGATCGGGACCGGGAAGGGTTACCAAACGGTGAAAGGGAATTGCCCCTAAACTTTGTGGAGCTTTTGCTGCCTGAGGGTAAAGTGAAAACGGGAGATTGGTTTGATATCCAGCTGGCTGCCCCCTTTGTGGAGGGAATATTTGCTTATGAAATTACCTTTGCTTACGACCCGGCCATAATCCAGCTAATTGATGTCCGTAACCCTGATTATTGGCCTTTGCGGGAGCATCAGCTAAAGGAGATCGATAACGAGGAGGGAATGATGCGTTACACCCTGACCACCCTCGGTTACAGGGAGACCCTCCCTCCCCGTGACAACCTGGCAATACTGGAGGTCGTTGTTTTTGAGGAAGGATTTATTACCTTTAATGACGATACCTTTACTGTTCAACTGTTGGACAACAGGGGACGCAATATGTCCGTGGGCCTGGAGGAACGGATCCTCACTGTAGAGCCAAAGACGTAAAAAAAGGCTGCGTCCTGGCAGCCTGGGGCGATGAACCGTTTGACAGCATGCATCATAGTTACTATACTTTGAATGATTTCTAATTGGTTGCCGCCATGAAGGAGGCGCTAAGCAGGTGCAAGGAAGTATTTGTAATGGTTCTCCCCATCAACAAAAGCGGTGGCGGGGTCTTTTATTACCCGTTGCTGTTTTTATTTTTTTGCTGCTGCTTTTTTACTGGGGTGCCGGTTGCAGTCATCAGCCAGAAGAAGGGGAACGGGAAGCAGTAATGGTTGAACTAACGTCCCTGGAGCAGCGGGGAATCCATGAGACTGCAAACATGAGCGGCCAGGTCATTGCGCATCGCCAGGTCAGCGTGGCGGTGGAGCTCCCGGGACGGGTGGAAGAGGTTACGGTAAAGCTTGGGGATACGGTTGAGGCAGGGGATCTTCTGGTCAAACTTGAAAGCAGTGACCAGCAGGTGCAGTTGCTGCAAGCCCAGGCTGCCCTCGCAGGGGCCCGGGCCCAGTACAATGAAGCCCAGGCGGGTGCCCGGCCCCAGGATCTGACCCAGGGGCGGGCAGCGTTGCGCCAGGCCGAGAGTGCGTACGCTGTGGCAAATAATAACCGGGAACGGATGGAGATACTGCATGGGGAGGATATTATATCCCTGCAGGAACTGGAAACGGCCCATACCCAGTATGAAAATGCTGCGGCGGCCCTGGAGACGGCCCGGGCAAACCTGCAAAAAATGGAGGAGGGGCCCACCAGTTATACGCTCCAGGCACTGCAGGCTCAGGTGCAACAGGCTGAGGCAGCTTTTAGTGCGGCACAGCGCCAGTATGAGAAAATGTTTATCACTGCGCCTATCAGCGGTAAGGTGGCGGCGGTGATGCTGCGCAGCGGAGAACTGGCCGGCACTGGCTCTCCTGCTGTTACCCTGCTGGACGACGATCCTGTCTACATAGATATTTTTGTGGACGAGTCACAAATAGGACATCTTAAGCCCGGTGATGCGGTGCTGGTGGAAATTCCGGCGGCCGTATCCGGAATGGAGGGCCTGGAAACGACGGGTAGCGGGGAAGAGAATTTCCAGGGAACGATCCGGGAGGTCAGCCCTGCCGCCCTTTCCGGAAGCCGTTCTTTCCAGGTGCGGGTGGAAATGCCCAACAGGGAAGGGCTGATCAGGCACGGTATGTTCGCCCGGGTTATTTTAAAAACGCGTTACTGGGATGATGCGGTAGTTGTTCCCGCCTCGGCGGTGCAACAGCGGGAAGGCCGCGACTATATTTTCTTCTATGACGCAGGGTTTGCCCGTGCCGTGGTGGTAAAGACGGGTGAACAGGTGGAAGGGATGGTTCAGGTGGAGGGTGAACTGCCTGCTCTTCCCGTTATTGTCAGGGCGCCCCGTAGTTTAAATGACGGCGATGCCGTAAGAACAGGTGATAATTGATACCGGGGAGTATGATCCGGCCCACGCAAAATTCTACCGGGGGTGGATCTTTTTGCCTGTCCGGGAAGAGGTGAAAGGGTGAATCTGAGCAAGCTGGCCATAAAAAGGCCCATCTCCGTCCTGATGGCAGTTATGGTGGTGCTTGTCCTGGGCACTGTCTCATTTTTGCGTCTGCCTGTGGATCTTTTCCCCGATATGGACCTTCCCATGGCCATTGTCTGGACCGAATATGAAGGGGCCGGGCCGGAGGAAGTTGAGAACATGGTCAGCCGTCCCCTGGAAGAAGCCATCGGCAGCCTGGGGAATCTGCAGAACATGACCTCCCAATCCTCTGCCGGCTCTTCTATTGTAATGGCACAGTTTAACTGGGGTACGAATATGGATTTTGCATCACTGGAGATGCGTGAGAGTGTGGACATGGTCCGGGGCTTTCTCCCGTCCGGTGCAGGCAGTCCCATGATCTTCCGCTTCGATCCTGCCCTCATGCCCGTCATACAGATGGGAATGGGCGGAGACATGGACCGGGCATCCCTCACTACGCTGGCCAACGATGTGGTGAAGAACCGGCTGGAACGGATCGAAGGTGTGACGGCGGTAGGTGTGGAAGGGGGCCTTGTTTCCGAGGTGGATGTGCGCATCGACCTGCAGCGCCTTGCTGCCACCGGATTGCCCCTGTCCCAGGTTGAGCAAGCCCTCATGACGGAGAATTTGAATTTCGTGGGCGGCGAGTTTTCCGCCGGGGGACGGCAGTTTCAGGTGCGGACGCTGGGCCAGTTTCGTTCCCTTGAGGAAATGGAAGGAATCGTGGTGGGCCACGATGGCGGCGGAGTTGTTTACCTGAGGGACGTGGCCAACCTCCAGTTGGTCTACAGGGAGGATCAGGTAATCTCCCGCATGAACGGGGAGAACATTGTTTCCCTGAATGTGCGCAAGCAGTCCGATGCAAACACGGTGCGGGTGGCTGCTGCGGTGCAGCGGGAGATGCAACAGCTGGAAAAGGAATTGCCCGGTAATGTCCGTTTTAATATTGTCATCGACACGAGTGAGTTTATTGTCCTTTCCATAAACAACGTGATCACCATCGTCCTCATTGGCGCTTTGCTGGCCATTGTAATCCTCTTTTTGTTCCTGGGGAGCCTTTCTTCCACCCTGATCATCGGTACTGCCATTCCCATTTCCGTGATCGCCGTTTTTACCCTCATGTATTTTCGCAACATGACCCTCAACATCGTGACGCTGGGGGGGTTGGCCCTGGGAGTGGGGATGATGGTGGATAATGCCATTGTTATCCTGGAGAATATCTTCCGCTACCGCAAGGAGGGGGAAAAGCCCCTTGAAGCGGCCATTATTGGCAGCCGGGAGGTTACGGGGGCCATAACGGCGGCCACACTCACTACGGTGGTGGTTTTTATCCCCGTCGTTTTTGTGGAGGGGATTGCGGCGATTATTTTTGCTCCCCTTGCCTGGACCGTTGCCTTTGCCCTCCTTGCTTCCCTGGTGGTTGCTGTAACCGTTGTCCCCGTTCTTTCTTCCCGGGTCTCCTCCCTTGAGCGGGAACATCCGCCCGTCATTAAAACCTCCCTCCGGTTAATGCAAAAATTCTTGGATAAGGTTAACCGCTTTTATGCCGTTCTTTTGGATAAATCCCTGCGCCGCCGCTGGTTGGTGGTGGTCCTGGTAGTGGGGGCGCTGCTCGCCTCTTTTACCATGATTCCCCTTATTGGTTTTGAGTTTTTACCGTCTGATGACAGCGGCATGATTTTTATCAACCTGGATCTTCCCGCGGGCAGTTCCCTGGAAGAGACAGCGGCAGTAACCATGGGCATTGAGGAATTAATTGAAAGGGGCGCATACCCGGAAATAGAGACGGTATTTTCATTTATTGGGGCCGGGAGTGGCTTTTTTGACAGCCTCAGCCCCGAAAAAGCGCTGATCTACCTTACCCTGGTGAGAGAGGGGGAGCGGCAGGCCACAACCGGTGCCGTGGCTGAACGGTTGCGCCGGGACCTGGTGCAGATCCCGGGGGCAGATATTAAGGTGGAGGATCAGGATATGTTCAGCGGGGGCTTTGGCGGTGATGCCGCCCCCATCAACATTGCCCTGAAGGGGGATGACCTGGAAGTCCTGCAGGAGCTTACGGCTGAAATTGCCCTTATCGTGGAACGGGTGGAGGGGACACGGGAGATCTCCACCAGCTTTGCCCATGGACGCCCGGAGGTACATGTCCGGCTGGACCGGGAACGGGCGGCAGCCCTGGGGGTAACCACTGCCCAGGTTGCCTCAGCTGTGCGCACCGCACTGGATGGCAATGTGGTTACCCGCTACCGGATGGGGGGTGCTGAATACGATGTGCGTGTGCGGGGGAGTGAAAGATTGGCGGTGGAAAACCTCAGTGACCTGCGCATGCTTCCCCTCCTTACCCCACGTGGAGAGAGTATCCCCCTGGGACAGGTGGCCGATGTGGAGCTGGGCACCGGGCCACAAACGATCATCCGCGAAAATCAGGTGCGCACAGCTTACATACAGGGCCGGCTCTGGGAACGGGACATCGGCAGCGTGATGCGCGATGTGCAGCAACAACTCGGCACCATAGAACTGCCCCTGGGCTTTTCCCTGGAGTACGGGGGGGAGTTGGCCGACATTCAGGAGTCTTTTGCCAGCCTCGGCCTGGCGCTGCTTCTGGCTATTATTCTCGTTTATATGATCATGGCGGCCCAGTTTGAATCGCTCATTTTTCCCTTTATTATCATGTTCGCCCTGCCACAGACCTTTATCGGGATCCTGCTGGCCCTCGTTATTACAGGGAAAGCACTGAGCGTTCCTGCATTAATCGGGGTGATCATGCTGAGTGGGATCGTGGTAAATAACGGCATTGTGCTGGTGGATTACATAAATATCCTGCGCCGGGAACGGGGTTACAGTCGTGACGATGCAATCCGGGAAGCGGGACCGGTACGCCTCCGTCCAATCCTCATGACAACGATGACCACGATCCTGGGGATGCTCCCCCTGGCCATGGGCCTGGGAGAAGGTTCCGATGCGCAGGCCCCCATGGCCATTGTAATTATCGGCGGCCTGGCCGTATCCACAGTGATCACGCTGATTTTTGTGCCGGTGATTTATACTCTGCTGGATGATCTGGGGCGTTGGCTGTTAAGAGCAAAGGGCAGGGCATACTAAGCAAAACTGGGATAAACGACAAAGGGGAGCAAGTATTAACAAAAATTAACAGAGCCGCTAAGAAAGCTGCCCGGATCTACCCTGTACGCCCGAAAAACCGCCCTGGACATGCTTGGATGCGATTTATGGGACACTTTCCCCCCTTGATCTCATGGGGTATAATAATATGGCAGGGTTAGATAAAAATTGCATAATTTCATTAGCGAGGAAAGGTACGAGCCAATGAGCAATAAACAGGCTGAGGGAAACAAAAATAAGGGTAAACATAAAAAGAGGAAAAAAAAGAATCAGGGCAGGGGCTTCTTTTTTTACGGTACAATCTTCATGGTCCTTCTGCTTATTGTTGCCGGGGGTTGGCTGAAAACGGCCTGGGATGAAGCCTATGAAGTGGTTGCTCCCCGTGGTAAGGACAGGCCTGCTCAGGGAACGGCTGCAGAACCTGATCCCGAATCCCTGCCAGACGTGATGAATATACTGCTCCTTGGCCTTGATTCCCGGGACCGGGTTATGCGGGCCGATACGATTATGCTCCTCACCATCAATCGCCGCAACGACGAGATTAATATCATTTCCATACCCCGGGATATGCGCGTGGAAATACCGGGCCGCGGCCTGGACAAAGTTAATCATGCCTATGCTTTTGGGGAGGTTGGCTTGACGCGTGATACGGTGGAAAATTTCCTGGGGGTCAAGGTTGATTATTATATGACCACCGATTTTGCCGGTTTTAAAAGTACTGTGGATATACTGGGAGGCATCGAGTACGAGGTAGAGACAAAGATGCGCTATTACGCCTCCGATGTTACCATCGAATTGGACCCGGGACTGCAAATGCTGGACGGAGAGAAGGCGCTCCAGTATGTTCGCTGGCGCAGTGACGGGCACGGGGATCTGGGAAGGGTGCAGCGGCAGCAAAAGTTTCTCAAAGCTCTTCTGGAAGAGATGATCGCTTTTCGCAATGTGCTTAAATTACACCGTTTGATCCCGGAACTGGCCCAAAATATCAAGACGGATCTGGAATTAAGCCAGGCGATCATGCTGGCCAACAAGCTAAAAAATGTGAATGTTGAGGAAATCAACACCTTAACTCTCCCCGGCAGGATTGGCAGTATTGGGGGAGTTAGTTATGTATTGCCCAACGAGGAGGAGATCCACCAGGTGGTGGAGCGCTATGTTAAG
Source organism: Syntrophomonadaceae bacterium (assembly GCA_007131175.1). GTDB lineage: Bacteria > Bacillota > Dethiobacteria > DTU022 > UBA8154 > UBA8154. The sequence continues at coordinate 9,637 of SLRC01000125.1, forward strand.
GGAAACAACGTTGAACAATCCTGAAACGCCGGAAGGGGAGAGAATACCCCGTGCTCCGGACCGGGATTCACCAGGCAGGGACAGGATCAGAATTTTGGATCGGCCGGTTAACGTATTAAATATGGAACAGGCCGTGGCGAGGGTGCGTCGTGCCTGGGGAAAAGGAAAGGTCTGCCAGGTGGTTACGGCTAACGTGGAGATGCTCCACACCAGCCTGCAGGATCAAGAACTGGCCCGGATTTTAGAAGAGGCGGAATTGGTAACGGCAGACGGCGCTGGAGTTTTGCTGGCTGCCCGTATGGGTGGCAGTTCCCTGCCGGAACGGGTGGCCGGGTTTGACTTGATGCTGGCATGTTTACAGGAGGCGGCCCGGGAGGGGGTGCCTGTGTTCTTCCTCGGAGCCCGCCCCCAGGTGTTGCAGGAAGCCTTGCTCAAAATAAGCCAGCGGTTTCCCGGTCTTACCATCGCCGGCAGTCATCACGGGTACTTTCAAGATAAGCAGGGGGAGGCCATCGTAAACCAAATACGCGTAAGAAAGCCCCGTCTCCTTTTTGTGGCCCTGGGATCACCCCGGCAGGAGAAGTGGATCTATGAATATTTGGACCGACTGCCGCCCTGTGTTGCCATTGGGGTGGGGGGAAGCCTTGATGTCCTTGCGGGCAAAGCCCGCCGTGCACCAGCATGGATGCAACGGGCCGGTTTGGAGTGGTTTTACCGCCTCCTGCAGGAACCTTCCCGGCTCAGGCGGATGTCTGTTATTCCCCTTTTCCTTTTAAAGGTTCTTTGGCGACGCTTGTCCCCATGAACTTAACTGTAATCAAAAATATTCCACTTCAACAGTAAAAGTGAAGCTAAGATCTGGAGCACACTGAATAAAAAGGGCATGAATTGGAAGCCGTCTGTATCTGTAAAAACCCGCACAAGGCTCCATAGCCCCAGCACAAAGAAAATAATAAACAACAGCCACTGGCGGTAGATCGGTTTTCGTTGCATTTTTCCTTTCCCCCTTATAAAATTAATTAAAGTCATTAATTAAACAATTCGACATATTTTCCCAAATACCTCTTCCCTGGCCCATTTTTTACAGGCAGTTTTTGCTAAACTTTAAGTTTAAATAACTCCTCAGCATTCAGCAGTCAGCACACAGTAGTCAGAATGAATGCATGAGTTGTTACAATTTAAAATGCAAAAACAGTTTGAGCAGGCATTTTATGTACAGCCTGCCCAAACTGTTTTTTTGTAATCATCGAGCCGTCCATTTACGGCATAGCTAATTTTTACCCGTGGTGCAGCTCCCCGGCAACAAGGTCCCCCACTTCGCTGGTACTGTAACCCATGCGCCCCGCCCCCAGGCTTTTAATCCGGGTGGCGCAGATTTCCATTACAGATTGCTCCACAACGGCGGCGGCTTCTTTTTCTCCCAGGTGCTCCAGCATCATCCCCCCGGCGCAGATGGAAGCAAGGGGGTTAATGATATTTTGTCCCGTATAGCGGGGTGCAGAGCCGCCTATGGGCTCAAACATGGAGGTGCCCGCCGGGTTAATGTTGCCGCCGGCGGCAATACCCATACCACCCTGAATCATGGCACCCAGGTCGGTGATAATATCGCCAAACATATTGTCCGTGACGATGATATCAAATTGTTCCGGGTTTTTAACCATCCACATGCAGATGGCATCAATATGGGCATAATCCCGTGTTATGTCCGGGTATTCAGCTCCCACTTCGTGAAAGGCCCGTTCCCAGAGATCGAATGCGTAGGTAAGGACGTTTGTTTTGCCGCAAAGGGTGAGTTTCTTTTGCTTCCCATGTTCACGGCAGTACTGGAACGCATAACGGAGACATCTTTCCACCCCGAGGCGCGTGTTTATGGATTCCTGCACAGCCACTTCATGGGGTGTCCCACGGCGCAGAAAGCCGCCGCTACCAGCATAAAGGCCTTCCGTATTTTCCCGCACCACCACAAAGTCAATCTCCGCCGGCCCTTTGTCTTTTAATGGTGTTTCAATTCCCGGGAAAAGTTTCACGGGACGCAGGTTTATGTATTGATCCAGCGCAAAGCGCAAATTTAACAGAATGCCCTTTTCCAAAATACCCGGCTTTACATCAGGGTGGCCGATTGCCCCGAGGAAAATGGCGTCAAATTGCTTTAACTCCTCAACTGCCCCTTCAGGAAGTACTTCTCCTTTTTCCAGGTAATACTCCCCCCCATAGGGGAGGTGGGTAAAGTCGAGGCGAAAGGCGAAACGGTCCGCTGCCGTTTCCAAAACCTTGATTCCCTCCCGTACCATTTCGGGCCCGGTCCCGTCTCCGGGAATTACTGCGATCTTGTATGCTTTCATGTTACAGCCTCCTCAGCACCTTTTGCTTTACTTTAGTTTGCCTTGCCTGTTCCATCCTTGTCCGTCCAGAGTTTGGGAAAGGCGATAATTGCCCCCCTCAATGCGGATAGCCTTTCCTTCGATCAGTGCCTGGGCCAGCTTTTTACGGGCCTGCACGATAATGCGGTGAAAAGTGGGCCGGGAGATGCCCATGCGTTCGGCACAAGCCTCTTGTTCCAGGCCCTCCAGGTCTTTAAGGCGAATCGCTTCCAGTTCTTCAAAGCCAAGGGATACTTCCCTTAAGTTTTTCAGGGGTACACCGGCCGGTTTAAAATACGTCAAGTTGGGCAAAAAATCAATATTTCGCTTTTTTGGGGGTCTGGGCATGGGTTTTTCTACGCTCCTTTCCGGGGGAATGACAACACACTAGTGCCGTTTATTATACAGTAAGAACTGAACTATGGTCAAATATTTCCTCAATTTCCCGAATATCACCCTAAAGGGGTGATAGACGTTTTGGATCAATTTCTTTAAACTGGGTGCGTGATAATAGTATATACAGGATTTTCCTGCTGTAAAACCGGGGGTGATCTCCTTCCATGGATAAAGAAACAAGGAATGTTTTATTGATTACCATCTTTGTTTTGCTGGGAGTAATTTTGATAATCGCCATTTTTGGCAGGTAGAAAATTGATGTAATCAAGCCTTTTTTGTATTGCCCAGACCAAAAGGAGGGTTATTGCATGTCCAAATTTAAAGAATGTCCGTACTGTGCAGAAGAAATACTAGTTAAAAAAAAAAAG
>SLRC01000134.1 GCA_007131175.1 Syntrophomonadaceae bacterium
ACAAAAAAGCCGAGCGGAAGAATGGCTCAAGGGCTACATGACGTTACCATTAGCTCCTAAGCGGACTACAGGAAAACTGCACAACTGTTGAAATATAAAGTAATCATATCCATTAAGTTGCTTGTAGTAAAAGTAAACGACAAAAGGCAAAAAGATCCGTCCCCGGTGCCTCCTCCAAACTGTTGTCCAAACTGGTTGCCCCCCTGCAAATCATTGCGACGATTTGCTGTCCTCGATAAAACCAATCCTTATTTTATAGCACAGCCCATGGCACCTGCGTGGTCTTCTTCAAATATTTTGTCAGGAAATAGAAGAACTAAACCAGTGTATTATTCAGTTATGGTTGGATTTCCGGTTCAGTTTGGTAAAAGCAGGGATAGGCAAATTATTATAGAATAGGTAAAGCAATTTGAGAAGATCGAAGTTCAAAAAAGGAGTGTTCTTTGATGAACAGAAACAGGCGTTCGTATCCAAAAATTATCCGCAAAGATGTGGAGAGAGGATTCATCTATGCCTATTTTGAACTTGTTCGCGGATTTAAAGTTACCCTAAGCGATGAACTTACTAATAATGATGTGGTAGCCATGGCGGCGTCACACGAAAAAATTATCGGTATGGATTTTTCTTCTATTTATCATTTTAGCGAAGGACAGAAACCCGAGACCCGTCTTAAACACATACGCCGAAAAATAGATTTGCTCCAAAATTTTTGCAGTATAATTATAGATGCGCCAGACAATTCTTTAGAGGTCTTGTACGAGATCTGGTGTTTTATCCCCCCCAACATATATGTTAGCGAAACGGTGGAGAAAGCGCTGCAAGAAGGACTTAAGGTAAAATTGGTCGGCCAGGCAGAATTGCATGAGAGGATTAGGCAGACAGCTGAAATTGAAGTGGAAGATAAAGAAATGCTCTATGCTAACGCGTTTCTCTGGTCAGCCGAACTATTTCGCCAGGCAGGTGCATGGATGAAACAAAAACACTGAGCTTTGAGCGTAAAGGCTACCGTTGGTAACAAACTTAATAATGTAAGTATTAGGAGGAGTGCAGCATGGCCGATGAAATTTCAGCGCGGATCTGTTTTTACTGCAACAGCTTTTTCCCTTCCAGTGAGGGTCCGACGGAATATGGAATTTGTCTTGAGGATAATGATTTTGAACCTTACACTGAAGAGCTGCTGGAAAACAGCAATTATGCTTCCTGCCAGGAGTTGATCAACTCTAAGCAATTCCCGGGAAAGCAAAAGGCATGTGATAAATTTAAGTTAGCTGAAATTATCAAAATAGATGATGATACCTCTATGGGAGATTTACCTGAACAAAGCATCGGAACGGATAATGAAGCTAAGAAGCAGAAATCAGTCGAAATAACAGAGGAATCTATCCGTAAACTGGCAGATGAACGCAGCTTTAGCCGTGGTTTAGATTATTATATTAATGGAGCCGTTAGCGCAGCGATCATCCGGGGTGAAAACGAACTGAGCGGGCTGTGTGCCGGTTCCCGGCATGAGCCATATAGGGTAAAAGTTATGCTGGGTGGAAACGGTATCCATAATGCTTCCTGTACCTGTCCCCGTGGCGGGTTATGCAAGCATATCGTTGCCCTTTTGTTGCAGTATGTTCATGAACCGGATAATTTTACCATCACCCCTTTAATGAAGAGTCAACTGGAAAAATTCAGCAAGGATGAGCTTATCAAGCTGATTCTCGATATGGTCGAAATGAAGCCTTCGTTGGAGGCTATAGTGGATAGAAGATTTTTATTGTCCAGCAGTTCAAATGTGGAAAAAGCCAAAATACGTCAACACGTGGAGCAAGCTTTGACCTTTGAAGAACTTTACGCTGTGGAAGATAGCCTGCGGGATATCCTGCAGTTGGGTGAAACCATGGAAAAGAAAGGGGACATTTCAGGGGCTGGCGTGGTTTATCAGGAGGTGCTCGGCGCCCTTTGCTCCTGTTATGAGGATGAGTTGCTGCCCCTTGATGATGATGGGGATATTGCTATCCTTGCCGGGGATTGTGTTGATGGATTATGCAGTTGCCTGGAAGCAACTGAAGAAGAGAGCGTGGACGAAGGAAAATGGGGCGTGTTAAGAAATAGCTGGCTGGATACTTTGCTGGAAGCTGAATTGACAGACATAATTTTGGGGGGAATGGATTTTGCAGCGGGTGCTTTTGATACTATTTTAAACAATGCTACAGATCAAGAATGGGCTCTCCTGGAAACACGTCTGCACAATGAGATCTCTCAAAGCAGCAACTGGAGGAGAGAGAGGCTTGTTGAAATGCTGGGAGCGTGGCACAGCCTAAAAGGCCAGGAAGATGAAATGGCAAGACTAATTCAGGAAATGGGAACAGAGGAGCAGCAAATGTTTCTGTTGCTGCGCGAGGGTAACCCGCAGGAAGCGGCAGTCATGGCCAAGCAGCATTTTACGGCACAGTGCGGAACAATACTGAGGCTGGTAAGTGCTATGGCAGAATCTGGTGCTGCAGAGGCTGGTGCCGCTCTCTTAAGCGAATTGCTGGCAGATACAAAAACCTCCCATCCAAATTATTGGAAATGGCTGGCTAATTACAGCCAGTCAGCAGGGGACCTGAAAGAGGCATTAAAATGGCAATATGAGGTGGCTCTGCATTATCATACAGAAGAATCCTACCAGACCCTCCGCGAGATAGGTGAAAAGCTACAGAATTGGGAGCAGGTACGTGCCCGGTTATTGAAAGACCTTGAAGAACATAAAGCCTGGGAGACTTTGTTGCAAGTTGCCCTCCTGGAAGGGGAGGTGGACCAGGCCCTGGAACTGCTACCCCTGGTTCCCTACCATAGTTGGCGTAATTACCGGGAAGAAGTAGCCGGAGCCGCTACAGAAAAGCACCCCGAGCGTGCCTTAATCCTCTACCGGGAATTAGCAGAGGATGCCATTCGCCTCAAGGAGCGTTCCTCCTACCGCAAGGCGGCACAGTATTTTCGCAAAGCCAAAACTATTTACAATCGCCTTGGAAAATCTGCAGAGTGGGAAGGATATATTTACAGGATTAAAGGAGAATACACACGTTATCGTGCCCTGCAGGATGAACTGGGCAAAGCAGGGTTGTAAAGTTATAATTCAAGCAACACCCCCCTGGGTGTCCAGGCATGCAGATTATTATCACTGATATAATAATCTTTTTATATTTAATTAGGCAGAATAGGTTGGTGAAAATGATATATGTTGAAAACACTCCAAACAACGCTGGAGTAATTGTATTTGGTGATTACAATGATTTTGAGCATTTATACGATGCCTTGCATACTGTGGCAGGCGATGAAAGCG
>SLRC01000003.1 GCA_007131175.1 Syntrophomonadaceae bacterium
AACAACATATCTGGCTGATACACATTTGACTTTGGATTTGCCTAGGAAAGGGGTCTTTATGAACATTGGCTAACGACAAGGAATTTGTAAAAGAAGTAACGCCCCAGGCGGTTGATTTTTCTCAGTGGTACCTGGATGTGGTTCTTAAGGCGGAACTTATGGATTATGCCCCTGTAAAGGGCTGCATGGCAATTCGGCCCTATGGATATGCCATCTGGGAAAATATCCAGCAGTTGCTTGGTGGACGGATTAAGGCAACGGGGCATAAAAATGCATATTTCCCCCTCTTTATTCCCCAGTCATTACTACAGAAAGAGGCGGAGCACGTTGAAGGGTTCGCCCCCGAAGTTGCCCTTGTTACCCGGGGCGGTGGTGAGGAACTGGCGGAAAAGCTGGTTGTAAGGCCCACTTCGGAAGCAATCATCTGCAGCATGTATGCAAAGTGGATACAATCCTGGCGGGATCTGCCCCTGCTGATCAACCAGTGGTGCAATGTGGTGCGATGGGAAAAGAATACCCGTCCTTTCCTGCGCACATCCGAGTTTCTCTGGCAGGAAGGGCATACTGTCCACGCCACAGAGGACGAAGCGGAGGCGGAAACATTGCAGATGCTGGGTGTTTACCAGGATTTCGTGGAAAACGAATTGGCTATTCCGGTGGTGGCAGGACGCAAAACGGAGAAAGAAAAGTTTGCCGGCGCACTGCGCACTTATTCCATCGAAGCACTGATGAGCGATGGAAGGGCGCTGCAGGCTGGAACTTCCCACAATCTGGGCCAGCACTTTGCCCGTGTATTTGAGATCCAATTTCAGGATAAAGACGACGAATTGAAATATGCCTGGCAGACATCCTGGGGCGTTTCCACCCGTTTGATCGGTGCCTTGATCATGGTCCACGGTGACGACAGGGGCCTGAAGATGCCACCCCGGGTAGCCCCTGTGCAGGTAGTGCTAGTGCCAATTCTGATGAAGAAGAAGAAGGAAGAAGTGTTGAATAAGGCTCGGGAACTGGCAGCGCGGTTTAACGGAAAACTTCGTCTGGAACTGGATGACCGGGAAGGATATTCCCCGGGATGGAAGTTTAACGAATGGGAAATGAAAGGGGTACCCCTGCGCCTGGAGATCGGGCCGCGGGACCTGGAAAACGGTGGCGTAACAGCTGTGCGGCGTGATACGGGGGAGAAATCATTTGTGGCAGAAGGGGATTTAATGCAGCAGCTGCCTTTGATTCTGCAGGATATTCAAGAAAACTTATTTGAGCAGGCCCGGCAATTTCGCCAAGAAAATACCCGTCACGCGGAAGACTTTGACAACTTTAGAAACATAATTTCTGAAAAACGGGGATTTGTGCTAGCCCACTGGTGCGGTGATGCAGCCTGTGAAGAAAAAATTAAGGAACAGACAAAAGCCACGATCCGTTGCTTGCCCCTAAAAGAATTGGACGGAGTTGAAGGCCCTTGTATTTGCTGCTACAAAGGACGGGGCAAAAAAGCCTACTTTGCCAGGGCATATTAATCCAATATCTAGCATTCACTTTTTGAAGGAGGTGTAAAACCGGGCCCCATATGGTGCCTGGATATTGATTATGCCGAGCAAGGTTTTTTTTGTAGAACGGAGGGCCCGTTCCTCAAGGGATAGTTTGACCGTACGCTTAGGAAGGCTTTTTAATAAAGCTTCACTGAAAGAAGCTGTATGCAAGGATGACCTGGTGGCGGTAAAACTGCATTTTGGGGAGCGGGGCTTGACAAGTTTTCTCCACCCTGTTTTTGTCCGGGTTGTTGTGGAAAAACTCAAAGCGCTTGGCGTAAAACCTTTTCTCACAGACACCAATACCCTTTACCGGGAAGCACGCCATAATGCCGTGGACCATGTTGAAACTGCACTGCTGCACGGCTTTTCTTATGCCACGGCCGGGGCGCCTGTTATCATAGCTGATGGGCTGCGCGGCCACGGTTCCACTGATGTTCCGGTACACGGAAAACATTTTCAGCATGTCAAGATCGCGGATGGAATTCTCCAAGCAGACAGCATGATTGTCCTCACCCATGTTAAGGGTCATATTGTAACAGCCCTGGGAGGTGCGATCAAAAACCTGAGCATGGGTTGTAGCAGCAGGGCTGGAAAACACATGATGCATGCTGCAATTAAACCGCAGGTGATTACAAAGAAGTGTCACGGCGATAAATATTGTATGCATCACTGTCCTGTTCAATGTATCCAAATATTTGACAAGACGGCCCGCATTAATGCAGAAGAATGTATTGGCTGCGGCGAATGCATCGTCGCATGTCCCCATGATGCCGTTAAGTTTGACTGGAGTAACGATGCGGTGCTTTTGCAAGAGAAGATGGCTGAGTTTGCCCTTGGGGCGGTAAAGGGTAAAGAGAAACGCTGTGCTTATATTAATTTTCTGCTGGATATTACACCCCACTGTGATTGTCATAGCTGGAGCGATAGTTTTATTGTCCCCGATGTTGGTATCCTGGCCTCTTTTGACCCGGTGGCCATTGATCAGGCCTCCATTGATCTGATCAACGCACAAACCGGTTTGACTGGGTCTTTGTTAAAAAAGAACTTTAGCCCCGGTGAGGATAAGTTTGCCGGTGTCTTTGGCGAAGTTGATTATACAGCCCAGTTGCGTCATGCTGCCCAAATCGGCCTGGGAAACAGGGATTATGAACTGATCAAAGTCCGTTAGCATAGATTACTATTGATTTCAAAAAGTAAAATTCGTTTGGTGATTGCAGGTTTTTTCATGTACATATTTAATACTGAATTCTGACATCACGGAGGCTAAAGATGCAGGCGGAAGAAAAACGGGAAGTAAAGGCAGGATTAAGGTACCGGCGGGGCAGAAACGCCATTCTTTACAATATTATTATTAATCTATTTTTAGCCATATTAAAAGGTATTGCCGGTGTTTTAGCACGCAGTCAGGCCATGATCGCCGATGCATTCCATTCTGCCGGGGATCTTTTGGTCAATTTTGTTGTTTTAATCGGTTTGCGCGCTTCATACAAACCGGCCGATGCAGAACATCCCTATGGGCATGGGAAAGCGGAAACGCTGGCCCAAAATACTGTGGGGATTTTAATCATGGGCACGGGAGTTTATCTCGCCATATCTTCCATGTTGACACTGCAGGTTGAGCCGGTTGGCCCTCCCGGACAGTTGGCCCTTTATGCCGCTTTTTTTTCCATCGTGGTTAAATGGATCCTATACCGCTACATGTCGCATGTGGGTGAACAGGAAAACTCCCGCGCCATCAAAGCCAATGCTTTGGATCATCGTTCCGATGTTCTTTCTTCCCTTGCCGCCCTGGTCGGAATTGGGGGAGCAAGATTGGGTGCCGGCTTTGGTTATCCCATCTTTTATTACCTCGATCCTTTGGCCGGTATCATGGTGGCGGTCCTGATTATCATGATGGGTTTGGGTATCATGCGTGATGCAGGTAAGGAGCTGATGGACAGCATGTGTTCACCGGAATTGCTACATGAGATCAGCAGTCTTGCTCAGACTGTTCCCAACGTAAAAGAGATACACCAGGTCCGGGTTCGCAGCAGCGGTTCGTGCCTACTGGTGGATATAGAGATCGGCATTGAAGGATCCCTTACTGTGGAGGAGGGCCATGCCGTAGCCCACGATGTGGAAGAAAACCTCTTCCAAAAAAGAGAAGATATCATCACGATTAACGTCCACGTCGGTCCCTGTGAAAATAGAGGTGAAAACTGGGATGCCAGTAAGCAGTAATGATCTGAAAAATTTCACACAAGGCAGGATTATGACCTGGGAATAGAGAAATGGTTAACAATTTAAACCGTCAGAAAATGCCGGAATTGCTTGATTTTTCGCAAAGAATACGGTGGAAAGGAGATTAAGGTTTTATACTAGTATCAGGAGACAAATAACAAAATGTTTTACAAATTTAAGCAGCTAATTGGCAGGAAAATCGCCACAAATGATAGAACATAACCTACTATTAACCTTGCCAGTCGTCCAGTATTTCAGATAATGGTAAATGGTAATAAGTAGTGTAAAATTTACAGAGAAATGGAGGAAAGCATTTTGGAAGACCGTTTAAAAGAAATCCTGTCACCATTTAAAACTCAAAGAAGTGATCTTATTCCCGTCTTGCAGGCTGTCCAGCATGAGTATGGATACCTGCCGGAACAGCAAATGAAGGGTATTGCCAAATTTTTAGGTGTTCCTGAGAGCCAAGTCTACGGCGTGGCTACTTTTTATGCCCAATTTCATTTTAGCCCCCGCGGCAAAAATATTATCAGGATGTGCCGGGGGACGGCCTGCCATGTTAAGGGTGTATCTAAGGCTGCAGATAAAATTCAGGAAAAACTGGAGATCAGGGTGGGGGAGACAACGCCCGATTTAAAGTTTACGTACGAAGAGGTGGCCTGTATCGGGGCCTGCGGACTTGCTCCTGTCATGATGATTAATGACCGGACCTACGGCAAGCTTACCCCGGATAAGGTTAAGGATATCATAGATAGTTATGAAGAGACTTCGGAGGCATGAAAGGAGAAATAAAGCTAATGGAGAGGTTTATTGACCCTTGCTGTGATAAGTGTGTTAACAGCAAAATTAAGCCCTGCGAAAATTTCGTGGAGTGCCGGCTTTCCGGGCCTATCTGCCATGAAAACAAAGAATGTACCGGGAAACGTCAGGCTATTATAGAGAAATATAATCATAGCCCCGGTTTTTTCCAACACTAGAACAAGCAAAAGGAAGGAGGGAATATTGTGTACGATAAACAAATCCTGATCTGTGCAGGCACAGGCTGTATATCCTCCGGTGCGCTGGATGTTAAAGGATCCCTGGAAAAAGAACTTGAAAAACATAATCTTCAGGATAAGGTGCGCATTATTCTTTCGGGATGCCATGGCTTTTGCGAAAAAGGCCCTATATTCATTGTATATCCGGAAGATATCTTTTATTGTGGAGTCACGGCTGAAGATATGCCTGAACTGGTAGAAGAGTATCTTGTGAAAGGCAATATTGTGGACAGACTTTTATATAAAGACCCGATTACAGGTGAGTCCGTTACCTCTCATGAGAATATTCCCTTTTACAGGCAGCAAAAGCGGCTGGTTCTGCGCAACTGTGGCGTTATCGACCCGGAGAATATTGACGAATACATTATCCGCGACGGTTATTCAGGGCTTAAAAAATCTTTACAGATGGACCCCAAAGAGATCATTGATACCGTTAAAAACTCCGGCTTAAGGGGCTTGGGAGGGGCAGGCTTCCCCACAGGAAGAAAATGGGAGACTGCTTATAAGATTGAAAGCGATAAAAAATACGTGGTTTGTAATGCAGACGAAGGAGATCCGGGTGCGTTTATGGACCGCAGTGTGCTGGAGGGCGATCCCCACTCTGTGCTGGAAGGACTGATGATTGCAGGCAAAGCTATCGGCAGCGACGAGGCTTATGTTTACGTAAGGGCTGAATATCCCCTGGCGGTGCGCCGTTTGCGGAAAGCCATCGCTCAAGCTGAAGAATACGGCCTGCTTGGTGAAAACATCCTCAACTCAGGTTTTAATTTCAAGGTTAATGTAAAAGAAGGTGCCGGGGCCTTTGTCTGTGGTGAATCCACGGCGCTGGTCATATCCATCGAGGGCAAAAGGGGCATGCCCAAACCCCTTCCCCGGCCCAGGACCACAGAGGCAGGGCTCTGGGACAAGCCCACCCTGTTAAATAATGTTAAAACCCTGTCTGTGATTCCGCAGATTATCAATAACGGTGCCGACTGGTTTGCCGGTATCGGTACGGAAAAGTGCAAGGGAACGGCTGTTTTTGCCCTGACGGGCAAAACCAACTGCAGCGGTCTGATTGAAGTTCCCATGGGAATCAAACTGGGTAAAATCATCCATGAAATTGGCGGAGGCATTCCCGGAGGTAAAAAATTCAAAGCTGTGCAAACAGGCGGGCCCTCCGGCGGTTGCCTACCCGAGAGCAAGCTGGATCTGGCTGTTGATTTTGACACACTGCTTCAGGCCGGCTCCATGATGGGTTCAGGGGGAATGGTTGTACTGGACGAGACAACCTGCATGGTAGATGTGGCCCGTTACTTCTTAAATTTTACCGTGGAAGAATCGTGCGGCCAGTGTACGCCATGCCGCTCGGGGACACTGCAGATGCTGGAGATTTTAAACGATATCTGTGAAGGCAATGGTAGAGAAGGAGATGTGGAGCTGCTCCTTGAACTGGGTAAATCCATCATCGACAGCTCTATCTGCGGGCTCGGTAAGTCTGCTCCCAATCCTGTCCTGAGCACCATTGATTATTTCAGGGATGAGTACGAAGCTCACATAAAAGATAAGACATGCCCTGCGCTGGTTTGTAAAAACCTGATCATTTACGATATTGACCAGGAAGCGTGCACCGGGTGTGGGCGTTGCCGGAAAAACTGTCCTGCGGGAGCAATTGCAGGTGATAAGAAGGAGCCCCATGTGATCGACCAGGAGAAGTGTACAAAATGCGCTATCTGTTATGATTTATGTCCGGACCGCTTCAGTGCCGTTAAGTGCCTGACAGGTGAAAAAATAACAGCTATGGCTAAAGGGGGGGGTAACTGATGGCCACGGTAAACATTAATGGGATCGATGTTAAGGCCCGTGAAGGCATGACAGTATTGGATGTGGCGCAGTCGGCAGGAATATATATTCCCACCCTGTGCTACCATCCCGATCTTTCAACTTTTGGAGGGTGCAGGGTTTGTATGGTTGAGGCCGACGGATCAGCAGTAACAGCCTGTCGCGCTCCCATTAAAGACGGTATGGTAGTCAGGACAGATACGGAAAGAGTCAACCAGATGCGTCGGGTTAACGTTGAGTTGATTATGACAAACCATGACCAGGATTGTCAGACATGCGCCAAGAATAATAACTGTAAGCTGCAGGAAGTCTGCGCGTTTGAGGGAATAACCCCGGAACGAATGAGCCGCCTGCGCCGCGTTATTACAAATAAAGAGCAGGACACAAGTAACCCGGCTTTCAAAAGGGATTTTGCCAAGTGTATAACATGCGGCATCTGCGTGCGTACCTGTGAAGAGATTAATGGTGTTGCCGCCATCGATTTTGCTTTCAGGGGTTATAAAACGACCATTAGTACCATTGGCAATAAGCCGATCCTGGAATCAAAATGTGAATCCTGCGGCGAGTGCGTGGAAAGGTGTCCCACCGGGGCATTAGTCGTTAAAAACCAGGTTGTTCCCGAACGGGAGGTAAGAACCATCTGTTCGTACTGTGGGGTGGGCTGCGGCCTGGTGCTTGGAGTCAGGGGCAATAGGGTAGTCGGTGTCCGCGGTGATCGTCAAAACCCTGTCAACCAGGGTCACCTCTGCGTAAAAGGCCGCTATGGTTTCGGTTTTATTAACCATCCGGATCGATTAAAAGCCCCGCTGGTTAAAAAGAACGGAACGCTTACAGAGACATCCTGGGATGAAGCACTGACACTGATTTCCGGCAAGATTAAGGAGTTCACGGATAAGCATGGTCCCAACTCCTTAGCAGGTTTAACGTCAGCCCGTTGCACCAACGAGGACAATTACCTTTTCCAAAAGCTTTTCCGTTTCCTGGGAACCAATAATATAGATCACTGTGCCCGTCTCTGACATGCTCCCACAGTGGCCGGTCTGGCCAATGCATTCGGCAGTGGAGCAATGACTAACAGTATCAGAGATATTACACAGGCTGACGTGTTCTTCATAATTGGTTCCAACACCACAGAGGCTCACCCCGTAATCGGGTACAGGATTAGAAAAGCTATCCGGGAAGGGGCTTCCCTGATTGTGGCTGATCCCCGACGGATTGACCTGGCGGAACATGCAGATGAATTTTTACAACTGCGTCCTGGAACCAATGAAGCTCTCCTGAACGGGATTGTCCATGTGGTTATTAACGAAGGACTGTATGATCAGGACTTTATCAGGGAAAGAACGGAAGGGTTCGATGAACTGGCTGAAGCCATGCAAAAATATACGCCCGAATATGTGGCAGAGATTACAAATGTTTCGGCAGAGGCAATCCGCAAGGCAGCGCGCCTATATGCCGGAGCAAAAAATGCCGCAATCCTCTATACGATGGGTGTTACCCAGCATACTTCCGGTACAAATACAGTTTTAGCCATTGCCAACCTGGCCATGGCAACAGGCAACATTGGCAAGCCCTCCTCGGGGGTCAACCCCCTGCGGGGCCAGAACAATGTGCAGGGTGCCTGTGATATGGGAGGCCTGCCGCCTGTATTTACTGGTTACCAACCTGTATCCGATCCCACCAGCAGAAAGAAGTTTGAGGAGGCGTGGGGTGTTTCCCTGAACCCTGAACCGGGCCTGACGGTTACGGAGATGATGGACGGTGCGCTGGATGGACGTGTAAAGATGCTCTACGTGATGGGTGAAAACCCGGCTCTCACTGATGCCAACCTGCACCATGTCCAGGAGGCAATGGATAAGGTTGAATTCCTGGTGGTGCAGGACATATTCCTCACTGAAACGGCTGCCATGGCCGATGTGGTGCTGCCGGCTGCTGCTTTTGCTGAGAAAACGGGTACTTTTGTGAATACGGAGCGGCGCGTGCAGTTGATTAATCAAGCTGTGGCCCCTCCCGGTGAAGCTAAAGCGGACTGGCAGATTTTGCAGGACCTTGCCCAAAAATTAGGCTTTAACTGGCAGTATGGAAGTACGGAGGATATCTTTAACGAGATCGCCACCCTTACTCCCAGCTACGGTGGCATCAGTTATGAACGGCTGGAGCGGGAAGGCAGCCTCCAGTGGCCCTGTCCCACGCCGGGACATCCGGGCACGCCTATCCTGCATGGTGAAAAATTTACCCGGGGTAAAGGTCTTTTCAACCCGGTTGAGTACACGCCGCCGGCAGAGCTTACAGACGAAGATTACCCGCTGTCTCTCACCACGGGACGCAACCTTTATCACTATCACTCCGGTTCCATGACTCACCGCAGTAAAGAAATTGAGGAATTACGCCCCGAGGAGCTGGCCCAAGTCAACACTGAAGATGCTGCCCGGATGGGGATTTGTGACGGTGACCTGGTAAAACTGAGCTCACGCCGCGGTGCGGTGGAGACACGTGTAGAGGTGAGTGATATTGTGCCTCCCGGTGTGGTATTTATGACTTTCCACTATAAAGAGGCAGCCGTGAATTTGCTCACTAACGATAAACTTGACCCGTTTGCCAAGATCCCTGAGCTTAAGGTCTGTGCCGTAAAGTTGGAGAAAGTTGCTTCCTGAAGATTAACTTGAATTTTAGTTAACAATAAAGCACAAATTATTGGTAGGGGGCGCGCTGTGCCTGACCCTTCCGCAATGTTGAATATTTTGTGGGGCGAACCTTAGTGTTCGCCCTTGTTTCTAATTGAGGGCAGACGGCCACGGAGGCCCTCTGCAGCACCGGCACCAGCATCGAATGAAAATGCACAAGAGGGGTGCAAGGTTGCATCTAGAAGTAAGAAGTCAGAGTGCCAGTGAGCGCAGCGAGCCAAAAAATGTGTGCCGGGACGGAAAAGCCGCCAATATAATCTTTATTTGAGGCTGCGCGTTGTGAGCAGGTACCTTGCGCACCGGTACCACATGTGTACTTATTTTCAGGACAGAAAGGTGGCTGAACTGGTGGTTGAAAAAGGTTCCAGGGAAATTGAAATTTTACGGGTAAAGAATGGCCAAGGCAAGAGGGAAATGGACCAGGTAGTGGAGGAGTCTCCCCTGACCTTATTTTTTAATGAACAGGAGCTTGTGACCCTGCTATGCTCACCCCGGGATCTAAAATATCTTGCCGTTGGGTTTTTACGATCAGAGGGTCTTCTGGGAAGCCTGGAAGAGTTGGATTCGGTGTTACTTGATGATGAGCGGAATATAGTCTTCGTTAAAACAAAGGGGCAGACCAATCTGGCAGAGAAGCTATATGGCAAACGAACAATCACTTCCGGATGCGGCAAAGGTACAGTATTTTTCCATGCCCTTGATTCCCTTAAAAGCAAAGCAGTTACCTCTAACATCAGGGTTAAGGGGGAAATTTTATTCCCATTAATGCGGGATCTGCAGGATCGATCCGTCCTATTTAAGGCTACAGGTGGAGTTCACAGTGCAGCATTGGCCGATACAGAACAGATTCTCGTTTACAACGAAGATATTGGTCGGCACAACGCCATGGACAAGATCGTGGGGGAATGCCTGATAAAAGGAATATCCCTGTCTGATCGGATTCTGCTAACCAGCGGACGCCTCTCCGCTGAGATTGTGCTCAAAGGAGCAAAGATGGGTTTGCCGCTCATTGTTTCCCGTTCTGCCCCCTCATCCCTTGCTGTTGAGATAGCGGACAAAGTGGGAATTACCCTGGTGGGTTTTCTGCGGGGAAAACGCTTCAATATCTATACCCATGGGGAACGTATTTTGTAAAATGCTCAAAATCATAATTTTATATTTAAGTGGAATATTATTCTTGTCCTAATAAATTCTGAATAAGTGCCTGGCATCATATAATTAAATAAATATAGTTTGTTTAATCATAACTGTCCAATCCCAAATATTGAATTATATTCAAGATAATTGGAGTAATGTTTAATTAAACTGCGCATTCAAGCTTTTTCTACCTATACTGCTCCTGATATGCTTAATTTGTCTAAATATTAAATTTATAATAATCCTATATTTTGCTTAAATTGGTTGCAATATGTTATAATACAGAAAATTGGGGATAATCGAAGTATGTTCGTGCCTGAAGGGATTCCTGCCAAAGGAGATGGCCTTTATGAGGTTATAGCAGTTTCTTTGTTATTCCATCTTAAAAGGAGGAGTTTACCGATGGATTTTGATGATTTTAAAAAAGGTGCTGCCGGTTATGCCCTCGAAAAAGCAATCAATTATATCACCAAAGATCCGGAGCATAACCTAATGGCGCTCATAAACATTGCAGAAAAAGCTGCAGTAGTGCCGGATCACAAAATTGCCCTGAGTAAGTTAAAAGCCCATTTTCAAAAGAGTCCCCATATCATGGAGCAAACTAGGCGTGTAGCAGGAAACCCAAAAATGCTTTACAACTTCTTTAATTCCTGGGTGATTAGTGCTACCCTGTTGGGCAAACCAATCCGCGAAAAAATGGCAGCTAAATTGGGTGTTTCTGTTCCCATGGCGATTCTGATTGATCCCACATCGGCATGCAACCTGCGCTGCCAGGGGTGCTGGGCCGGAGAATACAGCAAGGGGGACCACCTGTAACCGGAACTGTTTAACCGGATTATCTGGGAAGCCAAGGACTTGGGGATTCACTGGTTTGTCCTTTCGGGAGGGGAGCCGTTTTGTTATCCTCACCTCTATGATGTGATTGAGGAACATCCCGATTCCGCTTTCATGGCTTACACAAACGGCACATTAATTGATGAAAAGGCTGCGGACCGGCTGGCAAACATAGCCAACCTTTCCCCAGCCTTCAGCCTGGAAGGCTGGCGTGAACAAACGGACGGGCGCCGCGGTGCTGGCACCTTTGACAAGGCAATGAAAGCAATGGATCTGCTACGGGAACGGGGTGTGTTTTTCGGGGCGTCGGTTACTGCCATGCGCAATAATGTTGAAAAAATATTCAGCGAAGAGTTTATTGACTTTTTGGTAGAAAAAGGTGCCACTTATGTGTGGTCCTTCCATTATATCCCCATTGGACGCAACCCGGATCTAAATCTAATGCTAACCCCGGAGCAACGGCTGGGGTTGATAGACAGGGTGAGTGAGCTGCGGCGCACCCGGCCAATCTTTATTGCCGACTTCTGGAATGATGGGGATTATACCAAAGGGTGCATTGCCGGCGGGAAACAGTATTTTCACATCAATGCCGCCGGGGACGTGGAGCCATGTGCTTTTGTTCACTTTGCCGTGGATAATATTAAGGGTAAAAGCTTGCAGGAAGTATTACAGAACCCCTTATTTAAAGCATATCAGCAAAACCAACCCTTTAACAACAATCACCTGGCTCCCTGCCCAATTATTGACGCGCCGGAAGCGCTGCGCACGATAGTTAAAAATAGCGGTGCCCGTCCCACACATAAGGGGGCGGACGATGTGCTGGAAGGTGAAGCGGCAGCTTATCTAAATGATGTATCAGATAAATGGCGGGAGCTGGCTGATGATTACCTAAGCAGTATGGAGAAAAAGGATGGGTTTTGTGAAGAAAAACGTAATAAAGTGGAAATCAAATAAAAGGGAGCAAGGCCTCCTACGCTGCTCCTTGCATTGCAGCAGCCAATAAAATATAATTATTTATAACACCTGTAATCCTCACTTGCTAAAGGTAACAGGGGTTTTACCTGGGAATCTTGCCAAGCTAACGGGGTGGGAGAATGCGGCGGGCAGTTATATTAATATGATATATCTGCAAACCCGTAAGGTTTTCCAGGGTATTTTTTACCTCCAGTTGTGCCCTTTTAAGCAGCGTGGGAAGATGTAAGCGGGCTCCATATTTTATGGCCAACTCCATGCTCATGCTCATTCCCTTACGGTTGTAGGTAACGGTTACTCGATTGCAACGGGCAATTCCTTCCATTTTTTCCGTTTCATAAACAGCGATTTGTTCAAGGACTTGCTCTGAAATATAATAGTTGCCAAGGGTGCTGTAGAGGGGCCGGACAATGGAGTGCTCCGCGTGACGAATTGCGGAAGGGTTACCCTTATTCCCCCGGAAAAAAGACTTGATAGAATCGAGAACATATCCGGGAAAGTCACGTTCCAGAGCGAAGGTGGGAATGGGAATGACATGCCGGTTTTCTTTCTGCCTGATTTCCACTGCCTTTGCTATTAACGCAGGGGTAGAAACCTCTTCAATGTGTATAAATTTTTGTGCCGCCGGCAGTTCGAGACGGCTAAGGATTTTTGTAATCATACGTTCAGAGATTCCCAGGACAAGGATACTTTGTGGCTGAATCTCCCTGATTCTTTCTTTTACCTGAGATGCGTGCTCCGGATCCAAAAAAATTGCTCTCTTTGTAGCGGCCATCTTTGTATTTTCCCTTTTTGCTGAGCGCCCGGCCAGGATTTGATTATTTCCAATAAAAAGGCCATCATCAATAATATAGTCGATACCTTCCTGATAGGCTACCAGGGCTGACTGGTGACTTTTACCCGTCCCGCTGGATCCAATAAGGGCGTAAACTTTCACCCGCCTGTCCACCTCCATTATTTTTGCCGAGTATATCACAATATAGAGTAAATGTCGATAAACAGTATTGCGTCTAAGTGTTGTGTCTCCTTGTATTCAGCTTTTTATACGGTATATCTGCATTGTTTTTATTTCGGATAGTGCAAAGATATTGAAAAAGCGGCAAAGGATTGATATACTGTAAAAGGTTTAAACATTGCAACAAGCTGCAGCAAAAAATAGGCGGGAGGTAAACGGCTTTGGAAGAGAAAATAAACTTATTGAAACAAAAACGGGAGATTATCCGCAAGGGCGGCGGAGATGAAAGGGTTTCTGACCAACACAACAAGGGGAAGCAGACGGCCAGGGAGCGTTTGGAACAATTTTTAGATGAAGGCAGTTTCATTGAAGTGGGAACTTTCGTGCAAGGTGACTTGCAGGATGCCAGCACGCTGGACATACCCCTGCCTGGAGAAGGTGTTGTTACAGGATATGGAACAGTTGACGGCCGTCTCGTTTATGTATTTGCCCAGGATTTTACCGTTTCGGGAGGTTCTCTTGGTGAATACCATGCGAAGAAGATCTGCCGTGTTATGGACCTGGCAGCTCGTAACGGTGCCCCTTTTATCGGGATAAATGACTCAGGAGGAGCGCGCATCCAGGAGGGTGTAATGTCCCTGGATGGTTATGGTAATATCTTCTTCCGTAATACAATAAATTCCGGGGTTATACCTCAAATATCGGTGATTATGGGTCCCAGTGCTGGGGGAGCGGTCTATTCCCCTGCGCTCACCGATTTTGTTTTTATGGTGGACAAAACCAGCTATATGTTTATAACGGGACCACAGGTCATCAAGGCTGTAACAGGAGAAGACGTAACCCCTGATAAGCTGGGCGGTGCGGCCACACATAACGATACGAGCGGCGTTGCCCACTTTCGGGCTGCCAATGAGCAGGAATGTTTTGAAAAACTGCGCAAACTGCTGAGTTTTCTCCCTTCCAACAACCTTAACGACCCTCCTGTATTTGATGTGGTTGAGCCAACCCTGCCGGCGGAGGACCTGGCAACCCTGGTTCCCGTTGATGCAAACAAACCTTATGACGTAGTTGAAGTGATTAGCCGTATTGTTGATGGCAGTGAATTTTTCCAGGTGCAGGAACATTATGCCAAGAACGCGGTTGTGGGTTTTGCCCGCATGGGTGGAAAATCTGTGGGTATTATAGCCAACCAGGCAAAATTCCTTGCCGGGTGCCTGGATATTAACAGTTCTGATAAGATTGCCCGTTTTGTTCGATTCTGCGATTGTTTTAATATACCCCTTTTGACCTTTGTGGATGTTCCCGGTTATTTGCCGGGGGTACATCAGGAATATGGGGGCATTATCCGCCATGGGGCTAAAATTCTTTATGCGTATTCCGAGGCTACGGTTCCCCAGATCAGCGTGATTTTACGTAAGGCGTACGGCGGTGCCTATATTGCCATGAATTGTCGTGCCCTGGGAGCGGATTTCGCTTTTGCCTGGCCTACGGCTGAGATTGCCGTAATGGGTCCGGAGGGGGCAACAAATATCATTTATCGCCGGGATATTGAAAAATCGGAAAACCCCAACCAAGTAAGAACACAAAAAGTTGATGAATATCGTGAGCGGTATGCCAATCCCTATGTTACGGCAGCCCGGGGTTGGATCGATGATGTAATTGAACCGGAGGACACGCGGCATCATCTTTTGGCTGCCCTGGAATCTCTTCAGGATAAACATGAGGAGCGTCCAAATAAAAAACACGGCAATTTCCCGGTGTAATAAAAACAAAAAAACCATGAATAAAGAATCGGTCACCAGTTAAGTTGGTTGACTATTACAAACAATTTTGGTAATTTCCATACACCATAATTATGGGTAATTGTCTGTGTTGACTTTTTATTTAGCCGGTGATAAGATTTAGAGCATAAAATAAAAACTGATGATGGGGAGAGTACGGGCAAAAATCGGGGCAAGCGAACCGGGGATGGTGTAAGCCCGGGACCGGTATTGTCTGGAAACGGACCCCGGAGGTGAGAACCGAAGCAGTATTTATACCAGGTTGCCTGCTCTGGTATTTGCGGGCACGGGTTTACGGTGTGTAGGTTTTTCCGGGTGACCTCCGATAAAGGGTATGTGTCGTTCTGCTATGGCACGATGCATTTTGAGGTGAGCCTTTGTTGCAAGGGCTAAAAAAGGTGGTACCGCGAGTAAGCCTCTCGTCCTTTTAGGAAGGGAGGCTTTTATTATTGCCCAATGTTACACAATTTCTAATGAGGAGGTATAATTGGTGAGAGTAGGCATTATTGGTGTGACCGGTTATACGGGAAGCGAACTTTTGCGGATCATTCATGCTCATGACCAGGTGGAGCTTACTTACGTTACATCCCATTCTTTTACGGGCAGAAATCTTTCAGATATTCATCCCCAGTACAGTGGCCTGATGGAAATGGTCTGTCATCCTTTTTCTGTGGAAGAAGCCATCGAAAAAACAGATCTTGTTTTCTGTGCCCTGCCTCATGGAGAAGCTATGCATACGGTTCCGTTGCTCACCCGGGCAGGCATTAAGGTAGTGGACTTAAGCGCCGATTTTCGTCTAAAGGATAAGGTTCTTTACCAGGAGTGGTACGGTAAGGAGCACATTGCTCCTGATTACCTGGGAAAAGCTGTTTACGGACTGCCGGAACTTTACCGGGAAAAAATAAAAGAAACTACCCTTGTGGCCAACCCGGGATGTTATCCCACTTCAGTCCTTTTGGCATTGGCTCCCCTGGCCCACAAAGGTATGATTTGCTGGGAAACACTGGTTGTGGATGCAAAGTCCGGTACTTCAGGAGCGGGACGCAATCCTTCACAGTTCTTACATTATCCCGAATGCACGGAGAATTTTCGCCCTTACCGGGTGGCTGCCCATCAGCACACCCCGGAAATGGAGCAGGAGCTAGGACGGCTGGCTGGTGAGGAAATAACCTTTACTTTTGTGCCTCACCTGGTTCCCATGATCCGCGGTATTTTGAGCACCGTTTACCTGAAATCGGTTGTTTCAATGGAAGAAGATGAACTGTGGAGCATTTACGATAAATTTTACGCAAACGATCCGTTTGTGCGATTACTGGTTCCGCCGCTAATGGTGGAGACAAAATATGTTTACGGCAGCAACTACTGTGCCCTGTCCCTGAAAAAAGATAGCCGGACGGGCCGCTTTATTATCATATCTGTCATAGATAACCTGGTAAAAGGGGCGGCCGGCCAGGCTGTACAGAATATGAACCTGATGCTTGGCTTTGAGGAGACAACTGGCCTGGAAATGCTACCCCTAAGGCCTTAACGGGAGTTAATGTCTTAAATCTTCTAAAATTGGGTATTTACTTTAGAATATAACTTGAGGGAGGTCAAACATATGGATATTTCCATGGAAAACATACGGGGCGGAATAACTGCCGTGGATGGTTTTGAAGCGGCTGGTGTGACCTGCGGTTTGAAGAAGAATGGAGAAAAAGACTTTGCCCTGATTTATGCTAAAGAACCTGTCATCGCTGCTGCTGTTTTTACCACTAACCGGTTCAAGGCGCCTCCCCTTCTTGTAACGGAAGAGTACATGGCGGGAACTGTCCGTGCTGTTGCAGTGAACAGCGGTATTGCCAATGCCTGTACGGGAGAACAGGGCCTGGCAGATGCCCGTACCATGGCTTCCCTGGTTGGGGATAAACTTGACCTGGGGGAAAAAGAAGTGCTCGTAGCTTCCACAGGGGTGATCGGGGTTTATCTGCCCATGGATAAAATTGCCTCAGGTGTTAAACAGGCTGTAAATTGCCTCTCAGCAAACGGGGGAAGCGATGCGGCTCAGGCGATCATGACCACCGATACGGTACTCAAAGAGCAGGCTGTCCGCTTTTTTCCGGAAGGCCAGAAGCCCTTTATCATAGCCGGTATGGCCAAAGGATCAGGGATGATTTGCCCTGATATGGCCACGATGCTGGCTTTTCTTACCACGGATCTCAGTGTGGAACAAGAGCTGCTGCAGGAAGCACTCCGGGAAGCGGTGGCCCACTCTTTTAACCTTATCAGCGTGGACGGTGATACATCCACCAATGATATGGTTCTGCTCCTTGCCCGTGCGGAAACGGAAGGGGAAAAAATAAATAAACAATCTCCCCTTTGGCCTGTTTTTAAGAGGGCCCTGGGTCATGTCTGCCGTGAACTCGCCTACAAAGTTGTTGCTGATGGGGAGGGTGTCACCAAGGTGATCAAACTTACCGTGAGGGGAGCCGCCGATTATGAGTCCGGTCGCCGTCTTGCCCGCTCCGTGCTAAATTCAAGCCTTGTTAAAACTGCTTTTTTTGGGGAAGACGCCAACTGGGGAAGGATTATTACCGCAATGGGATACTCGGGAGTTGATTTTATTCCGGAACGAGTGAATATCTTTTTGGGAGAAGTACAAGTTACAGATGGGGGTACAGGTCTTGTTTTTGACGAAGTAGCTGCAAGAGAAGTTTTAATGCATTCTGAGGTTCCCGTATTGATTGATTTAAATCATGGCAGCACGGAAATAACAGCTTGGGGGAATGACCTCAGTTATGAATATGTGAGTATTAACAGCGCTTACAGAAGCTGAAGGGAATGTCAAAAATAAGCTAACTGCTAAGCGGTCAGAAGTCATTAAATTTTGGTTTTAGGATCTTATTTGGAAGGGGAAATAGGAATGAATGATGTGATGTCAAAATTGATTGGCAAGGCGGAGATACTGATTGAAGCTTTGCCTTATATCCGTAACTTTGCTGGAAAGACCTTTGTAATCAAATACGGAGGACAGGCGATGGTCAGCCATGAGTTAAAAAATGCGGTGGCCCAGGATATAGTTCTCCTTAAATACATAGGCATAAATCCCATTGTTGTACATGGCGGGGGCAAGGAGATTACTGCCCTAATGGAGAAATTGGGTAAAGAAACAAATTTTGTGGACGGTTTACGTGTTACGGACAGGGAGACCATGGAGATGGTGGAAATGGTCCTCGTGGGGAAGGTAAGTAAAGAGATCGTAACACTGCTTAACAGGCATGGCGGCAAGGCAGTTGGTTTAAGCGGTAAAGACAGCAATCTACTCATAGCGGAAAAACGTTCTCCAACAAATGTAAATGTTGATGGAATAAAAAAAGAGGTGGACCTGGGTTTTGTGGGTGATATTGTCTCCGTGAATCCTGCTGTAATTTACACACTGAACCGGCAGAATTATATCCCCGTAATCTCATCCATTGGTGTAAATACTGAGGGGCAGGGCCTGAATATTAATGCCGATCATGTGGCCGGGGAACTTGCTGCAGCGCTCACTGCAGAAAAGCTCATTGTGCTTACGGATGTGGAGGGGATCCTAACAAAATCCGGGGATCCCACATCCCTTATTTCATCACTGCATCGTCAAAAGGCGCGGGAGATGATTATTACCGGAGAAATTTCCAAAGGGATGATCCCCAAGGTTGAAGCCTGTGTACATGCTTTGAATAATAATGTGCAGCGTACCCATATTATTGATGGACGAATCAGTCATTCACTGCTCCTGGAAATATTTACTGACCAAGGCATTGGAACCATGGTAATATAAGTGCAAGAGGCAAGAAGCAAGAAACTAAAGGCAAGAAGAAGGAAGAAGCAAGAAGCAAAATGCAGTTTTTGGAGGAATAAAAATGATACGGGAAGATGAGGGGAAATACATAATTAATACTTATGGCCGGCATGCCGAAACAACACCTTTGCTTGTCCATGGCAGGGGAACCCGGGTTTATGATGACAAGGGCAAGGAATACCTGGATTTTGTAGGAGGACTTGCCGTAAATTCCCTCGGACATTGCCACCCTGCCGTTGCTCAGGCTGCAAAGAAGCAACTGGATAAGCTTATTCACACCTCAAATTTGTATTATACCGAGCCACAGGTGGAGTTGGCTCGCTGCCTGGTGAAAAACACCGGAACCGCCAGGGCTTTTTTCTGTAACAGTGGGGCAGAGGCCAATGAAGCTGCCATAAAAATTGCGCGTAAATATGCAAAACTGAAATCTGAGGCACAACGTTATGAAATTATTACGGCACACGATTCGTTTCACGGGCGGACCATGGCCACGCTCACTGCCACCGGTCAGGAAAAATTTCATAAAGGCTATGAGCCTCTCCTTCCCGGATTCCGTTACGCTAAATTTAATGACCTGGATTCCTTCCACGCCCAGGTAGGAGAAGAAACTTGTGCTGTGATGATTGAACCGGTACAGGGAGAGGGAGGTGTGCATGTTGCACGCCATGATTTCGTCAAGGGTTTGCGACGCCTTTGTGACGAACAGGGTATGCTGCTCATTTTCGACGAGGTGCAGTGTGGGCTTGGCAGAACAGGAAAGTTCCTAGCGGCTGAACATTATGGAGTTAAAGCAGATATCGTTACACTGGCAAAGGCATTGGGCGGTGGATTGCCCATCGGGGCCATGCTCTGCGTGGCAGATGTTGCCGAGACCTTTTCGCCGGGGGACCATGCATCTACTTTCGGAGGCAATCCGGTAGCCTGTGCTGCAGCTATTGCAGTGCTAACCGAGCTGCTGAAAGAGAATTTTTTATCAGATGCAAAACTTAGAGGAGACTATTTGCGGGAAGGATTGGCCTCATTGCAGAAGCTTTTCCCCGAAATGATTAAGGAGGTGCGGGGCCTGGGATTGATCCTGGGGGTGGAACTTGAAGGGGACGGCCTGGCAGTGCAGCGAGGCTGTGCCGAACGGGGGCTGCTCATTAACTGCATTGCCGGACGCATTTTACGTTTTCTGCCCCCGTTGAATGTGGAGCAGTCCGAAATTGATAGAGCCCTGGCCATACTGGAAAAAGTGCTTGGGCAGTCTGCTGGTAATTGAGGTTAACTAGTTGAAAAGAATCAGTGTTTTTTGCCCTTAAACTATAAACGTGATCATATTAAATATTTTATTGCATATTTGGACTAAATTTGGGAGGTGAGGATGATTAAAGAAATGTACGGAAGGCATTTTTTGACGTTGCAGGATTACTCGCCTGAGGAAATAATAGCCTTACTTGATTTGGCTGCTGAACTGAAGCGTAAACTGCAGCAAAAAGAACAACATCACCTTTTAGCCGGTAAGACGTTGGGAATGATTTTTAAAAAGCCGTCAACACGGACAAGAGTATCCTTTGAAGTGGGTATGTGGCAACTGGGGGGGCACTCCCTCTTTTTGAGCAGTCAGGAATTGCAAATTGGCCGGGGTGAACCGGTGCGTGATACGGCAGCGGTTTTATCCCGTTACGTTGATGGTATCATGATTCGTACCTTTGCCCACAGTGGTATAGAGGAGTTGGCCCGTCACGCCACTGTTCCGGTGATAAACGGTCTTACCGACCTTTATCATCCATGTCAGGCCCTGGCGGATCTGCTCACCATAAGGGAGAAAAAAGGGTCAATCTTGCCCGGGCTAAGTGTTACCTATCTTGGTGATGGCAACAATGTGGCCCACTCCCTGATGTTGGGTTGCACCAAGCTGGGAATACATATTACAGTATGTGCACCCAAGGGTTATTGGCCCCTGCCTGAGGTCAGGTCAAAAGCAGAGAAAAATGGTGTTGTCTCGGGTAGTAGTGTAATGATTACGGATGATCCCCTGGCAGCTGTTAAGGGAGCCGATGTACTTTACACCGATGCCTGGGCCAGCATGGGTCAGGAGCAGGAAAAGCAAGAGCGCAAAAACATATTTGCACCGTACCAGATAAACGAAACTTTACTTATGCAGGCGGATCCAAGGGCTATTGTTATGCACTGCCTGCCCGCATATCGTGGCGAAGAGATTACCAATGATGTCCTTGAAGGAAATCGTTCTGTTGTGTTAGACCAGGCCGAGAACCGCATGCATGCACAAAAGGCCCTGATGGCCATGCTGATGGGGTAAAAGGCAGGCTACAATCTGGAAAGGATGGTGTAAAGAATGGAAAAAGTAGTGTTGGCCTACTCTGGAGGCCTGGACACTTCAATTATTGTAAAATGGCTTATAGAGGAATACGGTTATGAAGTAATTGCTTTTGCTGCCGATGTGGGACAGGGGCACGGCGAACTGGACGGTTTGGAAGAGAAAGCCCTGGCTACGGGAGCGTCAAAAGTATTCATTATGGACTTACGCAAGGAATTTGTTGATGATTATGCTTTCCCCATGCTTCAGTCTGGAGCCCTTTACGAGGGTAAGTACATGTTGGGAACGGCTATTGCACGTCCAGTTATTGCCCGGGCCATGGTGCAGATAGCCATGCAGGAAGGGGCAACTGCAGTCGCACACGGATCCACGGGTAAGGGAAACGACCAGGTACGCTTTGAGTTGACCATAAAAGCCCTGGCACCCCAGTTGAAAATCATTGCCCCCTGGCGTATTTGGAATATCCGTTCACGAACGGATGCCATCGCTTATGCCCGGGAACATAAAATTCCAGTTCCCGTGACTGCAGAAAAACCATACAGCATGGACCGGAATATCTGGCATATCAGCTATGAGGGGGGGATTTTGGAAGATCCGACCAATGAACCGCTTGAGGATATGTTTCTTCTTACCCGTTCGTTTGAGCAGGCCCCTGCTGAACCGGAAGAAGTGGAGATAACTTTTGTAAAAGGCCGGCCTGTCGCCCTTGATGGCGACCCCATGGGCGGCGTAAAACTGCTGGAAAAGCTTAATACGATGGCGGGACGCCATGGTGTGGGACGGGTGGATATTGTGGAAAATCGTCTTGTGGGTATGAAGTCAAGGGGAGTTTATGAAACCCCCGGGGGCACGGTCCTTTATTATGCGCACCGTGAACTGGAGCACCTGACCTTGGACCGGGAGTCCATGCACTTTAAAGAGATCATCGGCGCTAAATATGCTGAATTGGTCTATTACGGCCTTTGGTACTCACCCCTGCGCCAGGCTCTCGATGCTTTTATCAGGGAGACGCAGGAACATGTAACGGGTGAAGTCAAGTTGCGCCTTTATAAGGGGAATATTTCCGTGTTAAGTCGTCGCTCTCCCTCATCTCTCTACAGCCCTGAACTGGCCACATTTGAAGAAGATGAACTTTATGATCAGAAAGATGCGGGCGGCTTTATTAACCTCTTCGGACTGCCCCTGCAGGTGGAAGGCCTGTTGCGGCAAAGATGGAAAAAGGAGGTTGAATAATAACGGTGAAAGACAGTAATACGCCGGCAGAAAGAAGGGATCGGCTGACGGCTGATGGGGATAAACCATGGGGTGGAAGGTTCGATACAGCAATGGATAAAAAGGCTGAGACCTTTCTTGCATCTTTGCCGTTTGATCAGCGTCTTGCCCAGGAGGATGTTCAGGGAAGCATCGCTCACTGCCGTATGCTGGTAAAACAAGGTGTGCTCTCTGTGGATGAGGGAGATAAAATACTGGACGGGCTGGCGGAGATCTCCACAGAGCTGGCAGAAGGCATATTTCCTTTTGACACTGCATTTGAAGATATCCATATGAATGTGGAAAAGCGTCTCGTGGAGAAAATTGGGATGGTGGGGGGAAAACTGCACACAGGGCGCAGTCGCAATGACCAGGTGGCCCTTGATCTGCACCTTTATGTGAAAAAAGAAATAAGGGAAACAGATGTCTTGTTGAAACGCTTGCAGCAGGTTTTATTGGAACTGGCTAAAGAGCACATGGGGGTAATTATTCCCGGGTATACCCATTTGCAGCGGGCCCAACCGGTACTCTTTTCCCATCACCTTTTAGCCTATTATTGGATGCTGCACCGGGATCGGGAAAGGTTTCTCGATGCATACGGACGGACAGACATGATGCCCCTGGGGTCAGGGGCGCTGAGTGGATCCAGCTTTCCCCTGGATCGGGAAGAAACGGCCCGTTTGCTTAAATTTGCTGCATTATATGAAAACAGTATGGATGCAGTAAGCGACCGTGATTTTGTTGTAGAATACCTTGGTTGCGCCTCCTTGTTGATGATGCACTTAAGCCGCTTTTGTGAGGAACTTATATTGTGGACTTCTCAGGAGTTTTCTTTTGTGGAATTGGGCGATGCGTTTACTACTGGAAGCAGCATGATGCCCCAGAAAAAAAACCCCGATATTCCAGAGCTCGTGCGCGGTAAAACGGGGCGTGTCTATGGGAACCTGCTGGCACTTCTCACCATGCTCAAAGGCCTGCCCCTTTCCTACAACAAGGATATGCAGGAGGATAAGGAGCCACTTTTTGACACCGTGGATACGATCAAGAAAATACTTGAGCTGTTTCCCCCCATGTTACAGAGTATGGAGTTAAAAAGCGACAACCTTCAACGGGTGGTGGGGCAGGATTTTTCCACAGTTACCGAGCTTGCTGATTTTCTGGCAGCTGGAGGTGTTCCTTTTCGCGATGCCCATGGTATTGTGGGACGTTTGGTCCGTTTTACCCTGGATAAGGGGAAGCTCCCTTCAGAACTGACCCGCACTGAGCTGGCAAACTTTCATCCTTTGTTGGACAGCGAAAAAACCACGCAACTTTTACTGCCAAAAAATGCTGTGGCATCGCACCGGACCCGTGGCGGAACAGCACCTTCCGCTGTAAAAGAACAGTTAAACAGGGCTCATCGTTTAGCACGCCGCTTGGACAAGCGAGCTGCAAAGATATTCAGTGAAGCATTAGATGAATGAAAAGGCACTCAGGGATGGTGTATCTTTAAAAGGCGGATGTGGGAGCGCTAGGAACTATTTACCAATTTTTTTAAGTAGTCAATCCTGACTTCTGACCTCTGCTTTTTGCCTGACAGCCTAGATAGGGCACCGTGCATGCGAGGCGACATTGCTCAGACAGTTATTTTCAGGGCAGAAGTCAGAGTGCCAACGAGCCAGCTAAAGAAGTATATCAGAAGTTATTTTTTAGATGTTCTTCCCGGCACACTTATTTCTGACCTCTGACCTCTGCATGGCAATAAACACATGGGAAAGGAATGACTGCATCTTTATGGAAAAGAAAAAAGGGCTGGTGCTGGTTTATACGGGGGAAGGAAAAGGTAAAACAACAGCGGCTTTGGGATTGGCGCTGCGAGCCATTGGCCATGGTGCCAAAGTATTTATGGTTCAATTTAAGAAAGGCGATCCCAGTTATGGTGAAATACAGGCAATACGCAAGTATCTGCCCACTTTCTCCGTTTTCCAGGCCGGTAAAAACCGCATGTGTGAAGGAAAACTCAAGGAAGACGATGTAACTGTTACGTTGGATGGTTTTACAGTTGCGAGAGAAGCACTTATCAGTGGAAAATATGACTTATGTATTTTTGATGAAATAAATGTTGTCATGGATTACGGTTTGCTTCCTGTTACCGCTGTTCTGAAAATGCTGGAAGAGAGGCCTCCTCATGTTGATATAGTCATCACCGGTCGCAATGCCCCGCCTGAAATTTTAGAGCAGGCCGACATGGTAAGTGAGGTGCGGGAGATTAAACACCATTTCAAATCGGGGATTAAGGCAAGAGTGGGAATGGAATTTTAGAAGGGGGTGTTTGAGGTATGCTGGGTAATCGTATCAGGACCTTTCGCCGTGAAAGGGGTCTTACCCTGGGGCAACTTGCTGACAAATCAGGTATTTCAGCCTCTTACCTCAGCACCATAGAAAGGGGCTTAAAGAAACCCTCCATACCCTCCCTGAAGCAGATCAGCGAAGCTTTACATGTTTCACCTGCTCTGCTGGTCCATTCGGAGGAGGAAAAGTTTACGGGGGAAAAGCTGCGCTTGCTGCGGGAGGGAAGGGGCCTTAACAGAGAAGAACTGGCTGAAATTAGCGATCTGCCCCTTTCCCAAATCGAAAAATTTGAAAATGGAGATGCAGTTCCCGATTACGAGCAACTGGATATGCTTGCCGGAGCCCTGAACCTGACAATCGGTTGTTTTGTTGAGGAAAACTATTATAAAACAAATATTGGATCCCGGCTGAAACAAATACGTGAATCCAAAGAATTAAGCATAGCCTCCCTTGCTGCCAAGGCAGAAGTTTCACCAGGGCTGATCAGCCAGATTGAGGGTAATTATACCATTCCATCACTGGATACACTGGAAAAGTTTGCAGATGTCATGGAGATCACACTTCATTATTTTTTACTTGAAAGCAAGGATGTGGAAAGCCTCCTTTCATCCCTGGGGCCCGATTTGCTGGAATTATTGTCAGATCATAAGGTGCAAGCAGTTCTCCATTCAATTAAAGATTTTGATTCAGCTGAACTGCGTTATATCCTCAATTACCTGCAATTTTTTAAGAGAAACCGCAAGATTCTGTCCTGAAAAAGCAGAGGTAAGAGGTCAGAAACCAGTGAGCCGGAAAAGAGATAAAACCTGTTAAACCCTCTATGCCAGCATAATCCGGGCATTTTCATCCTTCTGATGGTGCCGGCACCGCAGGGGCCGGCATGGCCGTCTGTCCTGTCCTGAAAAAAGGTAGCCTTGTCCCCTTTTGGAAAAGAATATTAAAATCCTTATTGCTAAAAGACCTTTTTTAAGTTTATAATAGAAATTATAATCGGAATAATGCTAAAAGTCGAAAATATATTTATTTATATTAATGGTATTAGGGCAGGTGGTCTTCCTTTGCAGGGGCGTGAAAAAGAATTACTGTCACAATTGAAAGAGGGAGTTATAGCCTGCGATGAGGAGGCAGTTGTGGCGCTGTCACATGCCGTAATTAGAGAAGGCTTTGATGCTCTCAGAGCAATATTTGAAGGCTTGGTACCGGGAATGGAGCATGTGGGCAATCTTTATGAACAACAGGAATATTTTATACCCGAGTTACTCATGGCCACAGAGGCTATGTACGCGGGACTGAATATTTTAAGGCCCCATGTTGCCAGGGTTGATTTTGGCGTGGCAGGGGCAGTAGTTATGGGTGTAGTGCATGGGGATGTGCATGATATTGGAAAAAACATTGTGAAAGTAATGTTCGAGGTTGCCGGCTTTGAAGTCCATGATCTGGGAAGGGATGTTCCCCTGGAAAAATTCGTTGACGAGCAGCTGCATTGTGATGCGGAGCTTGTTTGTTTATCCGCCATGATGACAACCACTATGGTGGGAATGCGGAATGTTATCCGGCGCATTAAGGAAAAAAATCCCGAAGCCAAGATTATGGTAGGTGGCGCTCCTGTTACCCTTGATATAGCTGACAGATACGGTGCTGACTGCTTTGCTGAAAATGCAGGCAATGCTCTAAAGGATGCTATTCGTATGTTTAGCATGCTCCGCCAGTTACGCCAGCAGGCAATGGATGCGGAAACGGAAGCAGAAAGAGGAAAAAGGTGAAATTAATTTAATGACGAAATATTGTATAAAATTTTAATAGTTATTTATTTTACACTTGACAATAAATAGTTTGTCTGTTATTCTGGGAGAAAATTAGTAGCAAAATAATTACTTCTTAATATATTTTAATGCAAATGGATTTAGAGCAGGAAATTATATTTTGCATGGCGCCGTTTTTTTTCTGACCTAGCGTTAGTAACAGATAATAAATTATACTATTTATTCTATAAGTACGCAAAATTGTAATTTGAGAGAACATTTGAGGGTTATTGTGGCCTGGTCCTGGGCTAAATAGGGATAAAAGGGAGGCGGCAGTATGTCGGAAAGAACTGACGAATTGTTTGGGAAGTTGAAGCAGGGTGTAATCGATTTCGATGAAGACGGGGTAATTGAGGCTGCAAACGCGGTGGTGGATGAAGGCATTGATGCAGTGGAAGCTGTGTTTAACGGGTTGGTACCGGGGATGGAGCATGTGGGTGAGCTCTATGAACAGCAAGAATATTTTGTGCCTGAACTTTTAATGTGTGCTGATGCCATGTATGCGGGACTGGAAATACTCAGGCCGCACATGACGCGGAAAAGCCTGGGTGTTACGGGGGTAGTGGTTATGGGGGTGGTGCAGGGGGATGTGCATGATATTGGAAAAAATATTGTAAAAATGATGTTTGATGTGGCCGGCTTTGAAGTACACGATCTGGGACGGGATGTACCCCTGGAAGTGTTCGTGGAAGAGCAACTCCGCACTGATGCGGAACTGGTATGCCTTTCGGCAATGATGACCACTACCATGGTGGGGATGAAAGATATCATTAAACAAATCAAGGAGAAAAACCCCAATGCCCGGGTCATGATTGGCGGAGCCCCTGTTACAGAGGATATTGCTGATAAATTTGGTGCAGACGGTTTTGCTGAAGATGCGAGCAACGCCCTTAAGGATGCCATTAATATGCTCACCACACTGAAAAAGATTAAAGATGAGGCGGATTCGGCCTAATATATTGAAGGAGGAGAAACGATGGGGCATACTGTAATATTTCAGCCCTCCGGGCGCCGCGGTACTGTGGAAGACGGTGTTAACCTCCTGGAGGCCGCCCGTCAATTGGGCGTAGACATTGAATCACCTTGCGGTGGGGCCCGGGTTTGTGGCAAATGCAAAGTTAGAGTTGAAGAAGGTGACTTTGAAAAATTCGGGATTATTTCCAAGGCAAGTAATCTTTCAGCTTTAATGGAAGAGGAAAGGGAAGAGCTGGAAAAAGGGGAGGTTGAAAAGAATTATCGCCTCGCCTGTTGTACCAGTGTTCAGGGTGATGTTCTCATTTTTGTTCCGGAAGAGTCCCGCGGCGCCCAGCAGGTGATCCTGGAGACAGGGCGGGAGCGGGATATTTCAGTGGATCCCATAGTGAAAAACTACTATATTGAAATGGTTCCGGCGACGCTGGATGATCAGACAGATGATTTCATGCGGATGAAAGGCGTGCTGGCGGAAAAATACGACCTGCATAATGTTGATTATATTGATTACTTCGTAACCGTTAACCTTCCCGAGACGATTCGGGCGGCAGACTGGAAAGTTACGGTAAGCATCTGGGACGACAAAGAGATAGTCAAGGTGTCCCCCGGACTGGTGGAAGACCCCTGGGGTGTGGCCATAGATGTGGGGAGTACCACGGTGGCAGGATATCTCTGCAACCTCCGCACCGGTGAATCCACCGTAAAGAAATCCATGATGAACCCCCAGATCACTTACGGTGAAGACGTCCTTTCCCGGATTACTTATTCTATGATGAACGATGATGGCCTGGAAAAAATGAGCAGTGCCATGATCGAAGGGATCAACAATCTGATTAAGGGGATGGCTGAAGAGGCAGGTTTGTCTGTGGAAGATATCGTGGATTTAACCCTGGTCGGGAATACGGCCATGCATCACTTGCTTTTGAATATTGATCCCAAGTATGTGGGTCGTGCACCTTTTGCCCCGGCCTTTAAATGCAGCGTTGATTTCAAAGCGCGGGATCTGGGGATTAAAATGAATAAAGCTTCTTACGTACACTGGCTACCCATCGAAGCAGGGTTTGTGGGAGCGGACAATGTGGCTGTGCTCATTGCCGAGGAACCTTACAACCAGGACGGGATGATGCTGGTAATAGACATCGGGACCAACGGTGAGATCGTTTTCGGCAACAGGGAAAAGCTCTTTTCCACTTCCTGCGCCACCGGTCCGGCCCTGGAGGGTGCCCAGATCCGTTTCGGTATGCGTGCTGCGCCCGGGGCAATCGAGTGGGTGAAGATTGATCCTGAAACGAAAGAACCTAAGTTTAAGATTATTGGGGAGGAAGACTGGTTTAAGGAAGGGGATGAACCTCTGGCCAAGGGTATCTGTGGATCCGGAATTATCGATGTGATTGCTGAAATGTTTAAAGCCGGTGTCATTGATAAAACGGGTCGCTTTAATAAAAAACTTGATACACCAAGGATCCGTCATGGCGAAGACGGAAAGATGGAATACATTCTCAGCTATGCCAGGGAAACCTCCATTGGCAAAGATATAACCGTCACCCAGGGAGACGTACGGGCTATCCAGTTGGCCAAGTCCGCCCTTTACTGCGGCGCTGAGTACTTAATGGAAAAACGTGGCGTGTCCAAGCCGGACCAAATCGTGCTGGCTGGTGCTTTCGGCAGCTATATTAACAAGGAGAGTGCCATGGTGATGGGGATGGTACCGAACTGTAACCTTGATAATGTCAATGCTGTGGGGAATGCGGCCGGGGACGGGGCCAAGCTCGCCCTGGTAAGCAAGGCCAAAAGGGCTGAAGCCCAGAAAATGGCACTGGATGTGGAATTTATTGAAACAGCCACCGAACCGGATTTTCAGGAACGTTTTGCAAATGCCATGGCATTTCCGCACCGCAAACACGAGTTCCCCAGTATCCAGCACATTCTTGACAAAATCCCGCAGAAGTAGTATTTTGCTAGAGGAAAAGCAAAATATACTGAAAGGTGAGGGTAAAGTGTTTATTCTGAAAAAGGAACAAAAAGTATGTCAAATTGGACCGTGGAAAGTGGGAGGGCAACCCGGAGATAATCCGCCGCTGCTTGTTGCTTCCATGTTTCATAAAGGTGATCGCATCCTGGGAAAGCGGAAAGCCGGAGAGTTTGACCGGGATAAGGCCACTGCCTATATTAAGCGCCAGGAGGAACTTTCAGAGCAGACTGGTATCCCGGCTATTACAGCTATGGTTGCTAACTCTGCCGATGAAATGAAGCGTTATGTGGACTTTTTTACAGGGCTGAGTGATAAGCCCTTTGCCATTGATATGTGGATGCAGGATCCCCGTATTGAGGCGGTCAAGTACGTCTCCGAGCTGGGTATGATGGATCGCCTTGTCTATAACAGCATTACTCCCTGGGATAAGGATATCCCCGGACAGGTGGCAACATTGAAAGAACTGGGTTTGAAGCACGTAGTGGTGCAGGTGTATGACGATAATGACCCCACACCGCAGGGCCGGGTTAACAGTTTCCGCAAAATGATGGGGATGATTGGTGAAGATACCTTTGAAACTATCCTTGTGGATACCTCCGTGATGAACCTTCCCGCAACTTCTTTCTCTTCAGTGGCAAACCGCATGATCAAGGAAGAATTTGGCGTGCCCTCGGGTCTTGCCTCTTCCAACGGAACATTCATGTGGAAAGCAGCAAGGGAAATGTGGGGGGCTGATGGATTTTCCTCAATGAATGTGGCTGGTCAGGCTGCGGCAACAATGTTTTGGTGTGACATAATATTTTATGGCCCCCAGGTGATCGCACCGCGTATTTTCCCTGCTGTGGTGAGCGCCACACTCATGCTGGCCATGTTTGTCTATAATGAAACGGGCAAGTTGCCCACGAACCCCAATCACCCCCTCTATAAATTTTTTAATGATTTTGCGGAGAAGCTCAAATGATAAGTGTTCTATAATACTGATGAGGTGGTGCAATAAATGGCATTTACACCGAAAGAACGTGTCTTAAAACAGCTTGCCGGTGAAGAAATTGACAGAGTCCCCTGCTATAGTGGTATGGGGAATGTGACTGTAGCCGGACTGGAACAACTGGGTTATAAGTTTGCTATGGTCCACGGCGATGCGGAGATGATGGCCAACCTGGCTGCCACTTCCTACAAACTATATGGCTACGAGTGCGCCGTAGTCCCATTTGACTTCTGCGTGGAGGCGGAAGCACTGGGTTGTGTGATGAATGCGTATGAAAATGTGGCTCATCTCCTTTATCCAACCATCAAGGAGAAAGCCATCGAAGACGAAGAAATGCTGGATAAATTCCCAATTCCCGATGATCTTGCCAACGCTGGCCGTGTTCCTGTGGTCGTTGAAGCGATAAAGCGTTTAAAAGGGGAGTTTGGCGACGAGGTTCCCATCGGCACTTACTTCCTTGGTCCTTTTACCCTCGGAGGACAGGTTTACGACCTGGATAAAATGCTCAAGTATGCTTTTAAAAAGCAGGATTTGATTAGCGCCATGCTTGACCGGCTTGCTGATGTGCTGATCCGGGTGGCAAAAATTTACCAGGATGCGGGAGCGGACTATATTACTGTGCGGGAAATGGGCAGTGGAACCGATTTGCTCAGCCCCCGTCTCTGGAAAGCACTGATCAAACCCCATCTTGTGAAAATATTTGAAGCTTTAAAGGAGATGGGTATCCCCAACAACCTGCATATTTGTGGCGAGACAAATATGATTATCAAGGATATGAACGAATGTGGTGCTGATTCCATGAGCGTGGAATTAAAGAATGATGTGGCTAAGTCAAGGGAAGATATTGGTACTGAACCCCTTATATTCGGGAACCTTGACGCTTATAAGCTGCTTGTTGTTGATCCGGCGGAAGCGGTGGAAGGGGCTGTTATCAATGCCCTGGATCAGGGTGTGGATGCGATTTGGCCCGGGTGTGATATCTGGCCGGAGGCGAAGCCGGAAAACGTTAAAGCACTGGTTCAGGCGACAGAGAAACATGGTGCCGCTAAGTGGTTCCGTAAAAAATAACAGCTGAAAAAAAGTTCCTGGCCTCCTAATGAGTGATGGAGGCCGGTTCCAATAAAAAATGTCAGAATTAAGGTAATTGTGGCGAGATTGGAAAGATAGTAGCAATTTGAGATCTCTACGGCGTGAATTTGGTTGTAATCTTTAAACATGAAGTAATTCTATATTCCACATTTAATTGTGCTTTAAAGGAGATGATTCCCGTGGTGGAACGTGTCTGTATTTTTCCATGTGGCGGGATTAAAAAAACAGAGGCTACGGTGGCCCGTATTGCCGGTTATATTGTAAATGAAGATTTGTTGCCCCGCCAGACAATGCTTCTTTGTGTGCCCGCATTTCTGCGAGGGGTGGAGGAGGATCTGGTAATGGTGGAGGACTATCCTACCCTTGTAATTGATTGCCATGCTGAGAATTGCGGAACAAACCTCCTTTACCTTTCCGGTATAACACCGGCAGCCCGCGTATTTATCCCCGATTTGGCGGGCCAGCACGATCTTGCCTACGGGACCCAGCGGCGGGAGCTGGAACCGGAGGCACAACAATTGGCGGAAATTGTGGCCCGGGAGACAGCCCGTGCGGCCCTTGCTATGTTGGAAAACCCCCTTTATAACTTTGAAAAACAGCGGATCAAGACTGATACATGCCTGGCACAAAGGGGCCTGCCGGCAGATCCATTCGACTACGTGCAGCTTGCACCGGGGCTCTACCGTCCAAGAAATATGCCGGACTTTTTCCCGGAAGGAAGTGATACCTGATGGAAAAAGTACAAAAGGTTGCAATTTATCCCTGTGGCGGAGTTGGTTTCCCCCTTTCCAGCGTTGCCCGCTATGCCACTTTCATCGTTACCGAGGATCTCCTTCCCGGCGAAACAGAGATCGTGGATGCGGTTAGGTTGATCAGTGGTTTCCCTGAGGATGTGGAACTGGTGGAAAACAATCCAACCATAATTATTGACGGCTGTGCCTACCAGTGCGGCTCCAACCTTTTCCGCCTGCTCGGGCTTAAGCCTGCGGCCCGCATCCTGGCTACGGTAATCTCCAAGCTGCCTCCCACCTTTGTCTGAGACTGTAAAAAGGAGGAGACAAGTTTGTCTCCTGGCAGAGAGCGCCGTGTTCCCGGTGAATCAGGGAAAAACCTGGCCATGGAAATTGCTACGCAGATAAAAAATATCGCCCTTGTCATGCTCAATCTTAATTACCCCTTTAAAAGACAAAAAATAAAGGAAGAAAGGCTCGAAATTTGCGATTATATCGATGATATACCGGAAGCAATGGATTATCTAACCGTTAAAGAAGGCATCTACCGACCGGCAGACATGCCTAAACTGACAGGTTTGGAACCATAGGATTGTTGCCTTGATAAGGAGGTGTATATGCGGTGGCTTTACTCACATCTGATGAGTTTTATGGTCAGAGTGTAACGGTGGATGACCGCTATTTCTACTATCCCCCTGAGCATCTTTGGGTGGAGGATGGGGGCAACGGTGTTTACCGCTTTGGTTTTACCCATGCGGGTGTGATCCTGGTTAACGGCTTCAAATACATGGATTATGCCGTTGAAACAGGTGATGTTTTGGATGTGGACGACAGCGTTTTGTTTGTGGAAACTTTTAAGGCTATGTTTAATGTTACCACGCCGCTTGCCGGGGAGGTTCTCGCCATCAACGAAAAATTGGCTGAGGAAGGGATAAAAATCCTCGAAGAAAAGTATTTTGAGGAATATATATTTGAGTTGAAATGTGAAGGGCCCGATGTAACAGCTGAGCTGCTAAACCCCCAGCAGTACATGGAGGCATTATTGCGTGGCGATTCCGATCACTGCGGTGCCGGGGCTCGGGTTATGCGTAGAAACAGGTAGAGGAGTGGTAAAGGTATTGGATCAGTCTGAACGAAAATTAGTGATTGAGGCTTTTGTGAATGATTTTGTCCAGTGAACCCCTTGCGTTTATCTGCTGTTAGCAGTAAAAAATATCCCCAACATACTGGGTGACCTTGCAGATAATGTTGAAATCAAACAATGGGACCTGCGCACACCGGAAGGGATTAGCCGTAACAATGAGTTGGGAATTACCACTTTTCCCACTATTGCAATTGGTGGCGATGTGCTTTTTGAGAGCGTTATTCCTTCAGAAGATGAGTTGCTGGAGGCTATTAAAGCACGGCTCTGATACTTGGAAGGAATGGTTTTATGAATGAGATAAAGATGGTCAATCTTGAGGTTTTTGTGCAGGACCTGAATGATTTTGTACGGTGAGTCTCCTGTGTTCTGCTGCTGGAAGCAGTGGAGGTGTTTTTAAATGAGCATCCCGATTTAGCACCACACGTTACTACTAAACGCTGGGATCTTAAAACTGCTGCAGGTTTTCAGCGTATTAATGAGTTGGAAATTACTGTATTTCCCACAATTACGCTTGACGGAACAATAACTTTCCAGGGTCGGATACCGGATGAAACTGAATTACTGGAATGTATTAGCTCCTGTTTCTGATCATAGCATCACCATAATGGAAGCTGGGGGGTGGTATTGGCTGTTTATAGCTAGTTGCATCGTGTGCAGGGGAAGAATGGTTTTAAGAACGGTTAATGGGGTTCAGTTGCAAGAATTAAGAAGGAGGATTGAGAAAGATGGGAATGCAGACGTTGCTTGATGCCTATCAGGGCAAATATACGCCAATAGTGCCATGGGTTCCCTATGCGGGGGTGCATGTGGCCTACATGATCGGTGAAAAAGCGGATGTTTACGCACAGGACCCGGATCTTATTGTCAAAGGTGTATTATATGCTGCCGAACGCTACAAGGCAGATGGAATTCCGCTCCAGTTTGACTTAAATATTGAAGGGATGTCCATGGGCTGCGAAGCTACCTGGTATCCGGACAACCCGCCCGCCATCACCGGACACCCATTAGCCGACAAGACTCTGGCTGAAGCCAACTTGAAGATTCCCACGGCTACAGACGGACGTTGGCCCGTGGTGGTGGAAGCTGGGAAAAAGATTATGGCGCAAAAGGGTGACTGGGCGTTATTAGGCCTGCTCTGCGGTCCCCTGACCCTGGCTTCTCACCTTCGCGGTGTAAAAATCTTTACAGACGTGATTAAAAATAAGCCCCTGGCCCATGAGATCCTTGAATTCTGCGGCAAGGTTTGCGCCGAGTCGGCCCGTATCTACCGTGATATCGGTTGTGAAATTATCGGCATCGTGGACCCGGTGGCATCCCAGATTCGACCTGAGACTTTCCGGGAGTTTGTGACTCCGAATTGTCAGGAAGCGAAACAGGTGATTCATGATGCGGGCCGT
>SLRC01000219.1 GCA_007131175.1 Syntrophomonadaceae bacterium
ACTCTGTAATCAGCTAGAACAGGTTGATTTTATTACCCGACCGGTGGAATGTGATGTTCCGGAAGACCAGATGGATGTGGAAAAGGCTAAAATATTTCATGAGTACTGCTCAAAACCAATGAATCTTGCTAATCTTGTCAAGGTGGAGCATTTAGATAAAGTGCTTGGGATTATTGGTAATCCGGCATATGCTTCTTTTGTCACCTCCCTGGTTTCAAGTCCCTTAGTCCTGGATACTGCTGCAGGGGGTAAGTTTGTTTCTCTTTTAGAAAAAGATCTGCCAGTAGCCATATCCTGCTGTCCCCAGGGGGGAAGTACTGCTCCTTTCTCTGAGGTGGGAGAATTACTGCAAATGCATGCAGAGTTGCTTTTTGGATTTGTGTTAGCCAATGTTATTCGTCCAGGGGCGAAAGTGCTGTATCGGGGGATTCCTATTACTTCTAATCTCTATACTGACGGTTCCCCCAGGTGGTGCCAGCCAGATTGTATCCGTCGCGTTGCTCTCGCGGCTCAGCTCTGTCGTTTCTACAACCTTCCCTGTTGTGGAACTGCAGGGGTATCGGATGAAGCAGAACCGTCTGCACAGGGAATAAGTGAAAAAGTGCTCAGTTGGACCTATGAGATGGCATCCGGCGCACAATATATTAACAGTGCCTTAGGGATGCTTGAGCAGGTTATGTCAGTCTCATACTATCAGTATGTGATCGACGATATTGCCTTGGGGATTGTGAAAAAAATGTTTAAGCAAGATCAGTCGGGAAAAATCTCACAAATAGCAAAAAATGCTACTGTTGAAGCGCTAAGTTATTTTGGTGTTTCAGTAGATGAAAATATGGAAGCTGAACTTGCTGCCCGTATTCGGCATATCGAAACCGCTATCGAACCCTATACTGAAGAATATATTGAAAAACAGCTTGCCATTATAGAGAAAGCGGTAACCCAATCCGGAAGTAGCACCGTTTTTATGAAGACGGCCCGCAAAGGTCTGAGGGAAGGATATCTCTACAGGGGAAACAGAATTGATGCTCCCCTTGATTTATCCAGTGTAGCTGAAAGGTTAGAGTCAACTGTAGGTTTGGATAATTTATAGGAGAACGTTTCTTTAATAAGTATTAATAAAAAAACTGGAGGAAAACATATGTCTGGTATAGCAGGTTATATTGGAAACGAAGTTGCGTTGGCAAAAGTAGAGCAAATGATGGAGGTCATAGATCACCGGGGAGCAAGTGACCCCATTATAAAAAATGGTTCCTCAGGTGCCATCGGGTATGTTGGTGCAAATGGTATCGGTATGAATGGAGGGTCTGCCCCAATTGTCATTCTCGATGGGACGCTGGTTCGCAATGGTGATAACAGGGAAGTTTCAGATGCTGAATATTTAAGAGAACAATACTTACGATATGGTAAAAAAGCTTTCTCTAAAATCAGTGGAAGTTTTGCATGTGCGATTATGGATAAAAATGAATATATAATTGCCCGTGACCATGTGGGGGCCCGGCCGGTAATATATCATGAATCACCTGAAGGGGAATTTGTGTTTGCGTCTGAAGCTAAGGCACTAAAAGAAGTGACTGACAATGTGGAAGAATTGTCCCCAGGGCATTATTATTCAACAAAAGAAGGGCTCAGCGAATTTGATAAATGCCCTGTTACCCTTCCGAAATGGAAGACCACTGAGGAAGCCATTGCTGCAGTGAGGGAAGTGATGATTAATGCGGTAAAAGAGTCCCTTGACAGCGGTGATATTGAGGGTGTTGCTTTAAGTGGAGGGCTGGACAGCTCAATTATATTAGCTGTTGCCCATCAATATAACAAAAATATCAAAGCTTTTACCTCTACTCTGGCTGGTAACCCTGGTGCAGACCTGAAATACGCAAAGATGTTGGTAGAATACCTTGGTGTGGAGCATCATGTCTATGAAATAACACAGGAAGATATAAAAGCAATCATTCCAGACGCCGTGTATTACCTGGAATCCTTTGATGAGGACTGTATCGTGGGGTTTATTGCTAACTATTATACGTCCCTTCTCGCTTCAAAACATGTGAAAAGTGTGCTGGTTGGAGAAGGTGCTGATGAGCTATTTGGTGGATATTTCAGGGAACTCCAGGATATTTCAGACCCTGAAGAAAAAGAAAGAGTTGGCAGGAGACTGCTTGAGGTAGCTTACAATACGGCCCTGCGCAGGCTAGACCGGGGATGGATGTCAAACAGCGTTGAGTACTATGCACCTTTTCTGCATCCAGCCGTGGTTGACATTTGCAATAAATTACCGATGGAGCTTAAGTGTTATGCAATGGATAATGGTTATACAGTTGAAAAATGGATTCTCCGGGAAGCCTTTAGAGATATGCTTCCCCAGGAAATTACAGATCGTCCAAAAATGAGATTTTCCCGGGGTGTGGGTGTGGATGATCAGGTAGAAAATGTCCTGCCAAAAAACATTGGGGAAAAAGAGCTAAAGGAGACCCCGGAAAGCAGAGGCGGTATACACCTGCAGTCACCAAAAGAGCTTTACTACTATAGGCTCTTCCAGGAAAACTTCCCCATGGGATATGAGGGACTTACAGGCCGCTGGGATCCATTCAAATAAGATAAGTCCAAAAATTAAAAGTCCAAAGTCGAAAGTCAGGATATTAAAACCGTAAATGATGAATATATTTGAAGGGGCGGCTGCTAACAGCCGCCCGCAATTGTGCAGGCAATATAATCATAAATCAAGGAGGAAATAACATGATAAACGGAGCAGAAGGGGGTAAACTTAAACTTCTGAGCGAATCAGATATTAAGGCTATTCATGATATGACTCTGCGTCTGATGGCCGACCCGGGAGTGAAGGTGCCCAACGCTGCGGCGCTGCGTCTGTTTAAGGAAAAAGGGGCAGAGGTGGACGACGCAACGCAGATCGTCAAAATACCCCAGTCTATGCTGGAAGAAGCGGTAAAAAATGCTCCATCGCAAGTGAAACTGTATGGTCGCCTTGAGGAAAACGACCTTACTTTGGAAAACGCAAAAACCTACCTGGGAACTGGCGGAACCGTGCTAAGCTGTTTGGACCTGGAGACAGGTGAAAAGCGGGAGACAACACGGGAAGACGTCTATAATTTTGCCAGGTTCACAGACGCTTTGGAAAACATATCATTTTTCGTAATCAATGTCTATCCCAACGAACTACCTCTGGAAGAGGTGGATGTTAATCGT
The DNA here is from genome assembly GCA_007131175.1 of Syntrophomonadaceae bacterium. Taxonomy (GTDB): domain Bacteria; phylum Bacillota; class Dethiobacteria; order DTU022; family UBA8154; genus UBA8154. The sequence continues at coordinate 3,202 of SLRC01000219.1, forward strand.
TTCTATCATGCCATGCGGGGTACTTCCAAACACGTGATGGGTGGCATTTACACCCTGGAAGGGATGCGCCGCGTTGTGAAAATGG
>SLRC01000061.1 GCA_007131175.1 Syntrophomonadaceae bacterium
CAGGGAGTAGGATGCGGTTTGAATCGAGCGGGTATGCTTCAGCGTGGTTAAAAACTGTCTTGTTCCCCCAATTATTCCTGTATAATCAGAAATGAGCTCAAATGTTGCTTCCTTTAATTCAGCAACTGAGATATGTTTGGGCTCAAAGGTAAAAATGGGAAAAGGATCCCGAAGCCAAAACTGTTCATCAAAGAGGCGTTTTTCTCTCTGCAGTACTTCATATATCTTTGTCCCCGGATACGGAGTCAGGTGAGTAATGTTGGGAATATCTATTGCACTGGTATGAATAAATTCCTTCAACTCCCGGATGCTCTCTTTAGTGTCAAAGTCGCTCCCGATAATAAACGAACCCATGATGCTGATTCCTTGCTCGTGGATTCTGTGTATCACCTCTTTGTAGAATCCAACCCCTCTGCGGCAGTTAAGCTGCTTGTTCAGGGATTTCAAAGCATTAGGATTGAGGGACTCAAACCCAATGAAGATAAATATGCACCCACTCTCACGTGCTGCCCGCAGGAGCATGGGAGAGTCGGCTACATTGATGGAGGCCTGACCCACCCAGCGAATGCTGTACTGTTTCAAAAGCGCAAAGAGTGCCTCAGTGCGTTCATTAGCCCCGTTTTCCGTTCCGATAAAATTGTCATCCACGAGAAAGAGGGTTTTACCCCGGAACTGCCTCAGCTCCTGTTCAATAACCTCCAGGGGTTTAAGGCGGCTTGTAGCTCCGTGAAAGCGGGTAACGGAGCAGAAGTGACAGTTGAAGGGACAACCCCTCACAGTTTCCAGGGAATCAAAGTGGTATTTGTGTGAAAGAAGCTCCCGCCTGGGCAGCAGCGGCAGATTAAACCCGTAGCGGCCGGGGGTATAGAATTTTTTTAGTTTTTTTTGCTCAAAATCGTTTAAAATCTCCTGCCATACAGTTTCACCATCACCAATCACCACTGTGTCTGCATGCAGGGCTGCTTCTTCGGGCAGGATCGAGGGATGATTCCCACCCAGGATCACGGGAATCCCCTTTTCTCGGAAGATCCGGGATATTTCATAAGCTCTGCGGATGGAGTAGGTATTGGCAGTTATTGCTGCAAGATCTCCCTCAAAAGTGAGATTTTCTATATTCTCATCCACAATTGTGACGTCATATGCTTCAGGAATAGCTCCTGCCAGAACAGCCAGTGCGAGTGGTGGGAAAAGCCGCATTGGAAATGCGGGCGTAGCGGGATTTATGAGCAGGATACGTCTCATGGGAAGAGGTTTTCCTCCTTTGTTTCCTCCCTGAAGACCAATTGATGTGTCAGGGGTAGAAACATACCCGTTGTCTGGCGATAGTGCTCATATTCCGCTCCGAAATGTTCCAGCAAAAGGGCCTCTTCTTTGCCAATGCGCAGCGTCATGAGCGTCGCGATGACCGCCATACCCGATAAGCCCATAAGCCAGTTTTGAGTGATGAGAAAGGCGGCAATAAACAGGGCAAGATACGAGGTATACATGGGATGCCTTACCAGGCGGTAGGGGCCACTGCGTACCAACCTGTGCCCTTTTCTAATGACGAGGCTACTGGAAAAATATTTACCCAGCTCCCGGTGTACCCAGTATATGCTGTAAAGAGAGAGTATCCCCAGGATTATCCCCGCAGTCCGGAGATAGAGCGGCAGGGTAACGTAGCTCCAGGAAGCAAGATGGGGAAAGCGGATGTAGAGGACCACAGCTGCAAACAAAGGTATGCCGAAGATACAGCGGACAACAAGGGGAAGCAGTCCCTCCTTTTGGTTAAACACACCGTCACGAATATCTCCTGTGAAAATGCGGAAATACAACCGCATGACGCTTAACAGTGTAAATATAATGATAAAGACGAGTAAGAAAAAAAGCTGCGTGTTAATACCTGACACCCTCCCACTTTTAAGGCGAGAACCTGTAATATTAACTATAGGTATTATCTTCAACAAATAATCGTATGTTCCTTCATACCAAAACTTATACTCTACATCTTTCCGGCGCATGATCTCATCCGCTATGCTTCCCGCAGGGAACTTCCAGCCCTTCTCCTAAGCAGATTGCACTTGTCTTAGTTGTGCTCTGATCATTCCGTTGTTTGTTTACCGGGCGGGAGAAGAACATGGTCATTTAATCTTGCCTGTCATATTCAGCAAAAACTTCATGATCAGAGTGTTTACAGCAATCGCCATGGCTATTGCACCTGCAGCAAGCATAGCATGGGTTCCAGTTTGTATTGCCGCAGTATATTCATTTAGTACAACAAACTGCATTGTTTCGAACAGGCCTAATCCTGGAACCAGCGGGATCACGGCAATTGTTATGAAGGTAGTAGTGGCCAATTTCATCATTCGGGCAGCAACTTCACTTAAAAGTGCCATCACAAATGTGCCAACAAAATAGCCGGTAAAATCTGCTCCTGTATAGCCTTGGAAGATGCTAAAAACCATATAACCAATACCGGCAATTGTTGCAGTTACTAAAACAGAACGCTTTGGAACATTAAATAAAAAGGAAAAAAACAAGGCAGCCATAAATGCATACAATACCGATTGCGCCATGATAAACTAAAGCCCCCCTCCCCCCATTAATAACCATGCCTTGAGGACGATTATTACACCAACTGCCAGGGAAACGGCCACGATCAATGCCTCTGTGCCGCGGGCCACCCCTGACACCAGGTCCCCTTGCATTGAGTCCCTAATGGCATTTGTCATGGCAAGTCCCGGGAGCAGGGGCATGATGGCCCCGCTAATAATCAGCTCAAAATTGCCCATTGAAAAGATTTGTGTGGCAGCCATGGCAATAGCTGCGGTGATCATACCTCCCACCAAACTAATAATAAAATGAAACATATCTTCCCTTTTGAAAAAGAAAGCAGCCAGTTGAACAACAGCGCCACTAAGAGCTGCTATGGAAAAATCAAAGATGCCTCCCCCAAAGAGCAGGGTGAAAAAACCAGCTGATAAACCGGCAGCGACCGTAGGGAATAGTTTTTTTTCCGGGGCCCTGTGCAGCATCTCTTCCAGCTGAAATATTGCCTCTTCCAAAGATAACACACCGTCTGTCAGCTTACGGGAAATGGTATTGGCAGAATTGACCTTTGTTAAATCCACGGTGCGCCTTTTAACTCGTTTTATGGCCGTATGATTACTGGAAATACCCTCTATGGAAACAGAAAAAAACACCCCTGTTGGTATTACAAGGGCCTCGAACTCCAAAAAGTCATAGCTTTGGCAGATACGCACTATAGTATCCTCAACCCGGTATGTTTCAGCACCATTTTCC
>SLRC01000196.1 GCA_007131175.1 Syntrophomonadaceae bacterium
CGAACTGTTCTGTGGAGATAGTGTAATTGTTTTCTCCATGAGGCCCAACGCCTGTTCCAAGTCCAATAATTTCGCGTATATTTTCGTCTACATATAATAATTGATCATCTATAGCCGGATCGATGCATATAACCCATGTACATTGTTTATGGGCCGTGTCAATAACACTTTTCCACGGTTTATAGTCACTCTTACTTATTACAGCATGATATCTATCTGTAGTAGATCCACTTTTTAGATGAGCCATTACCTCAGCATGAAGCCAGCCTATCCTGAATCTTTGATTACTTAAAATTCGTTCCCTTTGCTGATCTCTACCACCCCCAGTAATTCTAGGACAAGTTTTTTCTAATACGGGAAACTTTCGATAATCATCTAATTCCTTGTGATATCCGTCTAGTAATGCAAACCTGCTCTCATCAGACTTGATAAAGTCTGTAAAGAACATTACATCAAAATCTATATTGCTAAGGAGCACTTTGAACTGAGAGTAATTTTCAAAAGATGAGACGACCCGGTAGTTAATCGAAATTTTACAATTACTATAATAGCTTCTTTGATTTGATAACTCCGCAACCTGCCATCTGTCCTTCCAAGCATTAACCCACCTCATTACTGCAGAGTCATCACGATTATCAGAAAAAATCGTTAAGGCCAACGTATACTCTCGATTCGGACTTGCCTCTAAATATTGCTTTAGATAAGTATCAATACCGGCTATTATTGCTTGTATATCTTTGCCACAAAACCCTCCAACACTGATACCATCCTCGGCGAATGGATATAGTTCCTTGTAATCCATTAATGTTTGTTTAACTAAACGCGATGATCGAGTTTCTGCAAACAACTCTGCATCCGTTATATCTTCATCAAAATCATCATATTCAAGTAACAGCCTTGAACCAATAAATGAGCTTTCACCTTTATAATCACCAAATAAATGCATATAACTAAAACTTTTAGTGTTAGTATTTAATATTTGATTTTTTTCTAATACACCATAAATCGGCCTTACTAAAGTAGCTAAATCTACGACTTTAGACCAACTTTTTTCAGTCAACATTTTGTTTTTGGGTTGTGTCAAAGCTTCTTGAACGTACGTACAAAAGCTCTCGCATAAAAAAGTATGTTGATGGCGGACCATCTCTAATAGAGCCGGGTGCAGTGGTGTTACGATGGCTCCTTTGATATTATCTCGCCAGCACCAATCTGTTTGAGCTGTTTCTTCACTTGAAACAATAAGGAATGCTTTGTAAAGTAAAGGCGCCAACTCACTTGAAGAAATATTCTCTAGAAAGGTTGAATACATCTCATTAAAACGCACTCTAAGGTTTTCATACGGAGACTCAAGAGCATTGAAGAAACCTGAATCGAATACCTCAAGGAATTCTTGGTAAGCAAATGACAAATTGATTAACAATGTTTTAATATTATCCTGTTCATTGATTCCAGGCGCTTTTAATAAATCAATAAAATGACAATCACCTTGCAAAGCAGTAGTCAGAATTCGATTGGCCTCATCTTCTTCTGAAGCAGAGAATAGTTCTGCTAAATACGGAAACCCGAAAGCTGGCAAGGCATTTCCTCTATATCGGCTTTTAACCCAGTCAAATAAGTTTGCGATTATACGACATTGATGATTTTGTGGCAAAGCCCATAAAAACTCTCTTTTAAGTGATTTATTATCTGAGTGGATATAAACTTCGAATTTCAAACAAGGCTCTGCGGTATATGTTTTCTGGTACTTAAGAAAATCTCTATTTTCTTCTGGTGATAAGTATGACTTAAACTCAATGTCCTTTATATGATTTTCTGTATCAAGCTGTATATTTAAACTTTCTTCAAGTAGTTGATCAATACCACCTATTGCTCGTATTAAAAAACGTTCGGCCTTCTCGCTCTCAGTTAGTTCTTCATCATCTTCATCATTATCAAATTCATCATGCTTAAAATTAATACTTTTTATTGTAATACCTTTAAGATCTTCTCCAATAAATATTGAGCTTGATTTTAAGTTATCCTTAAAATCACCTAAGGTTAACCATATCGCACGAAGAAAAACCTCCAATGGTAAACCTATGAGTTTCTTAGGTTTTCGAGGCGTAGGAGGTGTGATTGTACTAACCTTCTTAAATCCAATGATTTCATCAAATACATAAACAAAATCGGCAGCTTTAAGACTTTCCCTTGCGTCTTCCGATCTATTATTGATGTACCATTTTAGTGATTCGATAAGATCATCAATGTCTACATAATCACCTAAATGTTCTTTATCTGGATATTCTATCTCATTTTGGTTAGCGGCCTCTTTAAAATATTCGACTCTATTAAGCGCTTTCTGCCTAGCAGTGCTATCTAAAAACATACTATAACTAAAAAAATTTAAGGCATGTTCAAGATAATATGCAAAAGATTTATTTTTAGCATAGCGAGTAGAAAGCCCGATTAAACAAGGTAGTTTAAACGTTTCTAGATTATCTAAAACATTTTTATATGCATCATTACCGTCTTGTACATCAGATAAAAGGTTTTCTTCTAAATAGGTACTTATCCGTGTTAAATCCGCCAACCCATTATCATATAATGTTTTGAAGATGACATTAATTTTTTCAATATCCTCTTTACTGTCTCCTAAGTTGATATGCGGTTCTAATCGTTTCTCCAACCATCCTCTAAAAGATCTATTTAAGCAAATCGACCAGATAGATTGTTGGTCTAAATGGAAAAAATCACGCAGGCTTTCACGATCATTTATATGTTCATATCCAGCCATAATTACAACTAAGTTATCGATTTCTGAATCTCGTTGTGTATTTCGAAGTTCCGTTAAATTATCATTTTTATTGTACCAGCCTTTACTTTGAATCGTTTCAAAATTTGATTTTTGTAATTCTGTTCCATTAAGCCACTGCTGACCCAGTTTATAAGCTATTTCGTATTTAAAACTTATGTTTTTTTCAGGTAGCCTTGAAAAATACTCTTTGAGATTATTACCTATCTCTACCAACACCTCAGAGGGATATGAAGGCATAACATACATTAGCTTCCCTTTGTCAGAAGAAAACTCTTTTTTTATGTAGTCAACCACCGTCTCAACCAAAAATTTCATAGACTTTACTCCTCTGCAAAGGGATTATTTACTATGGAACAAGCATCAGACAACTCCGTAAGAAAACCACCTGCCCGTAACATTTCAGATAACCAACTTGATGAGTATGTCTGGGTTGCACTACCCCCTGGAAGTCCAGTCCACAGTGTAGCATCACTTAA
>SLRC01000172.1 GCA_007131175.1 Syntrophomonadaceae bacterium
ACGGGGATAAAAACCTGCCTCTATCAGATTGACAGCGAGCTTAAACTGATCGATGCCGAAATGGCAGACTACCCGCTGTACATCCTGGAAAATGGCGGTGCTGAACAGGACCCCATGGATTGGTGGGGAGCGATGTGTACAACTACCCGCCAACTGATTAAAAAGACAGCAGTAAACCCCGGGGATATATCCGGAATATCGTTTTGCTCCCAGATGCAGGGCCTGGTCCTGGTTGGCAGGGATGGGACAGCGTTACGGCGGGCCATGACTTACATGGACCAGAGGGCTACTGAAGAGATAGATGAACAGATGGGCCGTGGTGTCAGGATAGGCGGTATTAACATTTTTAAACTTGTAAAATCAATCAGGGAAACAGGGGCAGTTAGCGCCAGCGTTAAGGACCCGGTATGGAAATACAAGTGGGTGGAAAAGAAGGAACCGCATATCTTTGAACAGGTCTATAAATGGCTCGATGTGAAGGAGTTCCTAATCTGTCAGTGCACAGGAAAGTTTGTCATGACCCGGGACTCGGCCTTTGCTGCTCTGCTTTACAACATCCACAGTCAGCAGTGGAGCAGCGGTGTATGCAGAATGCTTGGGGTGAAGGTGGATCACCTGCCCGAAATAATCAGGTCAACCGACCAGGTAGGCGGGTTGAATAAAAAAGCGGCGATTGAACTTGGCCTGCTAGAGGGAATACCGGTTTATGGCGGCGGCGGAGACGCATCGCTAATCGGGGTCGGGGCCGGCTCCGTTTCAACGGGGGATACTCATATCTATACGGGAACTTCTGGCTGGGTTTCAACTGTTGTCGAAAAACCGCTGCTTGACATTACCTCAATGATTGCCGCCATTGTCGGGGCAGAGCCGGGTAAATATAACTACTTTGCCGAGATGGAAACTGCAGGCAAATGCCTGGAATGGGCCAGGGATAATATTGCCCTGGACAGTGTGGGCTGCTACAGAAAGGACTCCTCTGTTTTTGATGACCCGGAAGAAAGCCGGATCGGGATTTATAATTTCCTGACTGCCCTTGCCGGTGAAGTACCTGCCGGCAGCAGGGGTTTAATATTTACGCCCTGGCTGCACGGCAACCGCTGCCCCTTTGAAGACCCCAACGCCCGCGCAGTGTTCTTTAATCTCAGCCTTGAAACAACAAAAAAAGAGATGATCCGGGCTGTTTTGGAAGGAGTATGTTTTCACCTGCGCTGGATGCTTGAAGCCCAGGATAGGAAGGTAACAACCAGCAGGGTGATCCGCTTTGTTGGAGGTGGAGCGCTCTCGGATGTTACCGGCCAGATACTGGCTGACATCACTGGCCGTGAAGTCCAAACAGTAGAAAACCCCCAGAATGTTGGTGCGGTGGGGGCTGCCGTCATTACCGGCCTCGGCTTGGGTATCATTGAATCTTTCAGCGCTGCAAAAGAAATGATCCGCCCCGGCAAAAAGTTTATTCCAAGCCCGCAAAATAAAGAAGTCTATGATAAAAACTTCATCGTTTTCAAAAACCTCTACAAAAGCAATAAGGGGAACTTCCAGGCGCTTGGCCATAAGTAGCCACTGATTTGTACAAGGTCTTGTAGCTTCGAAACTCAAGAGCAAAGAAGCCTGTAACATTAGTTAACCCCGTATAAATCAACCTATAGTAAAAGCGAACTACCTATAACTTAGATACATGATATAATACAAGATATTAATATAGAGAAAACTTTAATTTTTTGCACGGAGGTGCTCATATGGAAAGAAAGAAAATAACAGCGCCAGATGGATCAACATACGATGGAGAATTAAAAGATGGTCAGCGTCACGGCTACGGGGTTTGGACCAGGCCTGACGGAACCAGGTATGCCGGAATGTGGAAGCTTAATAAACCGCACGATGAAGGAACCCTCTTCATGGCCGATGGTACGGTCTATAGCGGTACGTGGAAAACGGGAAAACGGCATGGGCAGGGAACACTTATATATCCCGATGGGCAAAAGCTAAGTGGAATCTGGTCAGAAGGAAAAGTGACAGGTGAAAAAACGCCTGACAGCAGCAGGCCGGATTATTGCCAGGAGTTAGAGAAAGAGAACTGGGATTTGCAGATGAAAGTTGCTGAATTCGAAGAAGGGCTGCGGCCAAAAAAGGGAGGGCGCCAGATTACCTTCCCCTACCTAAAGCGCTTTAACCTGGTGATGGGTTTCTTACACCTGATCCAGGGCAGTTTGATGTTCATATTTGCCCTTACCATTGAGCGAATCAGCGCATTTAAAACCCCAGTTTGGGCGTACTTCCTGGAGTTTGATACAGACCTGATGCGCCTTGTAACCAGGCCGGAGCAAATTTGGGAAGTTCCCTTCGCCATGTTTGTTTCTTTTTTCCTGCTGCTTTCAGCCCTGGCTCACTTTATTATTGTCATGCCGAAAACAAATCAAATCTATGTCCACGATTTGAAGAAAGGAATCAACAGGTTCCGCTGGTACGAGTATGCGCTCAGCTCTTCGCTGATGATTATCCTCATTGCCATGCTCTTCGGCGTCTATGATATCGGTGCCCTAATCGCCATATTTGTTTTAAATGCATCAATGAACCTTTTTGGATTACTGATGGAGCAGATTAATCAGTACACTGAGAAAACAAGCTGGTCAGCCTTTGTTTTTGGCTGCATAGCCGGTATTGCTCCCTGGATAATAATTATCATGCATGCCCTGGGCAACGCCAATCCAGCAGAGGTGCCCTGGTTCGTTTACGCCATAATCGGTTCCTATTTTGTTTTCTTTAACCTCTTCCCGATTAATATGATCTTACAATACATGAAAGTTGGGCGCTGGGCCGATTACCTCTATGGAGAACGGGGATATATTATCCTCAGCCTGCTGGCCAAAAGCGTATTGGCCTGGCTGGTCTTCTCCGGTGTAATGCAGCCAACCTAAGAAAATAACTTGCCTTATTAAGAGGGACTGTTTCTTTTACAGTCCCTCTTTAGATATTTTTGAATATTAGCTTCATATATGGTTTAATATCTATAATGACCTTAGTTTCTGAAGGAGGGAATATTAATGAATAAAGATCAAGGATTTGTAATCAAAGTGGTGGTAGCGGCAACTTACCTGGCCATGGTTATTGTAAACGCCCTGGCAAATGCCATACCGATTAATGGGGTAACAACCGGGGGCGTATCTGATTCCTATCCTGACCTTTTTGCCCCGGCGTCATTAACTTTTGCTATCTGGGGTTTAATCTATATCCTTTTGGCCGGTTACACCCTTTACCAGTTCGGCTTAT
>SLRC01000151.1 GCA_007131175.1 Syntrophomonadaceae bacterium
ATCCTGAATGCCCCTCAAGTCCAACCCTGCACCGCTCAGCTTGCTGTTGCATTTTCATTTATCTGCTGGTGCCGGCGCTGCAGGGGCCGGCATGGTTGTCTGACTACTGTGTGCTGACTCCAGACTGCTGAGCACATTTTTACGGTGCCACCAGCCCCCAATCAGGACTGAGGGGTTCCATTAGTTCCAGGTGTCCAACCAGGGTATCAACCGTTTCACCTTCGATCAAAATTTGCACCTGTTCCACCCCGGGAAGCTCCGCCAGGGTATTTACGATAGAGTAAACAGTGAGAATTTCACCGGTGGACCCTCCCCAGTGACTGGAGCGGAGTTCCTCGGAAAAATCTGCTTCGGCAATACCACCGTTAATTTGCACACCCAGCACCTTTACATCAGCAGGTATTGTCCTGCCATGTGCGGGGAAATCGGGTCCTTCGATCAGCTCTTCCAGGACAGCTACGGCTGGCTCCCGACCTTCAAGGGCCAGGGAACGGTTTTCTTCTACCAGCCTTTCACTCTGATCATCAGCGTAATAAAGGGTAACAGCTTCCCATTCAGCCTGCGATTCTTCCACCTGCTCTTCCGGTTCTGGTTCCGGGGGCGCAGGGGCCTGCGGTGCACATCCAGCCACCAAAACCAGGAGCAGAAACAACAGCAATGGCAGCAGGATTAATGATTTAAACCACATTTTTTTAATAAGATTCATGGGCTTCATAACAATTTCTCTCCTTTTATGCCAGGCTTTTGTCCCCACAGCGCTCTGGCACCACCGGGGAAGGGAATATAACAGTAAGCTCAGTGGTGCAAAAATTCAAATCAAGGCATCATTTATTTTCAACCGGATTAGCAATTTTCATAACCCAGACTTCCATTTCTGGTGGCATATCTTCTCTGTTAAGGGTAACCAATGTGTCTTTTTGTTCCCTAACTTCAACATCCACGTCCTTTAAAAAATCCGCCAGCGGCGCGATTGGCCAGTTGCGTGTGGCGTCAGTACGGTAATGCATGGGAATAACAATTTTTGGTTGCATTTCAGCTATGATATTCCATGCCTCTGCACTATCAATAGTATAATGCCCTCCCACCGGGATCAATAACACATCCACAGGCACCAGCTTTTCCAAATGTTCAGGACTCAAGCGGTGTCCAAGATCACCCAGGTGGACAAGCCGCATCTCCCCCGTGTCAAAGACAAAAATAGCATTACGGCCCCGCAGCTTACCCGCTGCATCGTCATGATATGTGGGAACAGTGAATATTTTCACTCCCCCAAGGGTGATGGAAACTTCTTCCCAACCAAGTCCATCAGGGCTTAATCCCTTAATGGGCTTAGCTCCAGGAACAGCAGCAATATAATTATGGTCCATGTGTTCGTGACTGACTGTTACATAATCGGCCTCTAACTCCAGTTTTCCATAGCCGCAATGGGGATCATAAGGGTCCATTAGAAACCGCGTATCTCCCACCTGTAACAGAAAAGCGGCATGCCCCAGATATTGCAATGTCAGCTCCACATCCATAAGATCTGTACCCCGTTCACTTCCATTATCCAGTTCCCTTTCCTCCCTTACAACATTTTGCCGGTCCCCGGGAGAAACAGGTTCAGACTCTGAATAAAGCCTGTATGCTCCCCAAAACGCCACTATTAACACGATCAGCAGCCATAATGATTTTTGTTTCAGCATTATTTTTCCCTCCCTGCCGAGCTTAAGGCCTGCCGGGAAGCAAGCCATTTAATCTTTACTTAACTTTATGACAGGAAGGGAAAAATCATACAGACTGGCTTTATTTTTCCTTTAAATCAACCTTGTATACATATACCCCCGAATCAAATCTCTTTTCTGCAGCAAAACCCATTTTTTCTATAAGCCTGATCGCATGCTTGTTTTGGGGGAGGACAGCAACACTAAAGCTGGTCACCCCCCTTTTTACGGCAATGTGCATCAGATAAGCAAGCAGTTCGCTACCCACGCCGGCATTTTGAAAATCATCCCGGACCACAAGGGCCGCTTCCGCCGTTAAGGTGTTTTCACCCATACCATATTGTCCGACGCCTATCACCAGTTCCCTTTCTGCGTCTTTAATTCCGGCAAGTACAACCATTTTCCTTGTATAGTCGGTGGTAACAAAGTATTCCTGCAGTACCTCGTGGGGAAAGTCCTCTCTTTTGGTGAGAAAACGCTGATACATACTCTGATCAGAGAGAGAATAAAAAAATTCCTTGAGCAGCGGTTCATCATCCAACTTAACGGGGCGCAGAAAAATGCTCAGGCCACTATGGGTAGTACGCCATGTTTCCAGCTCCAGCGGATAGTGTGCCTCTTTACCTGATGGAAAAACCTGATCCTGATAAATAAGGAAGCGCTGCTTTGCCGCTGCGATCAACCAGGGGCGGTAGTCAGGGTGAGCAATGGCGATTAAAGACATGGCCCGTTCGCGCACGTTTTTACCATGCAAGTAAGCAATACCGTATTCTGTAACAACGTAGTGAATGTCACCCCTGGTAAGGGTAACCCCTGCTCCTTGCTGCAATTCGGGCACAATGCGCGACCTTTTACCTTCACCGCTGGTGGACTGGAGGGATAGAATTGATTTTCCCCCATGGGCGAGGACAGCACCGCGCATAAAATCGGCCTGACCGCCAATCCCGCTGTAAAAGAGATGGCCCAGGGATTCAGCCGTGGCCTGACCGGTTAGATCGATTTCCAGCGCGCTATTGATCGCCACCATATTATTAACACGTGCGATTTGTAGAGGATTGTTTGTAAAGTCAATGGGATGAAACTCCACAGCAGGGTTATTGTCCAGATATTCATAGGTCTCCCTGCTGCCCATGCAAAATGAAGCAACTGTTTTACCTTTTAAAAGGGTTTTACAGCTATTATCAATGATGCCCTCTTTCAGCAGATTGACAGCGCCGTCGCTAAGCAACTCCGTGTGGATACCAAGTTGTTTTTTACCATGCAGGCTTTCCAATACGGCATCGGGGATGCTGCCATAGCCTACCTGGATGGTATCTCCGTCTTCAATAAGCTGAGACACATACCCGCCAATTAGCCGGGTCACCTCACCGCACGCTCGGTCTTTATATTCAAGTAGCGGTTCATCATGGGCTATTAGAAAATCAACATCATCAACATGAATAAAAGTATCACCGTATATACGGGGCATCTGAGCATTCACCTGGACGATTACTGTTCTGGCATGTTCAACCGCGTCCTTAACGATGTCAACGCTTATTCCCAAGCTGAGATAACCATGGGCATCCGGCAGAGAGGTCTGAACCAGCGCCACATCAAGTGGAATTATCCTGCGGCGGAAGAGATCGGGAACAGCAGAGAGGAAGACGGGTGTATAATCAGCCATTCCCCTGTTGACCGCTTCCCGTGTATTATTTCCAATAAAAAAGGAGTTATGGCGGAAATTGCGCTTAAATTTTTCCTGGGTATAGGGGGCTACCCCCAATGTCCAGACGTGCACAACTTCTGTATCAAAAAAAGCCTTGGGGTGTTTTTCAAGATAATTAACCAGCCCCTCCACCAGATACTGGGGTTCGCCGCAACCAGTCCCAATAAAGATGCGGTCACCGGCCCGAACGTGGCTGAATATCTTTTCCAGGGGGAGAAATTTATGGGGGCTGTTTTGCTGGTACAGGTTCAGAGTATAGTAACCCTCTTCTTTATACACTGGTTAACACCTCTTATGCATTGGTCTCACCACCCTAATAAAGTTTGTTCTTGCACTGATCAGGGTGGTTACTTACAATTGCTTTAATATTTCCCTAAGATAATCTATAATCCTGCCTAATACATAAATTATCCCGAAAATGGGGAGCCTGATTGTCTCACAGGGGTGCAGAAGGTCCCTGTCCTTATTGTGTCTAAAATGATATACTATCTAGGCCCCTGTAAATAACCTTGCTTCCTGCTTCCTGAACCGTGGTTAACACATTTTACCGTCTGAGCGCAGCGAGCCGGCAATAGAAGTATCTCACCAGCTTTTTCAGATGTTATGTCCGGCACACTGATTTCTGACCTCTGACCTCTGTTTTTATTTGAGACTGCGATTGTAAACAGGTACCTTGCGCACCGGCGCTACGAATATTATAGCAAAAAATTTGATTTTTGGATAATATTAACACATTATTGTGGAAAGGTTTATATTATGGGCGCTAAATGGAGAATAGGTGAGCATAACCTGGAAGATTTACGGTCATCTTATCCTGAAAAATTTGTGACGGAGAAAGAAGCTTTCCAGCGTCTGAGGGCTGGCGATCGGATTTTTGTCGGGACAGGTTGTGGCGAACCCCAGCACCTCATCGACATAATAGTTGAGTATGTGGATACCCATCCCCAATTGTACCAACATGCACCTCCCCTGCAAGTCTGGACACTAGGGGTAGTTCCCTATGCCCCTAAACGTCTTCAGCAGCACTTTCACCACCATTGTTTTTTCATCGGCCAGAGTATCCGTGAAGTCGTGAACAAAGGGCAGGCAGATTACACTCCGGTTTTTCTGAATGAAGTCCCCGCATTACTGCGCAATCGTAACTTTCCTGTGGATATTGTCCTTGTCCAAACCTCCCTGCCTGACGAACAGGGGTATTTAAGTTTGGGAATTAGTGTAGACGTAATGAAGGCCGCAATGGAAAAAGCATCACTGGTCATTGCGCAAGTGAATTCTTACATGCCCCGCGTCCACGGAGAAACATTTATTCACGCCAGGGATGTTAATTTTTTCTTACCCTATAACGAACCCCTGCTGGAATATAAACCCGACTACCCTGACGGCGTAGCCAGGCAAATCGGTCAATACGTGGCACGCCTGGTCCAGGACGGAGATACAATACAGGTTGGATACGGCAGCATACCTGACGCCATCCTGAACAATCTTTATGATAAAAAAAATCTTGGATTTCATTCTGAGCTACTTACTGACGGTATTGTGGAACTAATGAAAAGAGGCGTGATTAATAATTCGCGCAAGACTTTAAACCCCGGAAAATCCGTTGCTGCTTTTTGCCTGGGGAATCAACAAACATATGATTACCTGCACAACAATCCCGCCATAGAATTCAGGCCCATCGATTATACGAACAATTTACAAAATATTGCCAGGATTAATAACATGACGGCTATTAACAGCGCCCTGGAAATAGACCTGACAGGACAGGCTACATCCGATTCCATCGGCACCTTTTTTTACAGCGGCATCGGGGGACATGCCAATTTTATGCGCGGTGCAGTGGTAGCCCCCGGGGGTAAGACCATCCTTGTCCTGCAATCTACAGCAAAGCATGGTGAAGTTTCCCGGATCGTTCCCCACCTGCAGAGTGGTGCTGGCGTCACCCTGACCCGTGGTGATGTCCAGTATGTGGTAACGGAATATGGGACCGCCTACCTGCATGGTAAAAATATCAGGGAACGGGCGATGTCGTTAATAGCCATCGCCCATCCCCGCTTTCGCCCATGGCTTATTGAGCAAGCGAAAAAACATTCATACATTTACCCTGACCAGGTTTTTATAGAAGGCGAATACCTTGATGCGTTGGAGATTTGCCGTACGAGCAAAAAAGGATTACGCATCTTTTTTCGCCCGGTTAAAATAAATGATGAACCTTTGATTAAAGATTTTTTTTATGCCCTATCCAATAAGAGCTTATATCGACGATTTATTTCTTTCAGACAGGATATGCCTCACGAACGACTGCAGGAACAATTCCTGAAAATCGATTATACAAAGGAAATGGTTGTCTTGGCCATCATTGAGAAGGAAAACTATGAAATTGTTGTGGGGATTGGACAATATGCACTAAACGACAATCTTATGACGGCGGAATTAGCCCTGGCGGTGAGGGATGATTACCAAAGACAGGGAATTGGGACCGAGTTATTATCCTATCTCACCTTTTTGTCTGCCAGGCAGGGTGTTTTGGGGTTTACCGGTGAAGCCCTGACAGAGAACAGACCCATTTTCAACCTTTTTGCAAACTCGGGATTCAACATAGATAAACACCGGGATGGGGGAATTTACTCTTTTAAGATCTCCTTATAACGAATAATATTCCGAAACAATCATTCTTATAATTCTGTTTATTTTATGTATCTAAGAAAGAAAAGGAGGGGCTTGCATGAATCTGATTATGGTAACAGGTGGGGCACGCAGCGGAAAGAGCACTTTTGCTCAGGAACTGGCACTGCAGCAGGAGGCTCTACATCCTGAAAAAACAGTTATCTATGTGGCAACCGCCCTGGCTGGTGATGCCGAAATGCGCCGCCGTGTGGAACTGCATCGCCGTAATCGTCCGACAAGGTGGCTTACAGTGGAAGAGCCGTGGGACTTGAGCGCAGCCCTTGATGCCATTCCCCCGGGATGTGGAACCATTCTGGTGGACTGCCTAACCGTTTGGCTTAGCAATATGCTTTTACGCAGTTTGGAGCAGAAAGACTTGGCACTTGATGGAAATAACTGTCACTGGAATATGGAAGGAAAATATGAGAGTTTACATGATGAATTATCCTTTAAAAAAGCTGAAGCTGTCCTGGAGGGGCAAATTTTTGACCAGGTGGCAAAATTTGTGGAAAAAGCAACCGGATATGACTATACTGCCATTATTGTGACAAACGAGGTGGGATGGAGCGTTGTTCCCGAGCATTATCTCGGCCGTCTTTTCCGTGACATTGCGGGAAGGGTGAATCAGCAAGTATCTTCCCGGGCCAGCGCGGTCTATCTTGTTGTCTCCGGCATCTCCCTGAAGATCAAAGGATAGCCATTATATCAACTGGGACGCCCATTTTTTTCGGCCGTTAAGGCCCGGTAAATGACCCCCACCACCAGGATGGCCATACCAACATAAAAGATGGGGGTAAGAAAAATAAAAGGAGCAAATATGAGCGCCACCAGCAATGCTGCTGCTGCAGGTATCAAGAGCAGGTAATAACGTATGGTGGCACGACGGGGCCAAAATATCAGCAGCAAGATTACCACCACTGTAATAGCCAGGTCCAAAAGCGCTCAATCCTTCCCAAAACAGACCTTTTTTGAGTTTGTCTATTGTTTTACCACACTAACATTATCACACCTGCCTCTCCTTCCTGTCAACCAGTGTTAAGTTAACAAAAAATAAGGGCACCTCCTATGCCCTTTATTGGGGAAGCCCCCAGGCACAAACGATGCCCTGCTGTATACCTCCTGCCTCTGGCTTCTTGCCTCTTGTTTCTTGTACTTACTTCACCGCTGCTTTGACAGACTCCAGAAAAATTTCCACTGCCTTGGCAGCGTGCTTCCTGGTAAGAACCAAGGGCGGCATAAACCGAATGACGTTACCATAGCGGCCACATGGGAATGAAATGACACCCCTGTTCAACAGTTCCATACATAAATTAATCATGGTATCAGGATTAAGGGGGTTGTGGGATTCTTTGTCTTCCACCATTTCAATCCCAACCATTAAGCCCTTTCCGCGTATTTCTCCGATGAATGGAGAGCTCTGTGCACCTTCAAGCAACTGTTGTGAGATTTCTGCGCCCAGTTCACCGGCCCTATTGATCAGAGCCCTGTCATTTTCTGTAAGAATATTGATGTTTTCCAGGCAAACAGCGCAAGTCAAGGCATTGGCTGCCCATGTATTGGGCTGTGAATAGTCAGCAACTTTTTCCGCAAGGTCTTTACGCATGGACAGGCCGGCCATGGGCACATCACCGCCCATACCTTTACCCCAGGTGATCATATCCGGTTCCACATCATAATGCTCAATAGCCCACATCTTCCCCGTGCGGCCGGCGCCAGCCTGGACTTCATCGGAAACATAAAGGGCACCATTTTTTTCGCATGCCTTTTTGATAATCTCCAAATAACCGGGCGGAGCAGGCACATATCCACTTTCACCCTGCTGGGCTTCAACAAAAACAGCAGCCACATCATGGGCTCCCGTATAGGGTGTGTTAAGTACATAATCCACGTAGTGTGCACACTGCAGATTACAGCTTGGATATTCCAGGCCAAAGCAGCAGCGGTAGCAATATGGATAGGGCACGTGAATCACATCGGGCATAAATGGTCCGAAATCCTTGCGATATTGATTCCCCGTAGTCATTGAATTGCCGCCAAGGAAAATGCCGTGGTAAGCACCATGAAAGGCTACGAATTGAGATCTGCCCGTAATTTTACGGATAAACTTAATGGCAGTTTCAACGGCTGCACTGCCCGATTGAGTAAAATAGGTGATTGCATTATCACGGAGCCCGGGAGGCATTACGCTGGAAATTTTCTGCGCCAGTTCGGTGCGCTTGACATTGGACATGTCACCGGCGTGCATGAGCGTGCCCATCTGTTCCTTCATGGCCTTGATCACACGGGGGTTACAGCGACCCACTGAATTTACGGCCACCCCGGCAGCCATATCAATGTAAACATTGCCATCGGGATCCACGCTGGTGGCTCCCTTCCCCTCGGCATAAACCATGGGGAATCGTCCGGCACCACGGGCCATTGACTCAGACTTGAACGAATCTTCAAGGATTTTTAGTGCTTTTGGTCCGGGGACACTTGTTATCATCTTAGGGGCCTCTTTATAGGAAAGCTTCGCTAAATCACTTTCTTTATAATTTTTTCCAGTATCCATTTTAAACCTCCTGGTAAGATTTCTTTAACACTTGAACGATAGATAGTCGTAGCCTGCCATCACCTTATTCTTTTAATCACCTCCCCGTATATTTTAATGGTTTTAGAGGCCAACCTTTTTATCCGCTTCGTCAGGGTCTTCACCCACTACATGTTCCAGCGGAACCGTTTCAAAAAGGCCCTTTTTCATTTTCAGTTTAACCCACAATGCAGCATAAACAGCAGCTATGCCAATAAATATAAACGCGTTTAGGTAAATCTGCCGCTCTATTTCGGGGTCAGGATAAATATTAATCATCATGTAAACCATACCTGCTATACCCACAAGCTGTGGAATAATCCACAACGGAGATTTAAATTGACGCTTTGCATGGGGATATTTGTAGCGTAAGATAATTACATCGAGGAAACCGATAATATAGCACACAAACCAGCTGAACACGGCGGCAAGGATATAGACAACGATCGTTTCTATGGTAAATGTGGCAAGAAGCAGGGGGATCATAATCATTAAGGTTACAAACGTAATGCCGAACCAGGGAGTTTGCCGGCTTGAGAGCACCGCAAATATTTTCGGAACCTGCCCCTCCTGCGCCATACCGTACAATATCCGTGGAACGCCGCAGATCAAGGTATTCATGGTGGCCAGGGTGGCAAAAATAGTGACGATACTCATCCAGATTAAACCTGTGTTGCCAAGCATGGCAAAGCCCGCATCCAGGTGCGGCATTTCCGATGTCATCAAAACTTCCAGGGGAGTATACCTGATGGCAGCGGAGCCGTATAAAGCCTTGGCAACAAAAATAATCACAAGTGCCAGGATCATGCTCAGGGGGATGTAAATACGGGGCTTTTTGATCTCTTCCGCCATGGGGACAACGAATTCAATACCGATAAACAACCAGAAAGCCAGGGCTGTGAGCCCCAGCAAGCCCAATCCACTGATTACAGGATCCAGCTGGGCCGCTGACTGAACAAGAGCTTCACCGGTTGTTGCACCGGTGAGACCGATAATGCCAAATACAACCAGGGAGCCAATCATGCCGGTTGTGAGTATAACCTGGGTCCAGCCAAAAAGATCAACACCTCTCATATTTATAAACATGAGGAAAAGAAGCATGATAACAGAAGGGATACGTGGATCTATACCTAATACAAAAAATTCCGAAATAAGGATGCCGGGAATAGCTGCTTCCACACCTCCGGCAAATATATTTACAATCAAATAACCGGAAATTGCCGCAATGATACCCATAAAAGGTCCCATGGCAGGTAACGTGTAGTGGTTAATTGCTCCAGCACGGGGCATCAGTGAAGAAAGTTCACCAAAGCTTAAAGCCACGGTTAGATTGAGAACCATTGCAATTACCATGGGGATAATAAAACCAATTCCAGCCAGGCCAAAACCATGGCCCATATCAATAAGTGTTGTAGAAGCTACAACAAGCCCACAGGCTGTAGCTATGGCAGCTGTCAGCCCCAGCGATCTTTTCAGTTGTGGCATTGTTATCCACTCCTCGCTGTAGATTTTGTTAAGCCCGGATTTTTTTAATTCATTGGCATCCCCTCCAAAAATATCTTAAAACTTTTTGTGCAATGTATTACAATAATATTTCAAATATATTGAAACATATGATTATTTTATCATAGAGCATACATTTATTTTTGTCCATAAGTAAAAAGTATTAAATTTTAACATTAAAAAAAACCACCCCCGGTATACGCCCGGAGATGAGCTAATCACATATTAATCAATCCTTTAAGATGCTTTTTATTGTGAATTAACCCCCGCCAAAAAGGGGAAAGATCTCAATCTTGTCCCCTTCTTTCAGGGAAAGGCAATAATCCCCAATTAAATTTCCGTTAACCCGCACCATGGATATTTTGCGCATCTCAATTTTTAAGTGTGTAAACAAGTCTGCAAGGCGGCTTTCCGCAGCCATTTCCACGTCAATACCCCGTTCCACGTCATAGTCCGGGATGGGCAGGCGGAAAATAGAGTACAGTTTAACCTGCACATTCAATTATTATCACCCCTTTGCATACAGTAATAACTCGGCTGTTCACCACTTACAAAAAAATTTTTTAACTAAAAAGGCACCGGATGTGCCGCTGGTTGGTGAAACCTGCCAAACACATCCGGCACCCTTACTTCTAAAGGGAATTTTTATACAAGGATATTCCCCTGAAACTGTTTTAATACATCCCGCAAGATTTCCAGTGATTTGTCCAGGTGTTTTTTCGTGATCACCAGCGGGGGCATAAGGCGCAGCACGTTGTCATGACGACCACAGGGAAGCATGAGCACACCCCGGTCCCGCAAAGACCAAAGAATGGGAATTAATTCCTCAATACGGGTGGGTTCCTTGGTAGTGCGGTTTTTGACAAGCTCCACGGCGATCATCAGTCCCTTGCCCCGCACATCTCCAATGATTTCCACTTCATCCATCATATCCTTTAATATTGCCATGGCGTATTCGCCCAGTTTTTCAGACCGCTCCAACAAGCCATCCTGCAAGAGTTCAATGTTGGTGCTGGCCACGGCACAGGTGGTAGAATTCCCGGCCGCCGTGAGAACATGGCTTAAAGGATCCAGTTCCGCAACGATATCCTTGCGTGAAAGGACGGCACTGCAGGGCAAATTACCGCCAAGGGCTTTCCCCAGGGTTATCATGTCAGGAGTGACACCAAAGTGTTCAATTGCAAACATCTTACCCGTACGACCCATTCCAGCCTGCACTTCATCATCGATATAAAGGATGCCGGCTTTTTCACAAATGGCCTTAATCGCCGGGAGAAAGTCTTCCGGGGGCGGCACATAGCCCCCTTCACCCTGTATTGGCTCCACAACCAGGGCCGCTACGTTTTCAATGTCGATCCCGCTATAAGGGCTGAGCATCTGGTATTCCACGTATTTGGCACATTCCAGATCACATTCCGGGTACTCCATGCGGAAGGGACAGCGATAACAATATGCATAAGGGCCCACGTGGTAGACAAACGGCGTCAATGGCCGGTATTTGGAACGAAATGTTTCAGAAGTGGTAAGGGAAAGGGTTAACCCAAGGGCCCCGTGATAGGCTCCCTGAAAAGCGGCAATATACGATTTGCCAGTGGCAGCCCGGGCAAACTTGCAGGCAATCTCCACTGCTGAACTGCCACTTAATCCATAAGCAATTTTCACATTGCCCTTTAACTTTCCGGGAGCAATCTCCTGCAGCATTTGTCCCAAACGCACACGGTTGGGGTTGGTGGCATCAGGGTTGTGCATGAGCACAGAACATTCCCGTTTGATTGTCTCTACCACCTTGGGATGGCAATGTCCCACGTTGTTAACAGCCACTCCGGCAGTGAGATCGATGAAGCAATTCCCGTCCGGATCCTTTACGGTAGCTCCTTTTGCCGCACTCCAGACACAAGGAATGGCATTGGGCATGATCCGTGTGGGCGTTTCATTGCCCAATTCCGTTTCCAGCATCTCCTTGCTCAAAGGACCAGGAAGCTCGCTGGTAACAATCTTTGGCGCATCCCGGAAAGAAAGTTTTGCCATTTCTTTTTCTTCTGTAGCATCAAAGGTAAAAGCGTTACTCATTGGTATCCTCCTTGTAAAAAAGTTTAAGTATTCAGGGGCCGGCATGGCCGTCTGTCCCGAAAATGCAGAGGTCAGAGGGCGGATGTCAGTGAGCCGGAAAAGAGATAAAACCTGTTAAACCCTCTATGCCAGCATAATCCGGGCATTTTCATCCTTCTGATGGTGCCGGGGCGCCGCAGGGGCCGGCATACATGCACGGCACCCTCTTCAAAATTCCCCTTAAATACATCCTGCACAGACCAGTTTATACTGTGCAGGGGCGGACAGGA
>SLRC01000055.1 GCA_007131175.1 Syntrophomonadaceae bacterium
CCACAAAGGGAAACAATAACTTTTCCTTCACCATCTGCCACATGATCCGGGTCATCTCATCCCCGTCCATCTCCACAATTGTTGACCTGACTTTAATTTTACTCATGGACATAACTCCTTTTTATTTTTCTTTGACAAAAGGTTTGCCGGTGGCGTAAAGCTGCCACACAAAAATTGCGGGCGGCTGTGAACAAGCAACCGCCCTGCATCTAGAAATTTCCCCTATTTATCTGCGTTACTCTTACTGATGTAGGCCAGGCTTCCACCGGCCTTGATGCGCATAACTTCTGCAGGGGTGAGGGTATGCCGCAGCGGTATTTCAATTCCCTTGCTGAGGTTCTTTATGACCAGCTCATTGCTGTCAAGGGCACCAGCCTCAAGCTCCAGCTCATCATCAAGATCAACCCTGTCATAATCTTCTTCATTTTTAAAAGTGAGGGGGATAATGCCAAAGTTAATGAGATTTGCCAAATGAATCCTGGCAAATGATTTTGCAATAACAGCCATCACTCCCAGATGTGATGGGCACAATGCCGCATGTTCCCTTGAGCTCCCCTGTCCGTAGTTATCTCCGGCAATGACAAAACCGCCGCCCTTCTCTTTGGCCCGATCATAAAAGTTCGGATCGGCAGGTTCAAACACATGTTTAGCATACTCTGGAACATTGGAACGGAGAGAAAGGTATACACCCGCAGGCATAATAATATCGGTGGAAATATTGTCTTCCAGTTTAATTAAAACTGACCCCTGTACTTTTTCAGGGAGCGCTTCGCGCAGCTCAATGGGCTTAATATTGGGACCACGCATCAGTTCAACCGCTTCAGCCTGCTTTGGATCCGGCGGCTCAACAATCAATGCGTCCTGCATTTTAATTTTATCAGGCATGGGGATCTCACGCAGCTCCCCCATGGAGCGGGGATCCGTGATAACGCCGGTAAGAGCGCTGCTTACAGCAGTCTCCACACTGGATAAATAGACCTGGGCATCAGTTGTCCCCGAACGTCCCTTGAAGTTACGGTTGAAGGTCCTTACACTGACTGCACCGCTCCTGGGAGCCTGTCCCTGCCCGATACAGGGACCACAGGTACACTCCAGAATACGGGCACCGGCAGCAATGAGCTCCGCAAGGTGGCCCCGTTCCGCCAGTTCATAATAAACGGACATGGAACCTGGAGAAATGGTCAGGGAAACATGGGGACTGACCCGCTTACCTTTCAACATATAAACTGCTGTCATCAGGTCTTTAAAGGATGAATTTGTGCAGGAACCGATACAAACCTGGTTAACTGTTAACCCTGCAACTTCGCTTACCGGCACCACATCACCGGGGCTGTGCGGTTTTGCAATAAGGGGGACTATCTCGCTTAGATCTATTTCAATAATTTCCCCGTACTCAACATCATCATCCGCTTCAAGACGGACCCACTCATCCTCACGGCCAACACGGTGCAGAAAATCAAGTGTTATCTCATCGGAGGGGAATATGGAGGTGGTTGCACCCGTTTCCGCACCCATATTTGTTATGGTTGCCCTTTCAGGAACGGTAAGGGTCTTAATCCCAGGGCCGAAATATTCCAGGACCTTGCCAACGCCTCCCTTAACCCCGAGCTTTTGCAAAACTGCCAGGATAACATCTTTTGCCGCAACCATGGGCTTTAATCTGCCCATTAGTTTTATCCCAACAACTGCCGGTGTTTTCAAAAAGAAAGGCTCGCCCCCGATTGCCAGGGCCACGTCGAGGCCTCCGGCACCAATTCCCATACATCCCATGCCGCCGGCAGTAGGTGTATGACTATCCGATCCGAGAAGCGTCTTTCCCGGACGGGCGTAGCGTTCCAGGTGAACCTGGTGACAGATACCGTTACCTGCTTTCGAAAGGATTAAACCATACTTTGCTGCCACACTCTGCAAATACACATGATCATCGGCGTTCTTATGGTCCATCTTCAGGGTATTGTGATCGACATAACTAACTGATAATTCTGTCTTCGCCCGGTCTATTCCCAAAACTTCAGCTTCCAGGTATGCAACAGTACCGGTAGCGTCCTGTGTAAGCGTCTGATCAATGCGAATCCCAATCTCTTCCCCCGGCTGCAGCTCTCCTTTTAAAACATGCTCTGCAAGAATCTTTCCTGTCACTGTTTTCAGCAATTTTGTATCTGCATCCTCAAGTATTTTTTTTATTTTGTTCTCCATTTTATCCCTTCCTTCATTATTAATTATATAAACGCCGTATACCAGCGGCTTCTCAAATTACGGTGCTTAAAGTCTTATTTTCGCAGCTTACCGCATAAATAACACCACTACACCCACTTTATAATTATGTAATTATAGCAACTTTTTTTTATGGCTGTCAACACAAAGTATTTACATTTTTGTTATTAAATGCTAAATAACTGGAAATACAAGGATTAGGAGGGAATCTTTATTTGAGGCTGCGCGTTGTGAACAGGTACCTTGCGCACCGGTACCACATGTGTACTTATTTTCGGGACAGTGCTAAAAACGGCGCCTGTCACCTACCAGGAAGCTTACTAATGAACTGATAATCATCAGGATTATGGCGGCAATAAAAGCTGCCCCGAAGGTCTGGATCTCAAAACCCTTAACCACTAGAGCCACCAGCCACAACATAAAACCGTTGATAACAAGCGTAAAGAGTCCAAGGGTCAGTAAATTAATGGGTAAAGTAAGCAGCAAAAGCAGCGGTCGGATCGTTGCGTTAATAATGCCAAAAATAATTGATCCCACAATTGCCGCCGGTATTGTCACGTCAAAACCCGCAACGATGTTTGTGGTAAAGATAATCCCTGCAACATTTAAGGCCCACCTGACAATCCAACTCATATCTTTTTTCCTCCCAAAAATGTTTTTTTAGGGCAATTACTACCCATTAAATCACTACTTGACAATAAATACATGGGCTTTGACTGACTGGGCCACAGCATTGCTTACACTTCCAAGGAGGGCTTGTTTTAAGCCACCGTGTCCTCTGCTGCCAAGCACAACAACATCGAAATTCTCTTCTTCAGCCAATTCAATAATGGTTGATGCCGGTTCACCTTTTTTGATTAAGGTATTAACTTTTAAATTTCTTTCCTCAAATATCTTTACAGCTCTTGCCATAATCTTTTCCCTGTCTGCCCTGTTCCTTGCTTCCATTTCCTTTAATGAATCCTCAGAGAAATAGGGTTTGTCCGTCTTGACCTCATCAACGTTAATAATGGTAACATCAGCGTTATC
>SLRC01000069.1 GCA_007131175.1 Syntrophomonadaceae bacterium
CTCAGCTCCCTTGTTTTTGCTAACCCCGCCGGGCTCCAAGCCGTCGGCGCAGGATCCCGTGGAGGGATAGTAAAGGGGCTCTCCCAAACGGTTTCTGCCCAGGAACCAGTGGAAGGCAGCATAACCCATCTCCAGGTAACCTTGTTGGTTGTTAAAATTGGCGGCCAGCAGGCAGGCAGCCGTAAAGGCTGATGCGTCCACACCTTGCTGGTCAAAAATGGCTCGCTCCTTGTCCTTCCAGTACCAGCCATCATTGCCGATCAGGTCAAAATAGCCGTCCCGGTACTGCCGGGAGATAAGAAAATCCAGGCTTTTCAGCCCTATCTCCATGTAAACAGGCTCTTTGAGATGGCGATAGGCCAAAAGCAGGGCCTGGGGAATCCGGGCGTTGTCGTAAGTTAAGAAAGGTTCAAACCAGGCCCAATCAGGGGAAGCATTATTACGGTAATATTCCACCAGTCGGTCCGCCACATAGCGCATCTTTTCTTCTACATCCCTGGCCTCGGGGTACTGCAGCAGGTAGTTGGAGAGGCCCATGGCACTGTAAGCCAGAGAGCGGGTATGGTTCAGTTGGGGGATAAGGGAAAGGCTATCCCCAAAGATCTCCCGGGCCAGGCGGCTCTGGTCCCCGTCCTGACAAAGATGTATGGCGGCACCCAGCCCCCACAGGCAACGCCCGAAAGTGTCCTGACCCACCTCTTGGGAAGGAAATTGCCGTTCAAAAGTCATAAAATTATAGAACCAGCCCGAATCCTGCCGGGCATGCTTAATAAAAGCCAGGTATTTATCCACCAGCTGCAGCACTGAATCATCCCGGAACAGGTTATAATAATGAGAACAGACTACAATGCCCCGGGCGGCATCATCGGCAGAGTAACCGTAGGCATAGTGGGGCACTCCATGCTTGGTATGCTGGATCAGGCCTGTATCATCGGTAAGAGATTTCAAAAAGTTCAGATTAACCTGGGGCAGAGTGTGGATCATCCCTTCCAGAGTAATGCTTTTACGGGACGCATGCTCTGCCACCTGATCAAAGAGCTCCAGGTACTGGCGGCTTACCTTGCTCCAGGCCATCTCCCTGCCCAGCACAAAAGCCTGCCCAGCCATGGAATTGCGCTGTTTAGGATTGTCCAAAAGCTCGATGGCTGCCTCAGCCAGCCCCCCCGGGTCATTAAAATTGACCAATTGGCCGCGGCCGTCGGAAAGAACCTCCCGGGCATGCAAATACGGGGTTGAAATGATCGCTTTTCCCTTACCCAGAGCATTGCTCAACACACCACTGGTAATCTGTTCTTCAGCATGATAGGGGCAGACGACAAGATCTGCTGCCCCCAGGTAGGAGTCCAGAGTGGCTTCATCCACAAACTCGTCCACAAAGAGCACGTTATCCTGGAGGCTGTTTTCCGAGACCAGCTGCTGCAGGCTTTCCCGATACACCTCTCCGTGCTCCTGCCTGACACCCGGGTGGGTGATCCCCAGCACAATGTAGAGTGCCCGGGGATGCTTTTTGGTTACGGCAGGCATGGCCTTAATCATGTTCTCAATACCCTTATTGGGACTTAAAAAACCAAAGGTCAGAATTATCTCCCTGTTTTCCAGGTGCAGCTTGGCTTTAAAATATGCGGGGTCCACATAAAAATTATCGGGCACGCCGTGGTAGATCATGTTGATTTTAGAGGAGGGCACCTCGTATACGTCGGTAAGCATGTTAATAGCCATGCTGTTCATAATCACCAGGGCCTGGGAAAAAGCGGCCACTTCGATTAAGGCCTTGTTCTGTCCGGATGTAGGTTTTCCCAGAACAGTATGCAGGGTGGTAACTACAGGCTTTTGCAGGTGGCTCAAAAACTCCACTATATAATCACCATCAGGACCGCCAAACAGCCCGAACTCGTGCTGCAAGGACACCAGGTCAACTTCTGAGTTGTTTAAAAATTCCGCCGCTTTTCTGTAATCTTCCAATTTGCCCTGCTGGATCTGAAACTCCACCGGGGGAGGATAATCTAAAGTCTCTGATGTATTATGCATGGCCACATAGCTGATAGAATCGGTGCCAATGACCTGATGCAGGGCCGTGCTCAAATTGTTGGTAAAAGTAGCGATCCCACAACGCCTTGGCAGGCAGCTACTGACAAAAGCAACCCGTAAACGCTTTCTGGCATCTTTGGAACTAAATTGGGGTAATAACATCAAGTGTCTCCTTTTTTTAATGTTAGGCACAATGAACCTCATTACATACTATCAAATGGTATGCTTAGAAAGCCATTAGCAATATTCTCACTATTTTCTCCTGATAAATCGCGATAACTCATTTATTGGTATTTTTTGTTCAACATAAATCCCCGTGCCGATTACATCCACAGAATGGACTAATATATCAGCGCTGTCTTTTAGCGAACCGGAGATAGCACTCACATAACCCTGGCCCGTATACTTGTCGTTTTTATTCAGACCAAGCGGTGCGGGTGATCGCCTCACAAAGGGTTGGGTGGACGTGTATCATGTTCTGGAGGTCGTAGACGGTAGCGCCGAAGCGCATGGCCGTACTCAATTCGTGGACCAATGTGCCCGCTTCCGGGCCGATAATATGCGCACCCAAAATCTTTCCCCGATCACTGTCGAGAACCAGCTTAACAAAACCGTCCATCTTTTCGGCCGCCATAGGCAGTCCCTGTAACGATAATGGAAAACGCTGAACTTTTATCTTGTAGCCTGCTTTAACTGCCGTCGCTTCACCCATACCAATGACGGCTATTTCCGGATCGGTATATATAGAAAACGGAATCAATCTGTCTTTGGACACTATCTTTTCGCCCTTGAGAAAGTAACGTGAAAGCAAGAGCGCATCATGCCTGGCTTTATCAGTAAACATCATCCCGCCAATCACATCGCCAATGGCCCAGATTCCCTCAGTGTTGGTTTTGAAACCTTCGTCAACCACAACGTAACCCTCTTCGTTCGTTTCTACCCCTGCCTTTCCAAGGGCAAGCATGTCGCTGTTCGGAGCCCTTCCCGTCGCCACCAGGATTTGAGCAGCGCTGTAGCGTACCGGCCCGTTATCGGTTTCATCCACAATGTAAACAGACCCGGCCTCTGAACCAGCTGAGCTAATATTGGTGTTGATTTTTACATTGATCCCTGCCGATTCTAAAACATTGCGGATTTCTCTTGATATTTCCGGTTCAAGGTTTGCCGCCAGGCGATCGCCCCGTTGAATAATCGTCACTTCAA
>SLRC01000093.1 GCA_007131175.1 Syntrophomonadaceae bacterium
AGCTAGTAAATTTAAGAATTTAATTCGTTTTTATAAAATTGATTATGCTCAAAATTACACACACAATTGAATTTTCCTTCCGGGATATCGGAACGATCTGCATTCTTTGTTGGAAATTTCCTTAAATTAAAATCGCAAAATTTACTCTTTCCAATTTATCCGCAAAACTCCGATCCACTGCAGTGGAAGGAAATTGATGATATCTATTTTGAATTCACACTTGAGAACAACAGGCTGAATAGAGCAACGTGAGTGCATTACCATCGAGAATTAAAAAAGTTATGCCGTATCTTGCATATTGAATTGAACTCCCGGTTTCAAGGAGAAATACAGCAACGGTATATATTGCTTGTGTTAGAAATAGTAAAAGAAGAAAGACCCCGGGGGTGGAAAAAGGCTTTCATGCGTTTGCCTTGAGGCAGAACACTAAGAAATATTTTTTGATTAAATAAAAAAAATATATATTTGCCTAGCATTAGGTAGAGTTATGATAGATTTAAAAATCAAATTTAGTGATAATCAGGCTGTACCCAAATACCGTTTGATAATCGACACAATAGAAAAGAAGATCTATTTGCGTGAACTAAAAAGGGGCGACCAACTACCTTCACTGAAAGCACTATGCCAACAATATAACCTCTCGCAGGATACCGTATTAATGGCTTATAACAAGCTTAAAGCAAAGGGTATAATTACTTCACAGGTAGGAAAAGGATACTTTGTGCAATCAGAAAATACCGGTTTCAGGCACAGGGTGCTTCTGCTGTTCGACAAACTAACGACTTATAAGGAAGATTTACTGCAAGCATTTGAAGGGGAGTTAAAGGGTGATGCAAACATTCAAATTTTTTTTCACCACAACCATATTAAAATGTTCCAAACCATAATCGAAGGTGGAATTGGTGAGTACACTGAATACATAATTATGCCCTTCGATCATCCCGATGTGAAAAACATTATCGGAAAACTACCTGCCAGCAAGGTTTTCATCCTTGACCAGGGGCGAAAACAATATCACTCTAAGTATTCCTGTGTCTGCCAGGATTTCGAAAGGGACATATACCGTATTTTAAAACAAAATGAGCAATTTGTCGATAAATATAGCCGGATGGTATTGGCTATCAGGAACCAGAAATCGCATTACAAGGACATTGCCAGGGGCTTCCGCGATTTTTGCAAACAACATCCCATACCTTTCGCGATAGTGCCGGATATTAAATCATTTGAAATTAAAAAAGGCGATGCCTTCATCGTTGTAGACGACCACGATTTGGAGCGTATCGTTAGGTATTCAATCGATAAAGGATATACACTGGGCGAACAATTGGGCATTCTATCGTACAACGAAACCTCGCTTAAAGGAGTTATCGCTAATGGGATTACAACCGTCTCGACCGATTTTGCCCACATGGGGAAAACAATGGCATCAATAATCCTTAATAATCAAAAAACCAAGGTAGATAACCCGTTTGTGATGTACCACAGAAAATCATTTTAAACCGGAACCATATGAATCCACATGATACGCTGGCGAAAAGGGCGTTTACCTGTAAACAGCCAAATTTACAAATGGTAAAGCCTGAAATAATCAGCCGCCGGTATATACGGGTGGGCGAAATGCCGAATATCATAAATTGAAGTAAATCCTTATAAAAAGAAAACAAATGCATTTAAAAATTGCAGACAGCCCGGTAACGATGGATGAACTCAACCAAATCAAAGGTGATCCAGTTATCCGTCAAGTCAGAAAACTTAAAGATATTGAAGGGATATTTTCGCAACCCAAAGCTCTTAATGGTATGGACAAGGAGCAAACGGTTTATTTGGTAGAGGCCTGGATGCCGGTACCCGAAGGTACCTTAGGAGGATTATTCTTTGGTGTTTCAACCATATACCCCGGCAAAGTGGGTAATGAGTTCTTTATGACGAAAGGCCACTTTCACGAAAAGTCGGACAGGGCTGAGTTCTATTGGGGAATAAAGGGAGAAGGCATGTTGCTGCTAATGGACAGGGAACGCAACACCCGGGCCGAAAAGGTTTACCCGGGCAGCATACATTATATAGGAAGTGAAATTGCACACCGGTTGGCAAACACCGGTCCCATGGAATTAATTGTGGGTGCCTGCTGGCCTTCGGATTCTGGTCACGACTACGACGAAATTGCACAAAGCGGTTTTTCGGCCAGACTTGTAAATATCGACGGTAGGTTAACCCTTATTAATGATTAAAGCAACCAGGTAATTATGAAAACTTATGTAGTATTGATATCGGTTGTGGCAGCCCTGGGCGGACTGCTTTTTGGTTTCGACACAGCGGTTATTTCGGGCACACTGAATTTTATACAACCCTATTTTGGCCTGTCAGAGGCTGCCCTGGGGTGGGTTGTCAGCAGTCTCTTATTTGGTTGTATTGCCGGGGTGCTGATTGCAGGCCGTATAGGCGACCTTTTTGGCCGGAAAAAAATTCTTATGTTGGCGGCACTGTTGTTTTTATTCTCGGCAGTAGGAAGTGCGCTGGCAAACAATCTGATGGTTTTTATTTCGGCAAGGGTAGTGGGAGGAATCGCAGTAGGGATAGTATCCATACTTTCGCCCATGTACATTGCTGAGGTGGCCCCGCCAAAAAATAGGGGTGTACTTGTATCGCTAAATCAATTGGCCATTGTAGCGGGTATCCTTGTGGCTTTTTATACCAACTACCTGCTTGTAGGTGTTGGAGAGAACAATTGGCGTTGGATGCTTATAGTCATGACATTGCCGGCAATTTTGCTTTTTTTGTGTCTTTTTATTGTACCCGAAAGCCCACGATGGCTTGTAGCAAAAAACAGGACTGATGAGGCATTGGGCGTATTGGTTAAAACTTCCGGGAAAGAGAAGGCATTATCAGAACTTACTGAAATTAAAAAGACATTAAAAAACCTGGTTGAACCCTCTTTCAAAGAGTTGCTTGCACCAAAAATAAGACCCTTGCTTATTATTGGGGTTGTACTGGCAATATTCCAGCAAATTACAGGCATAAACACCATTATGTATTATGCCCCAAAAATATTTGCGGATATAGGGCTGGCTGATGAAACGGCACTATTCCAAACCATATTTATCGGAGGCACCAACCTGGCTTTTACCATTGTGGCTATGTACCTGATCGACTGGATTGGACGCAGGGCATTGATCATTGCAGGTTCAGCCGGAATGATGCTGATGCTTACAGGTTTGTCGGCATTATATTTTACCGGTCTGACAACAGGGATGGCTGTGCTGGTATTTATCCTGGGGTACATCGCATTTTTTGCTGCATCTTTAGGGCCTGCCCTTTGGGTCGTGGCCGCCGAATTGTTCCCTAATCGTTTGCGAAACAAAGGCATGTCGGTTGCAATTGTTTCCTTGTGGGTATCCGCCACAATTGTTGCTATCGTATTTCCGGTAATGCTCGAGAAATTAGACGGCGGGTCCACATTCCTTATATTTGCATTTATTTGTTTGCTCAATCTGTTATTCGCGTTAAAATATGTTCCTGAAACCAAAGGGAAGAGCCTGGAAGAACTGGAAGTGGAACTAACCAGATAGAAAACCTTATGGCTTATCCAATCATTAAGTAATTGAATGACTGAACAATCACAAAACCATTCTCCCGGGGGAGGCGCAAAGGAAGTCGTAATAGCCATCGACCTTGGCGGTACATTTATTAAGCTTGGGTTGCTGAACAACGGGCAGCTTTTGGCATGGAAAAAAATAGAAGCTGCATCGGAAAGAGGCTTAAGAGCTCAATTCCCGCGAATTGAGAAAGCTGTTGAGCAGTTACTTGACAAAATCGGGGGAAATCCAGATGAGGTTCTCGGCATTGGATTATCATTTGCCGGATTGGTCGATTCAGATAGAAACAGAATAATATCAACCAACCAAAAATACGACGATGGGCCTGACACCGATCTGACCGCCTGGGCTGAAGCAAAGTGGAACTGTCCCCTCTTTGCGATGAATGATGCCCGTATGGCCCTTTTGGGGGAATGGAAGTATGGAGCCGGGCAGGGATGTGCCGACATTGTGTTGGTTACACTGGGGACAGGAATTGGCTCGGCTGTACTGATCAACGGCGAGTTATTGACCGGAAAACATTTTCAGGCCGGAAACCTTGGGGGGCACTTTACCGTGAACTATAAAGGCAGCTTGTGTACATGTGGCAACAAAGGCTGTATGGAATCAGAAGCATCTACCTGGCGGCTACCATCTTTATTAAGAGAACATCCGGGTTTTAAGCAAAGTTCAATTAATAACGAAGAAGTGCTTGATTTTAAGGCCCTCTTTCATCACGCCCAAAAGAACGATAAGGTAGCTAGCGAAATGCTTGCCCATTGTTTATCGGCCTGGGCTGCCGGAATCATCACCATGATCCACGCCTTCGACCCCGAAATGATTATATTGAGCGGTGGTATTATGAAAAGTTCGGCCATTATTCTGCCTGCTTTGAAGGATAAAGTCAGCCAGCTTGCATGGACTCCCTGGGGAGAAGTAAAGCTTACTGAAGCAAAACATTCCGATACATCAGCTCTTTACGGCGCTGATTATCTGGTAAGAAGTAAGTTGTGAAAATTACTGAAGGATTAAAAATAAATGATAACTGAACGGCATTGAAAAGGGCAAAACGATATTTAAATAACCCCTCAAAATTCAACAACCATCCGGTGGTGGAAGTAAATAACGGCAGCTACAAGGTCGAAAATGGCTGGGATGATATTTGTAAACAGCTTAACCGCGAAATAAAGAACCTTCAGGGAGAAAAGAAGACCGTGGTTATCGAGACCTACCAGGGCGTGTTGCACGAGGAACTCATGGAAAACCTTCAAAAAGGAATAAAAGCGGAAAGATTCGTAAAGGCTTCCGGCTATATGTTACCGGAGGAAGAAATTAAAGAAATGGTTTTCCCTGATGTGACCAACGACCGCATTTTCGGGTTTCTTACCCGCCTTAAGATGGATGCTTTCTTTGATCCGGACAAGGTAAAAGAGTTTCAAAACGGAATGGACAAGCGTACCCCGGGGGTAACAGTAATATATGGCTGCGGGGCAGCCTTGCTTTGTCCCAAACCCGACTTGCTGATTTACGCCGACATGGCACGTCGGGAAATACAACTGCGCATGCGCGAACACCTTGTGGACAATATTGGAGTTATAAACCGCAATACAGACGACTGGATGTTGCTTTACAAACAGGGCTATTTTGTGGATTGGCGGATTTGTGACCGTTTTAAAAAGCAACTTTTCAAAAAGTGGGATTATCTGCTCGACACAAATATTGCCGGAAACCCAAAGCTAATTAAAGGAAGAGCAATAAGGGACGGTCTGTGGCAGTCAGTTTGCCAGCCTTTTAGCGTGGTCCCGTTTTTCGATCCCGGCCCTTGGGGAGGAAAATGGATGAAAGAAGTTTGCGGGCTTAACCCCGGACAGGAAAATTATGCCTGGTGCTTCAATTGTGTGCCCGAAGAGAATAGCCTGTTGTTAAAGTTTGGCGAAGATATCATTGAGATCCCGTCCATAAACCTGGTATTTATGTATCCGCGCGAGCTGTTGGGAGAGGCCGTGCATGGCCGCTTTGGCGATGAGTTCCCCATCCGCTTCGACTTTTTGGACACTATGCAGGGGGGCAACCTAAGCCTGCAGGTACACCCGCTCACTGAATATATACAGGAAAAATTCGGGATGCATTATACCCAGGATGAAAGTTACTACATCATGGATGCCGGAGTGGGTGCGCAGGTATATCTTGGGTTAAGGGAGGGTGTGAATCCCGAAAATATGATTAAAGAGTTGGAAGAGGTACAGGCCGGAGATAAAATGTTTAACGCAGAAAAACATGTGCAAACCTGGCCTGCCAAAAAGCACGACCATTTCCTGATCCCGGCCGGAACTGTGCATTGCTCGGGCGAGAACAGTTTGGTGCTCGAAATTAGTGCCACACCTTACATTTTCACCTTTAAGTTGTGGGATTGGGGGCGTCTGGGACTTGATGGCAAACCCAGACCAATAAACATCAAACATGGTAAAAATGTAATACAATGGGACCGTACTACCGAATGGACAGAGGCTAACCTGGTGAACCGTATTGAGAGGATCGCTGAGGGTGATGGATGGGTTGAAGAGCAAACCGGGTTGCACGAGCGCGAGTTTATCGAAACACGCAGGCACTGGTTCACCAAACCTGTCCCCCATCATACCCATGGTGGTGTAAATGTAATTTGCCTGGTAGAGGGCAACCATGTTACTATTGAAAGCCCAAAAGGCCGGTTTCAGCCGATGAAGTTGAATTATGCTGAAGTCGCAATTTTTCCGGCAGCTTTAGGCGAGTATGTTATTAGGCCGGAGAGTGAAACAAAGGAGGGACAATGGGCTACAATCAAAGCTTTTGTCAGGAAAAACCCATAAAAAGTGAAGTCAAACATATGATGAGTTTTAAACCTGGTTTTAATATCAAACCACTGTTCAGCCCGCTTGGGTTTGAATATGGCGAGGATTGTTTTGGCCCTGAAGTTGAACTGCGAAGCCTCGCCAGCATCAGGCCCAGCCTGCTCGATCCCACTTGTAAGGGTCCAGATCCTGTATATGCTATTGCTATGGATGTAGGTAAATCTATCCATAAACCCTTTCTCGAGATAAACAACCTTCTCTTCGGAGCTGTGGTATATGCTTGCGGTACCCTGGGCAACGAACCGGTGCGCAGCCAGGGTCATGTGCATAAAAAGGTACGGAATAACCGGCTTGCCCCTCCCGAGATTTATGAAATATGGTCGGGCACGGCAATTATCTACATGCAGGAAGCCGATACGGACGACCCAGGACGCTGCTTTGCGGTGGAAGCCACCACGGGCGAGGTGGTGGTGGTACCGCCCGGCTGGGCGCATGCCACAATCAGTGCCAGCAAAGATGAACCCTTGGCTTTTGGTGCCTGGTGCGATCGCCATTATAGTTTTGAATATGCCGGCGTAAGGGCACATGGCGGACTAGCATGGTTTCCGGTGTGGCAGCAAGGCAACATTGAGTGGATAGCCAACCGCAAGTATAAACCATCAGAACTAATACAGAAAAAGCCGGGGCCGGTTCACCGGCTTGGCATTAAAAAAGGGGTTCCTGTTTATACCATCTTTGAACAAGACCCTGAAAGCTTCCTATATGTTACTCAACCAGAAAAAAAAAATGAGGTATGGGAAGACTTTGAGCCATAACCCTAGTGCAAAGTGCATAATTCTGCGAGCCGGGCCCGCCATCAACCTTCTTCACATCGCATAAAGTGCATCTTTTGCAGTGATATTAATTTTATAATCAAACTGCGAAAGTATCCTGATGCAATTATCTCTTAACTCCTCGCCATGAAAAGTTATTAAAAATTTGGGGTGATATTTTTCAGTTATCTTCATACAACCCGCTAATATTGATTGTTCTGCACCTTCTGCATTGATCTTAATGAAATCCGGGGGTTGAATTTCACGGGAAGTCAACATATTATCCAGGGTATTGACGCGAACTTTAAGCTTCCCTTCCGGGGATAAATGGCCGGTGGCACTCCCCTCAGTGTTATCAAAATATTCCTCGCCAACGGTATCCGATACGCAGATGTCGCATACTCTGATGTTGTCACACTTATTAATCCTTATATGTTTCTTCAGGAATAACAGGTTCATCGGTACCGGTTCAAACGCGTACACTATTCCTTTCTTGCCAACGATACCGGAGCATAAAATAGAGAAATATCCCACATGAGCGCCTATATCATAAACGATCTCATCTTTGCCCACATTTTCAATTAGTATGTCAGTGTCCCGTTTTACATATTTACCCCTGATATACCTTATGCTGGTAGTTACGCACCATTTTTTGCCTTTCAACGGGCCATTCTGGATTGGCAGGGTAATTCCCGAAAATATTACTTTAAAGATATGCTTTAACTTCATGTTCAGTGCAAATATCTATGTATATTTAGCCCCCAGTCCCCGATGAGAAGGGCACATTTATTTATTATTGTCTATTGCAGAGAATAAAGCCTAACTAAGGCTTTATTAAGGGGAAAGCATAGTTTTCCCCCTCCCCGACACGTATAAAACGGCGGCTCTTATAAAACTCATCCTGTCCTGTACGTGAAAAGCGGGTTGTAACCAGGTAACCACCTTCTTTCTCTGGCAATACCAAAAAAACCGGTGCATTTACACGCCCATAAGCCGGGATCAATATCTCATGCTCTTTCTGTAGGACCTGATTTCCGTCGGAATCAAGAATCAATAGCTGGACATTTCCGGAAACCCCATGATTCTCATCATTGATCCCCACCAGGTTAAATGAAAGCTGTTCGCCGGAAGCATAGCTTCCGTTGGGAAAATACCGCTGGTCGGCCAGGTCGATGAATACATTGGTCCTGGCAAATGCATGTTTAAACCATTTTAATGAAGGACCCGGCTCCAGATCTTTGATATCATTGATGTACCAATCGCCGGTAAAACCAAAATTGTTGGTAAGGTGCGTAAAAGCTAGTATCCCGGCTATGCTGCGTTCTGCACGCAACCATTCGGTCTCGCATTGCAACCAGTAGGCTTGCAGCTCACGCCTCTGGTCGGCAGTGGCATTTTCACCCACGAGATAATCAAAGGCCTTTTTAGTGAGTTTGGCCGGTTTTCCATCACGCCACAGCCAGTTCCACCCATATTCGTTTACGAGTAATGCCGCCGACCCATCGAGATATTTCCTGTGCCGGGCTTCCCAATCGTCCATTTTACCAAGGAGGTAAGGCTCATTTATTATGTATTCTTCCGGGTCTTGGGCCCATGTGAAATTCATCGCACGGTAAGGGTGTGGCTCGTCTATGGGGTTTTCATAGACAAGATCTTCGTCCCCCATGTAACCGGCATCCCATATACGGGTGGGGTCCAGCTTCATCAACTCGGGAATCAGCTCATTGCCGATAAAAGCCTGCCGGTTTTCATTGATGGCATCCCAAATTACAATTGACGGATGATTGCCATCACTCCATACCCAGTCTGTAAATTCTTCACGGATTTGCTGATCCCAGCCATGTGTCTGCCAGTACATCCATTCATTCTGGAATACCATGCCGTATTCATCCGCCAGGTCATACCAAAAATCGGGAACCAGGCCGACGCAAATGCGCATGGCATTCCATCCCAGGCTTTTAGGGTCATCTATCAGCATTTTTTTCACCCACTCGCGATCCCATGGGAGGGCTTGGCAGTCGGGGTCGTCAAAGAAACGATGTAGAGTAATATTGGCACCCCTTAAATAATACTTTTCATCGTTCAGGTAGAAGAACCTTCCGCGCCTTTCAAAGTCGCGCATCCCGAAAGTGGCTGTGGCCATATCCGAAAACTTTTCTCCGTCATAAAGTTTTATTTCTGCTTCGTAAAGGAACGGATGTTCGGGTGACCATGTTTGAAATTCAGGAAAAGGAAATGTCACTTCAAGTTGTGTTTCGTTGTCGCGGAAAGCCTCACCGGAAACCTCCGCTGTGGCCACAACCCTGCCGGATTCCCTTTCTTTCACGGTAATTTCCGCATTTACGGCATCCAACTTTGGATCCCTGTTGGTTAATTGCTGGTGGTGGAAACTCCTTACCATAAGTTTTGCGGTAACTGTTTTCCCCTTCACCGAAGGGAGAAACAGGTTCTTCTGAATTCTCTGCTTGCCGGAGAATGAAAGGTACACATCATCCCAGATACCGGGCAGATAATTCACTTTTTCCTGATCGGTACTGCCCGTTGCCCAGGGTGGGAGCCAAATCCTTTCCCCAACACGGATCAATATTTCATTGGGTTGTCCTGGCTTTAGGGCGCGCGTGATCCTTAAGCGGAAAGGGGTATAACAGGCGATTGATTGCCCCATGTCCTGCCCGTTCACGTATACCTGTGTTACATATTGGCTTTTAAGAATGGTGAGGGTTGCCTCTGTTTCACCAATGTCTTGTGGTATATCCACCATCCGGCGGTACCAACTGTAGCGGGGTTCATAACTCAATTTCCTGTAGTCCCTGACATACTGATTTAAGGTATCCTGGTCGGGCAATAAAAAAACATTGCTGTATTCCTCCGGTTTTTTAAAGATTTTAGAATAAGCATCTATTTTGGGTCGGGCAAGATGTATTAACCCAGGAACCGGGCATTTCCGTGTAAATCTGGCGGGGGGATAAGCATTCGTGGTTTGTTCAAAATCCCATGTCCCGTTCAGGTTGATGGTTTCACCATAAGATTGTGCCAAAACAGCACTACTGCCTAAAGTGACAATCATTGCAGCTATGGCAATGGAAAAATAATTAACGAGGCTCTTTTTCATGATATATTTTTTTAGACAATTATTAGGACGAGCATTGCTATATGGCCCTTCATATTTATGAAGGTCTTTCGGGCAAGCTGATTACAACCACATTGAAACCGGGTCGTCGCAGCAAGCAGGCTGAAACAGGCAATTTGCTTATAAAACTCATAAAGTATCTCCGTGAAAGATGGGCCAATACTACTATCATTGTTCGAGGTGACAGTCATTTTACTTCGGCGATCTTATGGACTGGTGTCATGATGGGGACAAAGTTCAGAACTCCTGATCTGATTTCAGAATATCCGCAAATTACGGTTTTTATGTCGTAAACACAAAATGTCGTAAATTAGATGGCAAAAAAGCCATATGCAACTTTTTCTTCCAATATTTCCTGAAAAGACCAGGATGATCAATTTTCAATTGGGTTTTCAACGCATAGATGACTTTGTTCACTACCTTGTAAACGGATTACCGATCTATTCACATGCAGTAGACGATAAAAACGGTTACCGTTACATAATGGCTGCTTTGGTTAATAATAAATTGTGCAGCATTACAGAGTTGAGCGAGGCCTTAGGAGTTTCCAGGAAGAATATAGAGCGATACGCGAAAGCTCTAAGGGATAAGGGCATTGAACACTTTTTCAATAGGAAGGAAACACGTGGGCAATGTCACAAGTTCACGCCGGAAAAAATGAGAGAAGCCCAGCAGCTATTAAACCAGGGATATTCGCAACAAGGTACTGCAAAGGCCATAGGGGTAAGCGAAAGTGCGATACGCTACCATTTAAAGGCCGGGAGCTTAAAAAAAAGTAAATACTTTACCTGCACTATATGCCTCCACTTCCCGTCCCCTCGAGTCACCAAACCAGCGGTGATTACCACCAATTATAAAATATCTACTGTCCTGGTAGCTTAATACATGTTTTCCAGGTGGGCTCAGGAAAATTTTTTATATGAGGCAGGAATACGATATAGACAGGATAATTCAATATGGCACAGATCAGTTCTTACGGTCAGAGTTAATAGTCTGGCCACACCAAGAGATAACTCGGCAATAAAGGAAATATATCAAACGCTAAATGATTATGAAGCCGTTTTTCCGGGTACAAATCTCGGGTTATTTTTCAAAACCGCGACAGCAGTGACTGCGACAGATCAGGAGTTCTGGAGTTAATTTTATCACTAATTTAACCGGCAATGCCAAACTCAAAAATCAGTGATCTTTAACACTCCATTCCTGTTAATTGAATTCAGGAGAAATACGTACCCGAATGGGAAAACAACTTGAATTATCCAGGCGGTATCATAAAACAAAAACCTGGGATTCCCTTGCACCAATGACATTAGAAAGATGAACCCGTTTAAAGTAAGGAAGAAAAACAAAAATAGTATTATTGTATCTGTAACAGACATTTTAAATAAGACTTTCTCGAAATTCATGCATCTGTAGTTTATTAAGATTTAAATATATCAAATCTAATCTATTTCTTATACTATCTCGACAATACTATAAAATAGTTTCGATGAGTTGCCGTAGTGTTAATTAAAACTCGCGATGTTAAACAGGAACCGGGGCAAAGCCCACACCCTTTGCTGGCAGATAATCCAGTGTTGGAGGATATTTCACCTATTCAAAAAATCATAAAAACAAGATTTCCTGAAAGCAATTTCTTACGGAAACACGCAGGCATACAGCCGAAATTTAAAATTTTTGGTCATCTTTGCATAAATTTCCCCAAACCATTAAAAATCTCTGGTTGCATGCCAAAACGCGAAGATATCAACAAAATCCTCATTATCGGATCCGGGCCAATCGTTATCGGTCAGGCCTGTGAATTTGACTATTCCGGCACTCAGGCCTGCAAGGCCCTGCGCTCACTTGGATACAAGATCGTGCTGGTAAATTCCAATCCCGCAACTATCATGACCGACCCGGAAATGGCCGATTTCACCTATATCGAACCTCTAAACGTTTATGCACTGACCGAAATAATCAAAAAAGAACGTCCAGACGCCCTGCTGCCCAACCTGGGAGGACAGACGGCATTGAACCTTTCTTTCCA
>SLRC01000208.1 GCA_007131175.1 Syntrophomonadaceae bacterium
AGTAATGTTACTCCATCTTTTAAGACTTGTGCCGCAGAAGATATTTTCAGCCAATCCATAGTAGCAAATCACCCCTTAAATTAGTTTATCATTTATCTTGTTTTTTATTAATCACAATACAGAAAAAAATAAGCCCTTCAACAAAGAAGAGGTTTTTATGGAGAGCTTAGAATCATAGCAGAATTTCAACGCCGGGTTTTATGGTAGTTGCTTTCACGCAAACCCTGCATGGTATTTTTTGTGCCCGAATATAAACCAACAGCAGACAAGCCCACAACAATCCCCATAAAAATAGCCCTGGGAGGATCATCCGGCGCCAAATAATAATAACCAGAAAGAATGCCCAGGGCCAAGGAGCTAATAGGCGTATACTTTTTTGGTAGCCCCGACATCTTCAACAATTGAACCATTCCAGTAACCACAGGAACCAGGGCAATGCCATAAATTGTGAACTCATCCATGTTTTTTACCTCCCGGTTTTGGTCCCGGTAATGTTAAAAACCGGTGCTTTAGGTGCTTTAACAGAATATATTCGGGAGGCCAATGAAAAAGAACAATTTTGGTACGATCAGATTTTTTTATTACGTACTTTTGTATCCATTTCCAGTACGTATGAAAGTAATATGGCTACAGCTTCATAGAGTTCAGCCGGAATCTCCTCCCCAGGGTTTATTTTTGACAGGGCTTGAGCAAGGGAAGGATTTTCCTCAACAGGGACACCATGTTCCCGGGCCAGACCAACAATCCTATCCGCTATAATTCCCTGTCCCGTGGCCGTTACAACCGGAGCCCGGTCTTTTTCCTGATTATAGGTTAAAGCCACAGCAATTTTCGGTTTTTTCTTTTCATTCACCGGCTATCTTCTCCCATAATCTTGTTCCTCTAAACTTTACGATCCAATACAAAACTAATCTTCTGTAAGTCTTCCCGAATTTTTAGCAAATCCCAGGCAGGGACAACTTCCCAGTGCAGCAAATGTAATTCTAGATCATTTTCCAGCAACATTGCGGATATTAATTTCTGTAGCTCAAGCAAACCTTTTTCCAAAAGCATGCCTGATCTTTTAGTTTCTACCAATAACCTTCCTGTAAAACTATGCTTTTCCTTCATTATTTTAATAATGACGACACCAAATGTTTCCGTTTCAATAACGAATTCAAAAATAACTTTCCCATGTTTATCATCTTTTTTTTCCAGGGAACGTTTTTCAGCTTCGTCTTCTAATTCGCAATTATATTTTTGCATTCTGAATAAAAGCGGCATTGGCACTTCTTTAAAACCGGGAATGAGGAGGTGAAAAGTTGTGGCAGATCGGTCACCCTCCAACATTAGGGGATCAAAACTGCGAGCCAGCACTTTAAAGAGCTGCTTATTTCCGCTCCACTCCTTAAAATGCAGGAGCAGGTGCTCACCTTTTTGCACAGGGATGTCAACCTGGCAATGTATATCACGACCATCCCAATGCAGAAAGATATTATTTTTGTCCAGAGTATCGCTTACCTGCCCAATGAGCTTGTCCGGTAATAACCTGTTTTTACCTACATTTGGGTTTAGGACATATTTGTTTTGCCATAAGTCCCTTACTAACCATCCAAACCCGTCCCAACCAATCTTCATGGCCACTCTCCCGTAAAAACTTATGTACTAACGCATGGTATTGCTTTTTTTCACCTTACCGCCGTTCTTTATGGCAAATAGTTGATCAAGGTGTTTGTTCATTTGAGGCCTGGTAAAGATTATGAGGTTGTCGCCGGCTAAAATAGTGTCATCTCCGCTGGGCATAATAACCTTCCCCTTTCTTAAAATAGCGCCTATCAAAATACCTTTGGGTATTCCAGCATGCTGGAGCTTTTTTTTCAATACTTTTGCCTCCGGTGACACGTTTAACTCAACGATTTCCAATTTACCGTCCTCAGTCAGGTACATGGAAAGGACTTCACCCTTACGTATAAGTTTCAATATCTGTGCTGCTGTAAGCAAGCGTGGGCTTATGGTATGATCTATTCCGATTTTATGAAAAAGAGGTATATACTCCTGGTTAACTGCTTCACAGATAGTCTTGTGCACACCAAACTGCATGGCAAGTACGGACGCAAGGATATTGGTCCGATCATCTCCGGTTACGGCAACAAGTACATCTGCTTCCTGGATTTCTTCCTGTTCTAAAAGAGAAAGGTCGGTGGCATCCCCCCGCAGAATCAGGGTTTTATTTAACTGTGAAGCAATCTCCTCACAGCATTCCACATTCCTTTCAATCAATTTAACATTACAATTGCTTTTACTGTTTGACTCAAGCATAGACGCAACCTGGTAACCAATTCTTCCTCCACCGAGAATAGCAACCTTGATTGATTTGCTTTCTTTCTTTTGTAATAACCAACTTATGTCATTTAACACCCATTTCTTGCCAAGGATAAAGACTTTATCGCCGGGAAATATAATATCATTTCCCCCGGGAACAATAATATCCCCTTGTTTCCGCTCAATAGCAGCAACAATTGTTTCTTGTGGAAGGGGTAATTTGTAAAGAGGCTGTTCAATTAGCTTTGCACTTCCATCAACGATAAAGCTGACCATTTTAACCTGACCCTTGGCAAAATACTCTGTATCGCCCACATTAGGGGTACGAATTAGTTTTGCAATTTCATATGCGGCAACCCGTTCCGGGTTAATAAAAATATCTACGCCAAGTTGTTCGTTTGTTAAAATACTTGAACCTTCATAGTATTCGGGATTACGTACCCTTGCAACAGTAATAGGAACATTGTATTTTTTCGCCAACATGCAGGCAACCATATTTATTTCATCAACTTCTGTTACGGCGATAAGCATTTCAGCGTTTTTTATGCCTGCTTTTTCCAGGGTGTTGACACTCGCCCCGTTACCAAAACTGACCATTACATCAAGTTCTTCATTGATAGAGCGGGCAAGTTCGTGATTTTTCTCAATTACAATAACATCCTGATTTTCACCGGAAAGTAATCTGGCTAAGGCGAAGCCAACCCCTCCTCCGCCTACAATAATTATCCTCATGGCTGTGTAGCTCCTTTAATAATAAATACACAATTGGTAACAACTCAGGTATTCAGAATTCAGGAGTCAGTATCCAGAATCAATTCAAGCGCAGGCTTGATAGGTGCAATATACAGGCTCAAGATTGCGCGTCTAAGAGTCACAATAACACAGACAC
>SLRC01000209.1 GCA_007131175.1 Syntrophomonadaceae bacterium
CTAGTAATCCTCAAGGGTACATTATGGGGTTGACCCACGATAAACTGACCAAAATGGAAAGGGGAGTTCCATATACAATACATCCTGTAAATAAAAGTGATAAATACTTTTTACCGATGAAGAGGGTGTTACGATTAAAAGACCATAGCTGTTAGTAGATGAAAATATAGCTCCATATTATAGTAAAGGGAAATTCGGGGGTATTTACTCTTTCCCCTTCTTTAACTTCTCCAACAACCCCCGGATCTTCTCTTCCTGCTTCTTCGTCCCTTCCTCATCCATCTCAAAACTGACATTAAGCAAACTACCTTCCTTTACCCCAGCAGGCAATAACTCAAGGGGAATGTCTACCTTGATTTCCTTGTCACCAAACAAAACAACAGCAAAATCGCTTTCAAATCTATCAATGACAGCCTTCACAATTCCACCATCCTTATCATTCAACGTAAGCCTTGCCTTCATCCTTAATATTTTTTATTAAGGGATGATCTCATATTCAAACTCTACTGCATATGTGCCCGTGCCCAT
The DNA here is from genome assembly GCA_007131175.1 of Syntrophomonadaceae bacterium. Lineage (GTDB taxonomy): Bacteria > Bacillota > Dethiobacteria > DTU022 > UBA8154 > UBA8154. The sequence goes on from SLRC01000209.1 coordinate 529, forward strand.
GCTTTGCTGGGAGGTTATAGTGAAGCGCCCGGAAATTTTATCCTCGCCAATGTAGCAATCCTGAGTAATCTTCTCACCGGTCGGCATGGTGGTGGTTTTCTTCCCATGCTCCAACTCCACGCTGCCCCTTAGCATGACATTGGGGTAGCTTGCTTGTCTCACACCTTCTCCACCGTAACCGCTTTCGATATATGTAATCCAGCCGGTGGTTTTTGTTGCGGGAAACTTGAATAGCTTGACCTTGCCGTCTTCAGTGAGACTGAGTTTTATGATCTGATCTTCCGCTTTGTATTTTTCAAATACACTACCAATTCCCGTCTTTTGACTCCTGATCATTTGCGTTCCACCTTCCGGTTGAAAAGGATTCAACATCTCGGAAAATGAAGAGCTGTTATAGGTGACCTCTCTATTATTCAGCACATAAGCATCACTTAAGAAACAGTATTCGATCTCCTCTTTAGAATACAGTTCAAAGGAATGACTGACAACTAATCCTTCAACTGCCGAATATAACTCATAGTCTACTTGTGTAAAACCTTTGAGGGGGCAATCACCGGTAACCACAGTGTAATCATACATCGCCATATCCAGAAGGTAGGCGTTTGAATAGATTAAAACAACAGTTTGTACATTTTCCTCATCTTTTTTCCTGCAAAATTCCCTGTATTCCAGATCGGTCCAATCTTCGTGATCCCAGCTGTCCCCAATCTTGATCAGGGCCTGTCTTTTAACATAATCAATGTTATCTACCTCGGGAAGTTCATTTTCAAAATCAAATCTTACAAATGGCACATCTTCAGGAGGCACGGAAAACACGAAATTTTGATATACTATACCGCCCATACCCATTAAAACATCATAGTCTTTTTCTTCCTTGACATTAATATCATATGCTTCTACGCAGTACCCCCATGGCATCATTGGTTCGGGCGGGGGTGGAAAATGAGGAGTATCGGTATATTTCTTGTGCGGCTCAGTATTCCAGTTGTATAAAGCAAACTGACCATAGAAGTGCTTAATATCTTCTCCAATTTCACGCATAAGCATTCCCCGGATATCCATACTGTTTTTTTCAGATGCGGCAGCATGCAGTATTAATGGCACGTCATCTTTCGTGCCCCAATAATCGGTTAAGAAATAGAATAACAAGTAACTGCCGTATTCTAACCGGCCAAAAGTTGAGAGTCTATCATCGTTTAAATTGCCGAAAAATTCTTTTAAGAATCTGTGTTCCCCATTATAGGCAGGATAAAGATCTTCCTGCAGGTAATCCTCGGACCAGACTGCTGTCGCCTCCAGAAGCCATAACAGGTCTCTACTTTTATCATACCAGGTAAGACCTATTTCAAATTGAAAAACATGAAACAGCTCGTGTACCGTGATGCTCTTGAGCATATCCCCGGAACACTTCTCGTTGAGCATTATCTGGTAAGTAGAAATGCTGTCATCGGTATCGCTGACCGTGTAATACCTGGCAGTGCCTCCTGCAGCCAGTTTATCGGTGAGGATAACTTCCAATTCGTGTTGGGGTTGTAATGCTAGCAATTCCCTAAATTTGGGCCAGGCTTTTTTTAACGCTTCCTCAATCTCAAGAAGCTGCATCTCAATTTCCAGTTTCTTCTCCTCCGGTAAGCCCTTCTCCCTGTAAAACAAAGTAATGCTGGCTGGAGCACCGCTAATGGAAATATTCTTCACACTCCAGTCGACCTCGGCGGCATGAACCCTTTTCTCCAAGGACAGGTTCTTGAGGAAATTATCGTCCTCATTAAAAGCGGGGTGGAAAAAGCTGGCGGGCTCCGTTGCCGGAACGATAAAAGGCCTGATTATCTCCTCTGTTGCAGGGTCCAAATCATTCCTGTGATTAATGAGCCATTGCACCTCACTCATTAATGATACGTCGCCGTCTTCATATGTTGCCCCGGCATATTTATCCGGAAGATCTTCGGGAGAATATACCGCCTGCAGCATAAGAAGGGCCTCTGTCTCCCGGTCTATTTCCCCTCCCAAAAAAGCCCGGCCTATTTTATCATAAGTACTCTCCGGCAGTTTAAGGGAGGCTGAAGCTTCAAGTATTCTTTTAATTTCATCGTCCACATATTCGTTCTTTAAAAGTTCTTTTACCTCTGCGCTAAAAATCTTTTCTGCATTGTTAAAATCTATATGGTTACTGGTCCCAGTTTGGCTGTCTTTACCGCCGCAGGAAAGAGTAAAAACCAAGAGCACCATTAATAGTATGATAAATGATATCTTGCTTCTCATCAAAAACACCCCATTTTGAAATAGAATATTCCCACTCAGCCATTACGGCAAAATTAATTTATCTTACTTATGCCTAAATTCCACGACAAATCAAAAATTCCTTATTTTTGAGTATTTTGTGTCACGGCAGTGAAATCGCTGTTATTATGTGCGGCAAGGACAATAGATAAGTTTATCCACATGAAGAAACCTTGCAAAAGCTATCCCAAGCCGGTGTAGATATTTACCGGACAGACATACATGGCACTATTGCCTTCACAACAGATGGACAAACTTGCGATACAAACATTAATCAATCATAGCTGCAAAAATAATTAAAACTGCGAATTAATAAAGTGGCTATTGCTGTTTTCCAAAGACGTTTTGCTTAAGGACATGGTACCTCCAGAGGTTATTA
>SLRC01000013.1 GCA_007131175.1 Syntrophomonadaceae bacterium
ATCTGACGGGTCAAGTAAACGGTTATATTGCTTCCAGGGAAATATACAATATGGGTGATGAGCGTCGCGCCGGTAGCGTATCCTTGCGTGTGCCGTCCGAACATTTTAATTCATTGGTTGCAGAGATTAAAGAATTGGGTAAGGTTAAAAATGACCGTGTTTACACAGATGACGTAACCATGCAGTATATCGATCTTGAGGCACGTATCGCTAACATGACAGCCCAGGAAAAACGTCTGCGGGAGTTGTTGGAGAAAGCAGAAAGCATTGAGGAAATCATGCAGGTGGAGCGGGAACTTGGAAGGGTGCGCGGCGATTTGGAAGCGATGACAGGAAATTTTAGATATCTGCGGGAGCAGGTCCAGTTTTCCACTATTGATGTCCGCTTGGAAGAAAAAGATGCACGCACCCAGGTGGTGGCAGAAAGGTTTGATGGGTTCGGTGAACGTATATTGGCCCTGTTGGCTTTGAACACAAACCGATTCCTTACGGCAACTTCCAACTTTTTTATTGTATCCATCGGTTCTCTGCCTATTTTGTTACCCCTCATAATAATTTTCATACTGATATGGAAAGGGGCGGCAGCATTATCCCGGAAGAGAAGCAGAAAACGAGCGGAACAACATAATCAGGATCTGTCTCAAAATCAATAATAGCTATTCATGATTCAGTAACCGGCATAAGAAATGATCAAAAAAGGGGCAATATGGCCCTTTTTTTGATCACTTGGTAATTAAATACATAGAAGTGATTGATTGATAAGTTTATAATGGTAGGAACGGAAAGGAAGGTATTTATTATTGTCTAAAAAGTTCAGATTAAATCCGATTATGGCAGCTTATGGTCTTTCCTTCCTTTATGGTGCTTCACTTTACATCATCCAGTTGCTGGTGCCCTTTTTCCTCTACAGCGAGGGGTTTTCCCCCTGGGAGATAGGAATGGTGGTTGCAAGCCCCGGCCTGCTGCGTGTAATCGTTCATCCTTTTGCCGGTACCGTTTCTGATCGTATCGGTGAACGAAACGTCCTCATTGGTAGCTTTGCTGCCATTACAATAGCAGCCCTTTGTTTTTCCCAGCTATCCAGCTTCGGGGCAATCTTAACGATTCAAATAGTTTTTATGAGTTTTTCCAGAACATTTTACTGGCCGGCCATACATTCCTATTGCAGCCGGATTGATCCGCTTAAAACGCCACATATTCTTGGACGTGCTGCCAGTCTCTTTGGATCAGGCTCAATGGTTGGTCTTGGCGCAAGTGGTTTTCTGGCTACCGCCCTGGGGTTTGAGCGGGCGTTTCTTTTCAGCGCCATGATGGGTTTGCTTGCCTTTATTGGGGCACTGACCATGCCGATAATTCCGCGTAAACAGGAAATAATGGGAGCTGTTATGATGGTAAAGAAGTTGGTTATGATTGCCAAAGTTAAACAGCTTTTTGCGGGTACCCTTTGCGGCTTTGCCGCAGCCTTACCTTTTGTTCTCATAAGTTCATTTTATCCTGTATATTTGGAAAATGAGGGGCTAAACCGGGGAATGATCGGTATCCTCAGCGCTACCTACAATATTGGTTTTATTTTACTCGGCTTGGTAGTGGGTTATTTGTATGAGCGGCTTGGGATTCGTGTCCTTGCCAGCGCAAGCCTGCTGCTGATGGGAGGGGCTATGGCCTTCGTATTTATCTTTCCTTCCTTTGCCGTGCTGCTGCCGGTGATGTTGTTAATGGGGATTGCCACGGCTGGACCCAACTTGATTTATCAAAATATGGGAAGTCTGTATAGCGAACCTCAAGACCGTGGTGCAGCTATGGCACTGTCTGGATACGGATTCCCGCTGGCTTTCCTAATTGTCCCCCTTGTGACAGGTGTACTCATGGAGTACCTGGGAATGGAGGGAGTATTATTAATGGTTTCTCTCTTGGTAATAACAGGAGGAATGCTTGTGCCCTGTATCTTTACATTCCTTGGTGTCATCAAAGAACCTGGTGTAAAAGCAAACGGATAATTGTCTGAAAGTGAACCTTAAGCCATACGGGCAATGCAAACGGCCATGGTGGGGCTGGCACCTGTCACGACGTACCTGAACATTAAATAAATGCGCCCGACCATAGCCCGGCGCATTTATTTAATGTTCTCTTTTTTTAGTGTCTCGTTATTGCTTCCTTTTTCAAATATCCCTGGAGGGAAAGCACACCCGTATCTTCACCCCGTTTTAATTTTTCCAGCATTTCACCGGCAGCAAGGGCTGTATCCAGGGAAGTGAGACAGGGAACGTTGTATTCCACGGAAGCACGGCGGATGCGAAAACCGTCAGAATTTGGTAGTTTTCCCCTTGTAAGGGTGTTAATTACCAGGTCAACCTTGCCGGATAGAATGACATCAACCACATGGGGAGATCCTTCGCGAATTTTGTTGATCCGCTCTACCGGAAGGCCTTTTTCTTCCAGGTAAATGGCTGTCCCCCGTGTTGCCAGGAGATTGTAGCCCAGCTGGGCCAGTTTTTGCATAAGGGGCAGTATTTCTGCTTTGTCCTTATCTGCAACGGTAACGAGAATGTTGCCGCTTGGGGGCAGGTTAAAGCCAGAGGCAAGCAGCGCTTTGTAAAGAGCATGGGACAGGGTTTTATTTATCCCCATGACTTCACCAGTGGACTTCATTTCCGGTCCCAGGGAAGTTTCGAGCTGAAGCAGTTTGGCAAAGGAGAAGACAGGAGCCTTTACGCTGACAAAGTGTGGTGCCGGAACAAGCCCTGCCTCATAACCCAAACCCTTAAGGGTCTTCCCCAGGGTTATCTTGGTTGCCAGATTAATCATGGGAATTTCCGTAACTTTGCTTAAGAAAGGAACGGTGCGACTCGAACGGGGGTTGACCTCAATCACATAAAGTTTATTTTCATGGTAAAGATACTGGATGTTAAGCATGCCTCTGATATTCAGGGCGCGAGCCAGTGAAGTGGTGTGTGCCACTACTTCTTTCTGAAGAGCAGGAGAAAGATTGACCGGGGGATAGACTGCCAGGCTGTCGCCGGAATGGACCCCCGCTTTTTCAATATGCTCCATTATGCCGGGGATGAGACAGTCATGCCCGTCAGCGATACCGTCGACCTCCATCTCAATGCCTTTCAGGTATTTGTCAATGAGGACAGGGTGATTTGGGGAAACTTTAACGGCTGTGGCCATGTATTCACGCA
>SLRC01000188.1 GCA_007131175.1 Syntrophomonadaceae bacterium
CCATATTTTTCTAAAAATTATTTATTATAAATAAGAGGAAAACTTTGAGATGTGTCGAAAATGACTAAATATATTTTTATTAAGGAGAAAGGAATTATGTTTCAACCAGTTAAACTATTACCAAAAACGGCCATCGGGATCGAGGGTTTGGATGAAATCCTGGGCGGAGGCCTTCCGCTGGGCCGGCCTACACTGGTGTGCGGCAATGCAGGCTGCGGCAAGACGCTGCTGGCCATGGAGTTTTTGGTGCGCGGTGCCACCCAGTTCGATGAGCCGGGTGTTTTTATGGCCTTCGAGGAAACGGAACATGATTTGATTCAAAATGTGGCATCGCTCGGCTTTGACCTTAAAGACCTGATCGCCCGCAAGAAGATACTGGTGGATTTTGTACATATAGCCCGTGAGGAGATTCAGGAAACGGGTGAGTACGATCTGGAGGGCTTATTTATCCGCCTGGACCATGCTATTAATTCTATTGGTGCCAAACGAGTGGTGCTTGATACGGTCGAAACACTTTTTTCCGGACTGCCCAACCCGCTCATCCTGCGCGCCGAACTGCGGCGTCTGTTCCACTGGCTAAAGAGCAAGGGTGTTACCGCTATAATCACCGGCGAGCGCGGCGAGGGGTCCCTTACGCGTCACGGCCTGGAAGAGTACGTTTCAGACTGCGTCATCCTGCTCGACCACCGTGTTACTGAACAGATTTCCACACGGCGGCTGCGCGTGGTCAAATATCGCGGTTCGACGCACGGCACCAACGAGTATCCGTTCCTGATTGATGAAAATGGCATCACGGTGATGCCGATCACCTCGCTCCGTTTGCAACACACCGCATCTGTGAAACGGGTCTCCACAGGTATTCCGCAACTGGATTTTATGCTGGGCGGCAAAGGTTATTACTGCGGCAGCACGGTGATGGTCTCCGGCACTCCCGGCTCCGGTAAATCAAGCATCGCGGCACATTTTACTGAGGCAGCTATTATGCGGGGAGAGCGGGTGTTCTACTTTGCTTTTGAAGAATCGTTTGACCAGTTTATGCGCAACATGCGTTCCATTGGCATTGACCTGCAACCTGGGATGGAAAATGGCTTGCTCCGGTTTGATGCTGCTCGCCCCTCTATGTATGGCCTGGAGATGCATCTGGCGAAGACATACAATTCGATCAACCAGTTTCAGCCAAACATCGTCGTTATGGACCCCATCAATGCGTTTGTCTCTTTGGAGAACGGGATCGGAGTTAAGGCAATGATGGTGCGATTGGTGGATTTTCTCAAAGGCAAAGGCATCACGGCACTGTTCACTAACCTGGCTACTGGTGACAGCTATCTGGAGCACAATGACGTTGACATCTCCTCCCTGATAGACACTTGGCTGCAACTGCGCCATATGGAGATGGATGGCAAGCTAAATCGCTGTATGTATATTATCAAATCGCGTGGCATGGCTCATTCCAACCAGATCCGCGAGTTTATATTGACTGAACAGGGCATTGAACTGGTAGATGTGTGTAGTGAATCCCGTGGCGTGCTGACAGAATCGGTACGCCTTGAGCAGGAGGCGAAGGATCAATCAGCCAAATTGATGCACCGGCAGGAGTTGGAACATAGCTAGCATCAACTGGAAAGGAAGCGACAGGCGCCAGGTGCCCAGGTTGTCGCATTGTGCACGGCCTTCGAAAACGAAAATGCTTGATTTTAGCAACGCATCGCTCAGGAATAAAACCGCGAGACGTGCATGGTGCAAAACCATGTCGAGCTAACGAAAAGCTGCCATGCCGGCAAGTAATTAACCGAGGAGCATAAAAATGACCGACAAAGCAGAAAATTTAGACAAAAATCCCCAACAACCGTCGGTAGCGCATGCCGAAATGTGGAATCTGCGTCTCTATGTGGCAGGCAAAACCCCGAAATCACTGGATGCCTTTGCCAATCTTAAAGTAATTTGTGAAACACATTTGCAGGGCAAATACACCATCGAAGTAGTTGATTTATTGGAGAACCCGCAACTGGCAAGCGGCGACCAAATCGTGGCAATTCCCACGCTGGTGCGCAAACTGCCGCCGCCGCTGCGCAAGATCATCGGTGACCTTTCGAATACCGAACGTGTCCTGGTCGGGTTGGATCTGAAAACACGGGGCGCAAATGACGCAAATTATTAAAGGAGGTACCGGATGGCAATACAAAAAAAAATAAGCGATAGCATAGAAGCAATCGAGCACGCTAAAGCCGAACAGCCGCAGAGCACCTACGTTCTTCGGCTGTATGTTGTAGGCACTACGCCTGCTTCTGTCCGCGCCGTTGCCAACATCAAGCGCATCTGCGAAGCACACCTGCTGGGCCGCTACGAACTGAAAGTAATTGACCTCTACCAGCAGCCAATCCTGGCTAAAGGAGAGCAGATCATCGCTGCACCCACGCTGATCAAGAAACTGCCCCTCCCACTGCGCCGCATTATCGGTGATATGTCAGATACAGAGCGTGTGCTGGTGGGGATGGATATACAAAAAAAAGGAAACATCTTATAATCTAAGTTCCTTCCCGGGGTAGTCTGGGGCTGGATCCTTAATCTGAGATCAGAAGGTAGATTGATTATGACCAAAAAATATCAAAATTCAACTATCACGAGACAACAACAGCTAGAACATGCCAACCTGCATGCCAGGCTGGAGGAAGCAGAGGCGACTCTGCGCGCTATCAGAAGCGGTGAGGTGGACGCGCTGGTCGTCTCTACTGAGCACGGCGAGCGAATCTTTACGCTCGAGGGAGCCGATTATTCATTCCGCATATTGATCGAGAACATGAGCGAGGGCGCGCTCACGCTAACAGAAGAGGGCGTGATTGTTTATGCCAATAAATGCTTTGCAGAATTGCTCAAGCGACCGCTCGAAAAGGTGATTGGCTCCTCGCTCATCGAATTAGTCGCACCTGGTGGACAACAAGTTTTTCAGCAATTATTACAAGAAGAAGATGGTAAGAGGCGTCTTGCAATGCTTGACCTTGTTGACAGTAACGGTACCCTGATTCCAGCCCAGTTCTCCCTGATTAACCTGCAGATGGAGGGTGTGCTGGGTAACATCTGTGTGGTGGTAACCGACCTCACAGAACATAAACGGATTGAGGCGGTTATTAACGCAGAAAGACTGGCGCGTGTCAAAAGCGAAGAATCTGAGCGTGCCAACTTAGCAAAAAGCCGGTTTCTGGCCAACATGAGCCATGAAATCCGTACCCCCATGAATATTATCATTGGCATGGCAAATCTGGCATATGAGTCTGCCCATTCCCAGGAACAAAAGGAATATATCAATATGATCAGGGATTCGGCCGGCTCCTTGCTCACTCTTATAAATGACATACTAGATTTTTCCAAAATTGAAGCTGAAGGCCTTGAGCTAGCCCAGATGCCTGTTAATCTTTCTTCTTTAATGGACAAGCTCATGTTATTCCTTAACCCTCAAGCTGGCAACAAAGACCTGAAATTAACCTGTTCAATAGATGACAATATCCCCAGGATTGTTTTGGGAGATCCTTTCAGGCTTCAGCAAGTGCTGCTAAACCTTGTTGGGAATGCCATTAAGTTTACGATTAAAGGGGAAGTTGCTATAAACCTCAGGCTGGATGAAAAAGTGGAAAAAGGAGAACTTGTTTCCAAGGATGTTGCTTCTGTTCGCTTTGTCATCAGGGATACGGGGATTGGTATATCGCCCGATCAAATGGATCAGTTATTTGACGTTTTTGTCCAATGTCATTCCCATAATGAAGTGGGCACAGGCTTGGGGTTGCCCATCTCAAAGAACCTGGTGGAATTGATGGGCGGTTCCATAGGATTTGAAAGTAAGGAAAACTATGGCAGCACTTTTTATTTTACGATCCCCTTTTCATTGCCGGAGGGGGGAAATGCTGCAAATAAAGATAAAGAGTCCAAGTTGGCAACTTTCCGGATACAACCTTCTGATCAACTCTGCGAGAAAGATAACAATCGTGAGTTGAATATTCTTTTGGTAGAAGATAAACCCATGAACCGAAAACTGGCAAAGATTTATCTTGAGAAAAAGGGTCACAACGTAAGTACGGCTTCTAATGGTAAAGAAGCACTGGAAATGCATAAAGCGCGGAAATTTGATCTTATTCTGATGGATATTCACATGCCTTTGATGGACGGATTGGAGGCCACGTCGCACATTCGCGCGGCGGAAGCAAAAGAGGGCGGGCATATTCCCATTATTGCCATAACGGCCTATGCCATGCAGGAAGATAAGGATAAATGCCTGCAGGCAGGGATGGATTACTATATATCCAAGCCGATCGATATTGAGGAGTTGTATTACACCCTGGCCAGGGTTATGGAAAAAAAGATGGATAAACCCATGCAACAGATCCTTCCACCAGAAGACATGCAGGAAATGAAGGTGACCCCAGATATTTAAAGGATAAAGTATTTTTCTGTCAAAAAAACTCAGGCCGGCGCCCAAGGGGCTACCTGGGTTCTTTTATTATGGGGAAGATAGCATTATAATTAAGTAAATATTTCAAGCCTGCCCCCAGGAGGTGGTAAGATGTTCATGCTGAAGGATGTGCGCTACAAGGATATTCTGGAGATTGAAACTTTGACCATCCCCGCCCTGCAAACCACCGGAGGAGTGACAGGGGGACGGGGTACTTGACAACATTCTCGCCCTTTTAAGAATATGTCCAACGTTTCATTATCAAAGTTTGCAACGAAACAGAATAAAAATGGGATAGCGGGAAGCAAAAGAACCGTCCCCTTGCTTCTTTTAATCAGCGGTGTTGGTAAAGTCTTTTCGGTTCCAGGTGTTGCAATTTTCCGATGTAACTGTTACACTTTTCATGCATTTTGAGTTTTTTATATTAAATAGCAAAAAAGCAGGCGATTCTCCTGCTTCTTTGCTAATTTTTTTTATTTTTTTATCAATCCATTTTCAAATAAGGTGATTTTTAGTGTGATTTAGTGCCAATTAAAGTGACTGGTAACAGGATTTTAAACGACGAACATAGAAGAATATGGATGGAATGAACATTTTGCATGGGAATGTAAAGAAAATAATCTAAATGCAGAAAAAATGTTTCAGGAAGAGTAATAGCTGACTATGGACAAATGCTCCGGGTGGCTGCAAATGTAGGGGAGCTTCTTGTGAAAAGGCCCGTACAAAAACTGGATGAGGGCATGAAAGTGGCGGTTGGAGACTGGGTGGCATTGGAGTATGCCGCAGGAGGTGATGTGGTATATCTACGTTTTGTCCTGTCAAGGATGACAAAATTCTCAAGAGCTGCAGCAGGGATTGCTTTAAAAGAGCAGGTAGTCGCTGCAAATGTGGATTATGTTTTCCTTATGCAATCATACCAGTGAATACACCCCGTCCCATTTTTTAATAAGACAGCTTATGCAAAAATATCCTGGAATATCCGTTGTTAAGTCAAAACGCGATCAATATGTGGGGCCGTTGCAGCTAAGGATACTTTTGCAGAAGTGGACTTTACAAGAAGGGGGCTCTATAACAGAGTTAACCGAATATATGGGGAAGGAAGAGACAATAGACCCCTATAAACTTCCAGTCCCGGCGATGACTTTAGAAAAACAAAATAACAGTCCTCTAAACTTCATTTATTTTTCAGAAAGTCAAGGGTACGTTTTGATTGACCTATCTATTTTCCAAATGTTAGAATAAGTTGAGATGGTAAAAACATGCCAAGAACTGATTTGCTTCCTTATTATTGAAACTTCGTAACCATTTTTATATTTGTATTTCAATAATATCGTTTTAAGGAGAATAAAAAATTAAACAGGAGCAAGCATTAGAAAACTTGAAAAAGTTCTGGTTGGGAAAGCTTGTTTGTGTTAAAAAACATGCAGAAGCGAAAATAAGGCCGTTTAACTGTGAAGGAGGTATTACGGGAATATGAGAGTTTTTTTAACAGGTGGCACCGGCTTTATCGGTCAGAGTATAACTGAAAGACTTCTAAAACGTGGGGTGGAAACAATTGCTCTAGTGAGAAATCCAGAAAATCCAACTGCAAAAGCAATTCAAGAAAAAGGAGCACAGCTTATAAAGGGAGATATAACAGACCCTGAAACAATGCGTGAGGCTATGAAAGGTGCCGATGTGGTAATACATAATGCAGGTTGGTATGAGTTCGGAATTACCAAAAAAGCCAGGCGTACTATGGAAAAAATAAATGTTGAGGGAACTAAAAACACACTGCAGTTAGCTATAGAACTGGGTATTCCAAAAATCATCTACGTTTCAACCATACTTGCTTTTGGGGATACAGGGGATGTGGAAGCAGATGAAACATTTAAGCGTTGTGTGCCTTATCAAAGTAATTACGAAGAAACGAAGACAATTGCACATAAAATTGCCCTAAATTATCAAAGAGAGAATGCACCCGTTATAATTGTTTGTCCGGCGGGGGTTATAGGTCCTGGCGATTATTCCACCATGGGACATCTGGTCAGAATGTATATTCGCGGTAAATTTCCACCAGTACTTATAGGTGCTACCGGAAGTCGTGCTCATGTTTATGTCGATGATGCTGCTGAGGCGATTGTCCTTTCTATGGAGAAAGGGAAGTTGGGAGAAAGTTACCTTCTCAGTAACGGGGTTATGAGTCATCAGGATACGTTTAATCTTTGGAAAAAGACACCAGGTGGTTCGAAAAAAACACTATTTAGTATTCCAAAATCTATTGCCATGCTTTGCTGTGGAGCTGCCGAACCTATTCAGCGCCTTTTTGGTTATCCGGCTGTCTTTAGTCGCGAGAGTACCCTGGCTGCTTACTCTAACTATAGATTTAAAGCTACAAAGGCAGAACAGGAACTAGGAATGAATTTTAGAAGCTTGGAGCAGGCATGGCTTGATACATTAGAGGGTGAAAGAGCATTATTAAAATAAAGCTGCCTAATATTTTCCCCGGAGATTCCAACTTCTTATCCACCTGCTAATCATTGCTCCCTCGAGCTGCTTCCGGTTTGGTTTATCTGTCGTCTTTTTTGCCTCCTGCTTCCTGCCTCTTATTCCTTGGATTAACCGGTATGCTTAAAGAAAAGGTGCTCCCTTTACCAATAATGCTATCGCCTTTCACCTCACCACCGTGCAAACACACAAGCTCCCGCACAATAGCAAGTCTCAGGCCTTTTCCCTTGTTTTCCCTGTTTCGCGATTTGTCCACCTTATGGAAGCATTCCCAGATATGGGGAATTGGGCTGCCAGCTGTCCAAGTTCACCGGGATCATTTACCTCAATACGGCTGCGGAAGTTCCCCTGTACCAATTTCCGGGCTGCTTCTGTCATAGTTTGCAGGGGCCGGGAAATATTTTTATTTGTGTCCATAACCGCTTTTGAGAATGTTCAGGGCAAGCAGGCCATCCGCAATTTATGATCCCGTGTTGACAAAAAATTTACACGGAAAGTCAGTAATAATATTTGTTTCTGAAAGGGTATTGCTTTGATACGTAGAAGTGTACTCCTGGAAGTACTCCCGTAGTATTTAAAAAAATAAAACAAGTGTGATTTTCCAGCACTTGTTTTATTTTTTACTCAAGTTTCTTGAGTAAATGATCGGAAGGGGGGGGTTAGTACGTTTATATAACAAAGCGAGGTGTAGTCATGGGGAAAGTTAGGGTTTGAGAATAAAAACTTAGAATAGGCCAGGAGGAGAATTATGAATTTTAATGAAAATGGCGAAGAAAAGAATATGAGTATCGACGTTGACGAAAATGAAGCGGAAGAATTAATGAATGTTAATGAAAGGGGAGCGGAAAAAAAGGAGCAACCGCGTAATATGAAATACCCAATTGTTGTGGCTGCACTGGTAGTGGGATTTGCTTTTGGCAGCTTGTTTGGCAGTGCAGTGGATGTGTTTGCGTGGTTTGATAATGGAGAACCCGGGAAGGGCGAAATAAGTGGTGATATGGATCAAACAAATAGTGAAATGGGCTTTGAAGAAGCAAGACCGCAGCTGGAGCAGGCACTGAGAGAAGAAAAGGAGCAGGAAATTATAATGGAGCACCTGAATGATTTAATCGCGGCCAGCACCGTTGAGACAAACCTGGATGTTATGGCAACAGGCGATCAAAACGCAGTTGTTGCCACCGTTAACGGGGCAGAGATTAAGCAGGAAGAACTGTTACAGTTGGAAGAGCAGGAAAAGCAGCAGTTTATGATGATGGGTATGGATCCGGAAAGTGAAGAGGTGACTCAAATGCTGGAAGAGATGAGGCCTCAAATGCTGGATAACCTAATTGCTACCACAGTCTTGCAGCAGAAACTGGAGGAAGAAAATATTTCGGCAAGCGAAACGGAAGTGGAAGAGTATTACCAGCAGTATGTTGAACAGTTTGGCGGGGAAGAAGAGCTGGAGCAGCAACTGGAGCAGGCCGGGGTAACGAAGGAAGAACTTAAGCAGGAAATATCGGAGCAACTCCCCATCCAGACCTATTTAGAAAAATATCTGGAAGAAAACCTAAGTGAAGAAGAGCTTGATTTCCCGGAAGAAGAGTTAAGAGAGCTGTATGAGGCACAGCAGCAGCAAATGGAACAGCAGCAACAGATGATGGAAGTGGAGTAGGATATTAATGTATTTGTGTAACAACATCAAGCGAATTTGGCTGAAAGAAAAGGGGTAAGCTTGCTGTTGTTGTTATTTTGAGGAAAAAGGAAATAGAAACTTCCTAATGATAAAAAACAAAATTCGGGGTCACGTTTGAAGTATTCAATACAGTCCGAAACAAGGGAAAATTTTTACTTCCCTCCCCCACAGCCTTGGTAATGGAGGTCTTTATACCGTCAACCCCCTTTTCCGGCAACAGCTACGGTGGGAATGACGGGAATTCCCAGTTCCTGCTCCAGGTATTCGTGATCAATGCTCTCTCCTTTTTCGCCGGCGAGATCGATACGGTTGAGGACTGCCACTACGGGCATGTTGTATTCAAGGATCTGCAACAAGAGGTAAAGACTGCTTTCCAGATTCCCTGCATCAAGGACTCAGAGTACTGCTGCCGGGCCCTCGTCCAAGGTGAGTTGGATAGAGCAATGTGGATTCTTGGAACAATGTCCCCCCCTTTTCCCGGGGGTATGATTTCCAGCCAACAGCTCCACAGCCACCTTCTCCTCATCGTTGGTGGCTTCAAGGGAGTATGTTCCGGGAACATCAATCAGGGAGACCTCTGTTGTTGTATTCAGCCTGGCCAGGCCGGCAGAGAACTCCACGGCGGTTCCGGCATAATTGGCACAACTTACGTTCATACCCGTAAGGCGGTTAAAGATTACACTTTTTCCCACATTAGGGGGATCCATCAGGAGAACTGTGGTATTTGTTTTCATTTATTACTCCCGAAATCTAAAATTCATAAGCGAGACATGGCTCGCCTGCGGATTATGGTATTATTTTCAGACTTCCGCTGGTACTGCTGTAAGTGTGGTGTGGGCTTCTATTCCGCTCTCTTTTGTAACATATTCATCCAGGGACAACAATTGTATTTCCCGGGCTACGCAACGCCCCAGGGCAATACAGCGTTGTTCCACCTCAGCAAATATGGGACCGCCGCAGCAACCCCGGGTCATAACTTTGATCCTTTTACCGGGGCGCAGCCCCAGAGGAGGCAAGAGGGGCATGTGGGGAACAGAAGTGATCACCGCCTCCTGACCTTCGGCCAGAGATGCGAGATTTAGCCCTTCCTGTTGCAAACATTTTCCGGTGCCGTGGTTTCCTTGTCTATTTCCATTTCTCCCTTTTCTAAAACGCAAAGCGACCCACCATCCTTTAATTAACGTCTTTTTTTACAAGAAATAATTTGCTCCCGGCAAAGTAGTTCGGCCAACCCTGAAGCGAAGGAAAATTGCCGGGAGAGAATAAATTTATTCTGGATACTGACTCCTGAATTCTGAATACCTGAGTTCTTGCGTCTGCTTATTTTTGCTTAGTCATGATAATTGCCTGTGCCAGTAGTGCCAGAAAAATGCCCACACCGGCGTATGAAATAAGTCTCAGATGAAAAACGACTTTGTGCATATCTTCATGGATCTCTTCAATATCTTCAGCGATACGATCCACGATTTCCATAAATTCAGCATCCATTTCCTGGGCAGCCGTTACCCCGCTTGCCCCAAATAGTACTGCCAGTAGCATCAGAGTGCAGAATATCACCATCACCTTTTTCCGGTTTGCAAGAATTATGTGCATCATTGCTAATTCCTCCTTCATTTTTTTATCCAATCAATTTTCTGTGGCGACCCATCCGTTTCCTTCAGGTGGGCCACGCAGGCTGTCCGGTCTACCGGCAGCGCCGGGTAGGGGATTGTTTCCCAATGCCAGGGTAGCAGCGGCAACAGCAGTAAGGAGTAGGGAAAACCAGTACGTAACCAGTCGGGTGAGGAGAGCTATGGCTAACCCCGCTGCCGGGGCCAGACCGCTAAACGCAAAGATAAAAGCCATGCTTCCCTCAAAGGTTCCCAGTCCTCCCGGCAGCAGGGGGATCATACTTATCATATAGGCACTGTAAGTTGCCATGGCTGCAACAACCATATCCACTCTCAAACCGAGCATGGTAGCCACCAGGTATACTTTCAGAGGATACAGGGCCCAGACACAGAGGGAAATGGCTAAAAGAACCAGCTGTTCCCGTCTTGTTGTGAGGGTGCGGGCCTGACTAGCGGCGTCTTTCAGAAAGAGAAATACGCGGTTCCATTTTTGTTGCCATTCCGGTAACTCTGAGGAAGAGGATTTTTTCCCCTTAGAATGGGAAGAATGGCGGGCACGCAGTAAAATGACTACTGCAGCAAACAACCCAATCAGTGCAATAAATGCCGGAATGAAAAATGGGGGAAGCTTAAGCAAGAACAAAGACAGAGGTAGCATAAATGTGCAAAGGAGAACGAAAGGTAAGAGTGAAATATATTTGTGCACCAGCAGCACCCCCGCCAGTTTTGTATATGGCAGGGATGTGAGGCGCCTAAAAAGATATATCCGGGCTGCCTCCCCACCCATCTTTGCCGCAGGGGTGATGCTTTCCACAAAATTGCCCCCCAGGTACACTGCAAAAACACGCCCAAAAGAATAGCCAGGCGCTAACTTTCGCATCAAAAAATGCCACATATATGCTGACATTGCCAGCGTTCCCACCTGAAGCAGACATAAAACAGCCAGCACATAAGGGTTGGCCTGTAACAGGATTCCTTTAATCTCTTCCCATCCCAAAAAAAATACGGCAGCAGCTAAGGCAATAATAGCGAATATCCATAAAACAGTACGTTTAAGATGCATAAGCCTGTTCTTCCTTTCCCCCACTTTTTATATAGAGAACAGACCTGTCAAAAGTTTGCATATGCTGACCTACTTCAGCAACTGGCTCAGTGTTTGATGGAAGATGATCATAACACTGTTTGAAACGGGCATTGGCCTTCCGGAATACAAATCGCCCCCCGGCAGTGGCACCTGCAAACAATTTGTCCAGTATTTGGGCTTTCGGCTCTGCCTGCAACGCCACAACTGCCACATCAAAACCCCGGGGGATGTGAGCCGCCCCGTTACCCTCAATGACCTCAATTTGTTCACTAAGGCCTGCCTGCTCCAAGCAAAAACGGGCCCGTTTCAAAGCACTTTCGTCTTTGTCCATCGCCCAAACCTTTGCTCCTGTAAGGGATGCGATCTGGATAGCCGTAAAAGGTACTGCACCACAACCAATATTCAACACAATATCTGCTGCAGTAATTTGCGCCAACTCGATCTCATTTTTAATTACTTGACTGTAGGGTCGTGAATAGAGGTTTACCAGGAAAGGGATACGACTAATGCTTTTTTCCATACGAGCCACAGATGGCTTTATTAGATTCATCGTTTAACTCCTCCGGGAAAGATGATTATAACCTTTAAGATGAAATTGAAAACCATTCTCATTTAAAAGATAAATCATTTTCTAATGCCTGTCAAGACTTTTTCGGTAAAAATCGGTAAAAATTTTATAACTAAGAAACAAGGGGACGGTTCTCTTGCTTCTTTTTGCTTTTAGAAACAAGGGGACGGTTCTCTTGCTTCTTTTTGCTTTTAGAAACAAGGGGACGGTTCTCTTGCTTCTTTTTGCTTTGAATGGTAAACTTAAACATCAAAACAAATAAATCTATACAGGGGTGCTTAAAATGCCCCGCAGAGCACGGCAGCAAAGCGAAA
>SLRC01000218.1 GCA_007131175.1 Syntrophomonadaceae bacterium
ATCGGAAAGCTAATTGACCGTTACGGTTCCCGCCTCGTTCTTACTTGCAGTATATTGTTAATTGGATTTACATTATTGTTGTCTGCCGGTGCTGCAGCGTTCTGGCAGTTAACCATCCTTTTGGGCGTTATAGCATCAATTGGGTTCGCCGGCACATCAAGTGTTACAGCAACCACGGTAGCAGCTCACTGGTTTGTGGAAAAAAGAGGCTTGGTGCTGGGTTTTATCACTTCGGGCATGGCCGTTGGCCATCTTGTGATCGTCCCGGTCACCCTTTATTTAATCGCAAATTACGACTGGCGTCTGGCCATGATTATACTTGGCCTGGTTATGACATTTTTGCTGGCTCCCGTCTGTTTTCTTTTTATTCGCTCCAGACCTGAAGAAATGGGGCTGCATCCTTACGGACAAAGGAAAGATGCAGATAATCAAAAATCCGCTAATAACGACACGGAAAACCTGGTGAGCTTACAGGACGTATCTGTTTTTAAAACACGGCAGTTTTGGCAATTAACAATACCATATTTCTTTTGTGGTTTCACAGACGTAGGCCTGATTGGCTCACATTTTATACCATTTGCTGAGGGAAGGGGATTTTCCCTTACTATTATTGCCATTGTTTTTAGTGTGATTGCTGCTTGCAATATTTTAGGCACCATTGGTACAGGATATTTGTCTGATCGTTTTAATCGCAGCAAATTGCTGACATGGATTTATACCATCCGGGGCTTCACATTTATTATTCTATTAACAGCTGCGTCCCCCCTTACCTTATTGATCTTTGCTGTTGTCTATGGTGCTACCGAAATGGCTTCCATTGCTCCCACCAGCTCCCTGTGTGTTCATTTATTCAAGGTGGAATCTATTGGTACTATTTTTAGTTTTATTGCCGTAAGCCACCATTTGGGGGCAGCAGCAGGATCTTTTTTTGCCGGTCTGTCGTTTGACTTGACAGGGTCATATCAATTAATATTTATTTTGTCAATTGCTTTTATCTGGGGAAGTGCTTTTGTCGTATCCCGAATCAAAGATACAATAATAACCACCCAGGCAAGCGTTGAAACAAAGTGCTAGGGACAAACATGCCCCCCTCTACGGTGGCGGAACCACCAGACAATGAAAATGTTAGTTTAAACATGGTTGCGCAACATCAACTCCGAAGGATGGGGTTCAAGATATACCTGGTTCTTTAAATACGGCGTATCGTACTTACGGATATAATGATTGATCAGGGTTAGAGGAACAACCAACGGAACCATTCTTTTGGCGTATTGATTTATGATTTCCAAAAGTTCTGCTTTCTCATCCTTGGTCAACACTTTTTTAAAATAGCCCATGATGTGATGTAAAACATTCACATGTTTCTTTACCGAAGCCACTATTGACATTGCTTCCATTAGAACCACTTCATAAGCATGCAGTAACTCTGCATCGGGTGTACCCTTTCCCCCAGCTACCATTTTGCCTAATGTGGAAAGATATTTGGGGCTGTGTGACATGAGCAAAATTTTATGTCGGGCATGAAAGTCTATCAGCCTCTTGTAATTGGGAGAATCAAGCAGAAATTCTTTCCAGCGGCTGTAGCAGAAAACTTGTTCGATAAAATTCTCCCGCAGAATCGCATCTTTCAAACGCCCTTCTTCTTCTACGGGCAAGACCTTATAGTGGTTAACTACGGAGGCGGCAAACAGCCCACGGGATGCTTTAATTGAATTGTATGGGGAAATAAAAATTTTTACCCGGTGCAATCCGGAACTGGGAGAATCTTTTTTAAAAATGAAGCCACAGAGATCTTCCTCTTCCAATTCGATCACTCTCTGGTGACAATAACTTAACATCTTTTCTGTATAATTAACACCCGTATTTCTTGTGATTAGTTGGGGATTTTCAATATCCCCAACCAACCGCATGGTTTCCCTGGGTATGGGCAGGCCACATTCTACTTCCGGGCAGACGGGAACAAAATGAAAATATTTTGCCAGCACATCTGTTATATAACGGTCCCTTTTGTGTCCACCATCATAGCGAACAGGATTACCCAATAAACAAGAACTCACACCGATTCGAATTTTTTTATCCATGTCTTCACCTTTTTTAAGTTAAACTGTATAAGCAAAAAAAGCTGCTAAACCACCAAGGAGCATAAATACTATGGTGAGAACAAATATAATAATAATCAAAACGCCCTGAATCTTAAAAAATGAAGACAAACTAGCTATTAAGGAATTTAATGCAACTTCATTGTTTGTGTTCACTGCCTCTTCCGCGTAATTCTTGGCATTTCTTAACTTAATGCCAAGAATTATAGTAATGACCCCTGGAATGGCGCCAACTACAAACATAAAAAGGCCGCCGATTGCGCTTAAAACCCCGGAGATAATCATAATAATCCCCAAAAATCCTGCCCAGGTGCTCATTTCACGCAAGTTGTGCTCACTGACCAAACTAATTCCTCCTTTCCTATTATTATCTTCAAATGTTAAATAATTTTAAGTTTCGCTATTGATTAATAAATACCTCTTTTTTTCTGTTTTGTTATGCCATTTGCAACAAAAGACCGAACAAAAATTTTAATATCCAGCTTACCTTTACACTGCATACCCTTTCGGTTATAATAGGAAATACATCGGGGCGTAGCGCAGCTTGGTAGCGCGCTTGGTTCGGGACCAAGAGGTCGCGAGTTCAAATCTCGCCGCTCCGACCACAGGTAAAGAAAGCGGGGGCTGAAAAGCCCCCGCTTTCTCAATTCCATAGCTAAGTTTTGTGCACTAATATCAGAAGCTTAAGCGTTATCTCCCTTAATCTCCAACTGAATTTCGATTAGATCTTCGATGCTGCCATCTTTTGCGCTTCGGGTATACAATTCAAGCAGAAGTGCTTCGCCTGTTTCAATTTCTTCCGGGATGTTCAAAACGGCATCAAAATAGCCCCAGTCTCCCATTGCACCGGTTGTAAATCCACTATCCAGTTCCTGGCCTTCACTGTCCGAAAGACTATAGAGCACCGTACCCTCAAAAACGTTGGCAACACCTTCCACGGTAAATGTGTCAGTTACCACTGACCCTGCTGCAGGCTTAAAAACCTTGATTCCCCTGGACTCAGCCACGATTGGTGGCAATTCATCTATGCCCATTAGCGTTGGAACATACTCCTTAGCCCCTACGGCTTCGTAGGTAACTGGCTTGTCTGTATCTTCAATAGCATAAAGATCATAGGGGTAAGTCAATGCCAGAGACACAGGCTCCCCTTCTTCCGGTTCAGTAAAACGGACAGTGACAACAATTTTATCCTCGTATTCAGCCACTTTTTGAATATCAACTTCATAGCCACCTGTTGGCTGTTCCCCATAGGTAACAAGGATATAAAGAGTACCCTCATAGGACTTTTCCTGACCCAACCAAAGCGTGCTTGAATAATCAACCCAATCTTCAATTGCTGCCGGCAGTTCGCCTATCTCCTTTTCAGGAATAACTGTTGGCCTCTCTTCAAGGGTAGTGATAGTGACAGTGCGTGTGGTTTCGTCCCAGTCTACATTTGCTCCCAGGCTTTCGGAGACAAAACGGGCCGGAACTACGGTGCGGCCGTCAACGATTCGGGCTGGTACATCCATTTCGTAAGGTTCATCCTGGACAATAGCTGTTGTTTCTCCTATTGTCAGGAAGATCTCAAGTTCATTTTTAGTGGCAGTAACCGTCTTTGCTTCAGCATCCCATGTCAGCTCAGCTCCCAGGGCGCTAAATACCGCTCTCATTTCCACAAGGGTGCGGCCTGCTTCAATAAAGGGAGGCACGTCAGGCTCCAGAATAGTTTCGTTAACCGTAATTTGCAGCGGTTCCGGGTTTTCCTGGGCAATGACGCCTGAAAAGGGCAAAAGCGCCAGCATCAACGCCATACTGAAGAGTAAAACCTTATTTACAATGTGCACAACAATCCCTCCATTTGATGATAGCTTTACATAAAGTATATCAAACATCTAATCAAAATGAAATATCTTACATAAATTCCTGCCTGAGCTTGATTTATGTTAATATATATGAAATGATTTTATCCTCCATAAAAACAGAGCAAAAAAAAGAGCATAAGGAGATGTGAAATGAATAAGAAGCGAGATATTCTGGCTATAGATATTGGCGGAGGCACCCAGGATATTATTCTTTACGAAGAAAGGAAAACTCCGGAGAATTTTACACAACTCGTTCTTCCTTCACCTACTGTCATCACCGCATGTAAGATTAAAGAAGTAACACAAGCTCGAAAAGGATTACATCTCTCTGGAACAACTATGGGGGGTGGGAGCAATGTTGGTGCCATAAAAGAACATCTAAAAAGCGGCCTTCCCGTTACTGCTGAAGCAGAAGCAGCAAAAACTATTAAAGATGACCTTGACAAAGTTAGGGAATTGGGCATAAAAATAACAGATTCCTCTCCGGAAGGGTTTAAGGTTGTGGAGTTGAAAGATATGGATTTAAAAACACTTAGACATATCCTCAAATTGTATTACGTGGAGCTGCCTCAAGAAGTGGCTATCGCTGTTCAAGATCACGGAGAAGCCCCTCCCGGCAGAAGCAACCGTGATATCCGTTTCCAACACTGGAGAGAGTTTATTCAGGGAGGGGGAAAGGTTATTGACCTGGCATATTTAGAACCCCCCAACTACCTAACCCGAATGAAGGCGGTACAAAAAACCGTTCCCGGCGCCTTAGTTATGGATACCTGTTCCGCAGCTGTTTGGGGGTCATTCGCTGATGAAGCAATAAGTAAGAGGCTGGAAAAGGGACTGGTATTAGTAAATGTGGGCAATCAGCATACTTTTGCCGTGCTCCTGAAAGAAGACAGGATATTCGGTTTATTTGAACACCATACACGGATGCTCAATACTGACAAGCTAGGCACACTTATTGGAAAGCTGTGCCGCAAAGAATTAACACACGCAGAGGTCTTTCAAGATGGGGGCCACGGCTGTTATATTGATCAGGAATCCCCGCCAATTTCTGATTTTGTCGGGATCACAGGCCCAAAACGCTCCCTGGCACAGGAGCTGGGATTTCATATGGTCAAC
The DNA here is from genome assembly GCA_007131175.1 of Syntrophomonadaceae bacterium. Classification (GTDB taxonomy): domain Bacteria; phylum Bacillota; class Dethiobacteria; order DTU022; family UBA8154; genus UBA8154. Next base: position 5,060 of record SLRC01000218.1, read on the forward strand.
CCTTACGGCGATATGATGATGACAGGCTGTTTTGGTCTGGTGGAAGCTGTTAAGCATAAAAAATGGGGAACAATGTAGCAAAGGGCAGATGATACGTTATAACTTCTTGCTTTATATATAAAGGAGAAAACCTGTGCACCTCAGTACTATGAAGAAATGCCCCCAATGTCCCGGTAAAGTATTAAGCCCCGTGGTAACACAGGGACAGATTCTGGATACCTGTGACCTCTGTCACGGGTTGTGGTTTGAAGTCGGTCAGTTGGAGGGAACATGGCAAGATGCTCATGGCCACCTGCCTCCCGGCCGAGCCATTTTGGAACAAATCCACTCTGCCTGGGGCGATCCCCTAACTGAAAGGGACAACCTCCTCAACTGCCCCGATTGTGACATTCCAATGAAACGCTACCACCTGTCTCCAAAATTTCAACTTGAACTCAATCGTTGCTCCACCTGCCAGGGGGTTTGGGTGGAGGACAGCCAACGTTGTGCCACCTTTTATGCCCCTAAAGTACGGGCCGCTTTGACAGAAATAAATAAACCTGCCAATTGGCGAACATTCTTTTTTCAGCTACTTACCAGGTTACCAGTGGAATTTAATATGAAACCGCGGAAAAAGCCCTGGGTAAACTGGGGGTTAATCTTTATTAACATTTTGGTATTTATCCTGGTTTTGCTGGAACCTAACTTGTACCTTGCCGCAGGAATGATCCCGGCCCACTTAACACAGGGGCAGGGTTTGCTCACCCTTATTACATATCAATTCCAACATGCGGATTTCATGCATCTTTTCGGCAATATGTTCTTCCTTTACCTTGTTGGCGATAATCTTGAAGACGTGCTTGGGCATGCCAATTATTTGCTAATCTATCTGATAAGCGGTATAGTTGCTGGTATTTGCCAATGGATGATTGATCCAAACAGTGTAATACCTGTGGTAGGGGCAAGCGGTTCCATTGCAGCCTTGTTTGGCATGTATTTGTTGTGGTTCAGAAGAGCAAGGCTAACCTTTATGATTATTATATACCAGGTAAAAGTGGCTCTCTGGATATTCTTTTTAATCTGGACAGTATACCAGGTAATAGATATGGTCTTAGCGGTTGAAGGTGTGGCATATATGGCTCACCTCGGGGGGTTAGCTTTTGGCTTGCTGGTTGGCTGGCTGGGCTATAATTGGGTATTAAGACAAAATCCTATCCTGGCCCATCTGAACGGACCTTTAGCCAGGGGGAAAACCCTGTAAATTAAAGGTTATTTAATTACATACCAGCGGCCTTGTGGGCGTTTGCAATCCCGCCACCCTGGCTATTGTTGTCCACCCCGGGAATCTTCGTGGCGCTCGTAGTCAGCATATTTTTTACCTGGTCGGGACTGTATGAACTGTCAGCTTGTAAAAGCTGAGCTGCCACACCTGCAAACACGGGTGTAGCCATGGAAGTTCCAGATAAAGAAAAATACCAGTTATCCACCCTTGCATTCTTGTTTGTCTTGTCAATTAAAGATTTGCGCGAGCGGAGGGAAACAAGCTCAACACCAGGTGCCAAAACGTCAGGTTTTTCGAGACCGTCGATAGTGGGTCCACGGCTAGAGAAGCCGGCTACGCTGTTATTTGCAGGATTGGGAATGTTTCTGTCATTGGAAGCACCTACAGTAATAATAAGGGGGGCAATCCCCGGTGAATTTATTGTACCTTTTTCCGGGCCACTGTTCCCTGCTGCTGCACACACTACAATTCCGCTGAGCCATGCTTGCTGTACTGCCTCACATAAGGGGTCTTCACGATAGGACTGGTAGGCTTCACTACCCAGAGACAGGTTAATTATTTTAATATTAAGCAGCTCTTTGTGCTCCATACACCACAACACCCCTTCAATAACGGTGGACATAGAACCAGACCCTGCCTTATTTAAAACCTTGACGCCAATCAGGTTTGCTTCCGGGGCCGATCCCTTATATTTTCCACCACTCTCACTGCCGTTAGCAGCTATACATCCTGCCACGTGTGTGCCGTGCCCATTGTCATCATAAGCTTTTTTGCGATCATGCACAAAATCCTTAAATCCCGAGATCCTGCCCGACAGATCGGGGTGGTTATAAATACCCGTATCCAAAACTGCAACCACAATTTCCTTACCTGTCAATCCCCTTTCCCATAAGCGTGGGGCCCTTACTGTAGGGGAAGCCATGTCCAGAATTGCCCTTACCTCACTGTCATACCAAATTTTTTTCACATTTTTGTTTTTAACCAAATCTTTTAATGATTTTTCATTAACTTCCGTGGAAAAAGATCTTATGGCAGATAGGCGCTTTTTGACACGACATCCTGTTAAAGAACACAATTCTTTATTTGTAAATGACGATATTTTAGGATCATCCATTTGCACAATTACAGGTATTTTACGCCAGCGCAGCTTAAATGATCGTTCAATCTTTTGTAAAAAGCAAGGCGTTAAACGGGTAGGACGATACCATTCCAACGCATATTTTTTTAACTTTGGACAAAGCTTACCGGTGGAGGAACGAATCCAGGAAACATCTTTTATGATCACAATAAAACCTCCAGGCGTATTAATGCTATACAATATGCCAGGAGGTTTTAATTTGTTAACGTCGGAATATCATCAAGCTTAGAGCGTTAGACTAACAAAAAATCTGTTAATAAATCCTGCAGAATACCTTAGTGTATGGGGAATTATCTTAGATGCGAGCTGGGGGAAAAAATTTCTTGAAGAGACCCGTTTAAAATCCCGGAAATATCCTTCGTACCATGGCATGGATATATGGCTGCCCATATCAATCCAGTCATAAGGGTTTTTTGAGCTAACCGTATGAATCCGGGTATAAACATCATTAAAGGTTTTTTCCCAGGTATAGTATCCTCCTTGCTCAGTAAGACAAGGCTTCCAATTGTTAGCAAGCCATTTTTCCAGTTCACCATGACCACTTCTGGCTGTAACCGCTGCATGGTGCGGGATAAATATATCCTGAATTAAGTGCAGCATGCGTCCCAACTGATAAATGGCCCGGCCCTTCCTTCCTTGCGTCCAAAAATTCTGTCCGTCGGTAAAAAAGCCGGGCCAAAATGTCAGCTGAACTTTTACAGGTAAGATATCCTCTGTGTGTCCAGGGATGATGAAAATGAAACATATGGAATAAATAGCCACATGACCAGGGAAGATCTGCATCCATTGCCCCATTTGCCATTAACATTAAATAATTTTCCCCTGTCACTTTGTCTATACTTGTTAAAAAGTCATATATATCCCTTTTCCTGTCATTCTTTAGCAGCTCAACAGTTGAGGGAATCAGTTCATAATGATTCCTGTATTCAAAGAAAGGCCTAATGAGAAGATGTTTTATCTTTTTCATGTGATATTATATTGTTAACTTAAAAAATTGTGTGCGTTTATTACCGAAAACAAAAGTTTCATTCATCCTTTTGATGCAAAAAATAATTTTGATTAACCCCTTGCAATAATAATCCTGTGCAGTTATGATGATCATTGTTGTATATTTTTTTGAACCTTAATATGTTTGCCGGATGTAATGCTGCCAGCAAACATATTATTAGTTTTAAAGGCAGGTGAAAAGCATGGTTATGGTGATAATTATTCTGGCAATCAACATAGTTTACGTTTCCTTGCTTACGGTGAGGACCATGTTCATCCTTAAAGGTAAACGACATCTGGCTTCTTTAGTCAGTGCAGCAGAAGCTTTTGTTTTTGTGCTTGGGATTGGACTGGTAATTGATAATTTAGGGGAAATTCAGAATCTTATTGCCTATGCCGCCGGTTTTGCTATCGGTATTCTCGTGGGAACAAAGATTGAAGAAAGGCTGGCATTGGGTTATGTGATGGTAAAGGTAATTAGCAAAAACCCCGATTGCACGCTTGCAGAGACATTAAGAAGGAAGGGATTCGGTGTAACTTCCTGGCTGGGAGAAGGGAGGGTGGGACAGCGGTTGGTAATGGAAATGCTCACTTCCAGGAAAGACCAGCGGGATTTATACACCTATGTTCTGGCATACGACCCGGAGGCGTTTATAATTTCCTGTGAGCCCCAGCATTTTCACGGAGGCTTCTGGGTGAACAGTTTGCGGAAGTACTGTAAAAAATATGGAAAAAGCCTTGAGTTTCCGTTTGAGGAAAATCTCCCCAGTTTAGATGACCAAACCATTGAAGACATTCAGGAGAGCATAAAGACATAGTAAAATTGGTAAAAAGCGACTTATAAAAAGTCGCTTTTTACCAATTTGTCGTTATCTCATTTTAACAACTACAGTCCCCGCATCCCGGATCCTTTCCCTCTTTCCGAATTATAAATCCTTCCTGGGGCGATGTAATATAATCGATTGTTTTATTATTGAGGTGAGGCACAACTTTTTTTTCTAATACAAACGGTACTCCTTCTGCCTCCTCCACCTGATCCTCATCTTCTTTTACTGACTCTTCCAGAGCCAGGCCCAATTCAGGACCACCTCAGCCCATACCGCTCACAAATATGCGGATATAAAGGCCTTCTTTACTCTGCTGCTCTAAAGCACCTTTCAACTGTTCTGCCGCTTCTTTTGTTACGTTAATCATAAAATAACAATCCTTTCATTAATAAAATTGGCATACAACGTTTTATGAAACAAAACATGTGCCTTTCGTCGGACCAGCACTTTGGATAATAATTACTAAATCCGAGCTTTTCTATAAGTTTAACCTTAATTCGTTAATTATGCAAATGGAAACGGCTTATTCAGAACATTTCGCAAACCTTGTTCGCCTTGCTGTCTTAGAAATGATAATATAATATATAAGCAACTACCTGAAAATGTACTTGATCATGGGTAATCGGGGCACAAAAGTGCCTTTCTACAACGGCAGCCTGAGTAAATATGGTGTTAAGGTAACTCACTGTTCTTAAACACGTGGAATAAGCAAACTTCGGTCCGGGGAGTTCTGATTTTTGAATACCTAAATGACTAGGGCATATCCATTAATAAGGGGGGGAGTTCGGGTTGCGGTTAATTGGGATCATTATAGTGGTTTTGGTCACAATATTGGGGTTATATCATTTTGGTTGGCTAAACCCTGAAGGGGAAAGAAGAGTGGAGCAGGGATTTGAAGCGATCGAGGATACGGGCTTTTTGGATAAAAGTATCCGGGAAATAAGTGAGGGAACCATTGATTCAGTTCGCAGTGCCATCGAAGACTTGGATGATTTTGAATTAAGAACTTTACTGGATAAGGTAAGGGGTGGAGAAATAGAGCTGAGGGAACTGGAAAAGGAAGAAATAGAGAGTATTATTGAGGAAGAGATAGGTAAGTAATAATTTTTAAAGGTAATCTAAAAACAGAACCTGTCCTTCCTGGCGGATCCCTTTGTATGGAAGGTCGATTCTTTCTTTAAACAGGGGGCCAAAAATAGCCATGGTATGATACTCGCCACTTTCACCACAGGGAGAAAGGCCGTTCTTTTTCAACTCCCCGATGAAATCCCAATCAACCGTACGGCCCAACCATTTTGCATCTACAAGGTCAGGACGCAATGCCACGATCAATAACTCTGTATTTTGGTTCAACAGCTCTTCCAGCACCTTTTCCTCTTTCATTCCCCAGAGCGGGAGGTAAGGATTAATGCCTGCCTTACTGCAGGCATCTTCCACCCACTGCTTATGCCCGGGCAAGTTTATATCTCCAAACACGCCTCCTGTATAACCTTTTTCGATCAACTTAACCATAACCCGTTGGAAACCTTTTTCATAATCATCCCAGCTTACAGGTTCAAGAACCTGGGAAATTTCTAGGGCGCGGGACTGTCTGTGAAATAGCTGCAGGGGGAGACCATGGGACATACTGCATGAATGGTCTTTATTAATAAAAGTAACCAAGCTGCTTGTATCCATTCCTGCTTCCTTTGCTTTTATCAGGGAAAGGTAACTGTCCTTCCCTCCGCTCCAGGAAACAAATACTTTTTCCCCTTTCATTTATTCCTGCACCCCCTACCCTTACGTGTGATCACTTACCGAATTCTGATAGTTAAGGTTATTCTTATTCTCTTGTTGGAGAAAAGTCAATAATTCATTTATTTCATGGAAGATGATGGCGCCTTTATTCTTAATGCTTTCGTAAACAGACTGCACTTTGCCACCACTGTAATCCCGCTTAGCAATATGTGTTTCCTCAAGCAATAGGACAACGGGGTGTGGCGGCGACATTACCTCTTCCACTGCCTCCAGGTTGCGCAGATTCCCCATGCCGAAAGTAATAGATGGAATTACAACCACTTGTGCCTTATTTATTAACTCCCGGTGCCGTTGGTGAAAAGTATCAGATATGGGAGAAAAGGGTGGCAGGGTGATCACTTCCAGGGTGTGATGCGTGGCAAAACGATGCCCGCTGTCCTCACGGGTAACGGGACCAACCGAGGGTCTGAAGCCGGCGTCCACAAGGGCATACAAAAGTGAAACAGCTTCTTCCCCCCCTCCCACAAGATGCACTGCAGGCCTTTTCTTTAATGGAGCGTTCCTTCCGTTATTCCTTGTCACGGTGATATGCAGTTTCCCATTAAGGGGATTACGTTGTACAACTGCAGAGGCATTGTAGGCACTACGAATTTTTTTAGGGGTCAGTACCTCCTCAGGCAGCCCCAGGGCGAGTATTTTTCTTTCTGAAAGTAGAATGAAATAGTCAAAAAACTGGGCAGCCAGGTTTAGGTCATGGATGGCAGCAATAACAGTGACATTTCTCTCCCTGTTAAGCCTATGAGCAAGTTCAAGAAATTCCACCTGGTAGTTTATATCCAAGTTTGCTGTTGGTTCATCCAGAAGCAATATTTCCGGTTCCTGTGCCAGGGCCCGGGCTATAATAACCCTCTGACGCTCCCCACCACTTAAGTTAACAGCAGAGCGGGAGGCGAGATGGGTAATTCCCGTTATTTCCATCGCTTCCCTGATTATTTCTTCATCTTTCCGTCCCTCTTTTTGAAAGCGTCTGAGATG
>SLRC01000133.1 GCA_007131175.1 Syntrophomonadaceae bacterium
CGTCAAAAGCTTGCGTGCCTCGGCCAGGTTGCCGTTGGCCTCTGTGATTAAAATGCGTGAAAGGACCAGATAACCGCTTTCCTGGCCTTCCTGGACATCACTGCCTACTCCAATACCGGCCATCGCTAATGATTCTTTTGCCTTCTTTGACTTTCCTGACTCCATCAGAATACGCCCTTTCCATATCATGGCAGGATAATTGATGAACAGGGGTAGTTTTACTTCAAGATTAAGCTCTTCAATCTTACGGATTGTTTGCAGGGCCCGATCATAAGCTCCCTGTGAAAAAGAAAGGGCAATTTTGTAGAGGCAGTTCCATCCAAGGCAAGGTTTTTCCGGTTCACTTAAAAAAAGCCCTCTTTCTATACAGTGCTCCGCTTCATCAAGATTGCCCTTTTCCCGCAGTATCTCCCCCAGCAGGGTCCAGAGCAGCCCTATCCTGGGCAACCTTGCCAGGCCTTCACGTTTTGCTTTACGTAGCAAATCATGCGTAAGTTCTTCACTCTCCCCCAGTTTTCCCAGGTAGTATAAACTGGTGGCCACCTTAAACCCGGAGATCAGGGATAAAAACTGATTGCGTAATTTCTGGCTGTTATGGTGCGCTTCAAGGTAAAAAGGATAAGCATCCTTAGGGTTACCGGAAAACAGCCAGGCATCACCGAAATAAATGGCTATGTTCATCCGCCAGTAATGGCTGTGCGGAGGCAGTAAGTCCAGGGCTTTTTCCGCTTTTTCCAGTGCCTGGTGAAACCTGTGGGAATAGATATCATCATATGCCTTTACGGCAATCATAATTCCCAGATATTCTTTCTGCTCCGTTTGATCATCGTAGTGGAGGGTCTCGGCCGTTTCAATAAGGGCCCTGGCTTCTTCTTTTCCTTTTACAATTAGGTTAAACAACGACTTATGCGCAACCAGGCGTGGAAACTGTATTAAAAGCTCCAGCGGAAGGGTCTCCATGTTACGGTAAAGAATGCCCGGCCCTTCATTTAGCAGTATGGCTGCATAATGATCGTGCAGAATCCGGCCCGCTTCCTCAAGATTATCGTCCGCAAGGGCATGGCGGACGGCCTCAGCCGGTTCACCTGCTTCCAGGAACCACCTGCCGGCTCTCTCATGCAGGATGGCAACTTGATCTGGATGATTCCTTTTTAGTTGATGCAAAAGCAGATCGGCAAACAGCTGGTGGTAGCGGTACCAGGTCCCCTCCTCATCCAGGGGAATAAGAAAAAGGTTATCACGCTCCAAGCTGGCCAAAACAGCATTACTGTCTGTTCTCCGGGTAACTGAATCGCAGAGCGGGGCACTGAAACGTTCCAAAATAGAAGTTTGCAGAAGGAACTGCTGGACCGGCTCGGGCTGACTGGCAAGAACCTCTTCGCCAAGAAAATGAAGCACGTGCCGGTGGCTGCCTGCAAAGCTGCGGATAAATTTGTCCACATTGCCGCTCGTGTCAATGGAAAAAGCAGCAAGCTGTAAACCCGTTACCCAGCCTTCCGTTTTTAAATAAAGGGTATGCAGCTGAGCATCACTCAACCGGATACCCTTAAAGTTTGTCAACAATTGACCCGCTTCTTCCTCAGACAGTTTCAGGTCTTTTAGACGGAATTCTGCCATTTTGCCTTTAACCCGCCATCTAAACAAAGGCCAGGGTGGGTCTGAACGGGTTGTTATGGCCAGGTGGAGGGTTGGAGGCAAGTTCTCGATAAAGAAAAGCAGGTCTTCGTGGATGCGGGGATTGTTAATAAGGTGATAATCATCAAGGATGAGAAAATAAGGCTCTTCCAGCACAAAGAGGTCGTTTAATAGGGGGATCAACAATGCTTCACCCGAGGATGAAGAGTCTGTAAACATGGTTTGTGAACTAAGTATATCCAGGAGCCCGCTACAAAGTCCGGGCTTTAGTTTTTGCAGGGCAGTTATGAGATAGAGCCAAAAGCGTTCCGGCTCATTATCCCCCTTATCAAGTGAGTACCAGGCCATATGGTCTTCACGTCCTGCAAGCCATTTTCTTACCAGGGTTGTCTTGCCAAAACCTGCCGGTGCCGACAACAGGGTCAACTGGCGGGTAAAGCCTTCTGCTACCGTTAAATTCTCATCAAGAGATTCCAAAATGCGGGGTAGCGGAAGAATATTCGTGTCCAAAGGGGGGATATTTGTCTTGATTTTTAAAATATCACCAACCATGCTAGCTGCCTCCCGGATGCTTTATTTCTTCTCCATTTATCATCCGAATCCTTCTTTAACCAGCAGCAAACCGGCAGATTTCCAGAAAAAACAAATTATTATAGCAAGATTTAGGCACCGTGCCCGGGGCAATGCTCCAACCAAAGTAAGGGTTAAGTATGATGTCCCGAACCTAACTTTTGTCAGGTTTCAAAACAAAATGTTTTCGCTATAATCGTTTTACCGAAATAAATAAAAGAAAAGCGGATAGGTAACAGGATTTACACGAAGAGGGGGGTTGGAAGCAATGGACGAAAAAAAATGCCGCGACAACGCTTTTGCTGATTATACCTGGAGCATCCAGGTATGTTCAGAGAGCCACCTTGACGATTGGATAGAGGATTGCTTTGCAGGGCTTAATATTATGCACAAGGACGATGGCAGTTCCCACATAACGGGGGAATTGCCCGATCTTCCGGCTGTTTACGGATTCATTCTCCAGTTGAGGGATAGGGGGATATGCCTTCTGTCACTACAGGTGGAAAGGATGAGCATGCCATCCAGTAAATAATAATTTAAAGAGGAGGTCCGGCAGTGGACAGAATCTTAGATGTAACGTTATTGGAAAACACGCCTGGAGATGTTTTGGCGGTGCATAGTGACAAGGAAGGTATGAATATGAAGGATACCCGCCAGCGTGAAAACGACTTAAAAATAACAACCAAACTGCCCCGGGAAATGATAACTCAAGCAGCTGAAGTATATTACAGCGGCTTTAAGCAAAAATTTGACGGGCTTTTAATGATACCCCGCACCAGGGAGCAGGCCCTGCACATACTTATAAAAAGCATGGATCGCTCAATGGGTGTTTATGCTTTAGATGTTTGGGGGAATC
>SLRC01000039.1 GCA_007131175.1 Syntrophomonadaceae bacterium
GGCGTAAAAGTTTTCCCGAAGAACTCTTGGGAATCTGTTCCACAATTTTTATTTGTTTGGGGCATTTATAAGCGGCAAGATGTTTGCCACAATAGGATATAATCTCTTCCTCAGAAATTGCTTCATCATTCTTAAGTACTATAAATGCCACAACTTCTTCACCATAAAGCTCATGTGGAACTCCCAGGCAGGCCGCATCTTTTACTGCCCGGTGGCTGTAGAGGACCTCTTCAATCTCCCTGGGATAAATATTTTCACCTCCACGGATAATCATATCATTCTTCCGGTCAACAATGGTAAAATAGCCGTCTTCATCATAATAGCCAAGGTCACCACTGTGAAACCATCCATTATGAAAAGCCTCTGCTGTAGCCTGGGGATTATTATAATAGCCTTTCATCAAATTTTCACCGCGGATGACAATCTCGCCTATTTCCCCCGGTCCCAGTTGCCTGCCCCGATCATCCAGAACCGTCATTTCATTGCCCAGGGGGAGTCCCACCGAACCAAGCTTGCGGTAGCCATCACTCTCCCCCAGTTTCAATTTACCAGGGGGAGGTAAAAGGTTAAACGTTGAGCGGCATGTTGTCTCTGTCATCCCATAGCCTTCGATCACAGGAACCCTAAAAGTCTGCTCAAAAGCGACCTGAACCTGCACAGGGACAGGTGCAGAACCACAAAAAACAACACGCAGTCTGCTTTCCTTGGAAATATCAACCGGTTCAATACGGTTCAAAAGCATGGAAAGCATTGTTGCCACCGTGCCCGTGTAAGTAACATCATGTTTCACTATATCAGGGAAAAATCGTGTAACACTGAAACGTTCCGGTAATACAATACTCCCCCCGTGAATAAGGGGAGTAATCACTGTGACAACCTGCCCGTTAACATGAAAAAGGGGCATTACACACATTGCCCGATCCTGTTCCTGCAAACGGTGGCAGGCTGATATCCAATGAGCGTCAATTACTAAGTTGTGATGGGTCAACATTGCTCCTTTGGGCTTGCCGGTTGTACCGGAGGTATAAATGATTTCCGCCACGTCTTCCGGGTCAATATGGATTGTTTTCACTTCCGGCAGCAGTGTTTCTTTTTCGTATAATATGGCCTCATTTACATTGATCCCCTGGAGCGGAATCCTTTCAGCCGCTTCTTCCTTATCGCTCCACAGAAACAATTTTATTTTTTTCCCTGCTGCTGTCTGCAAGTGCAGTGCCGTTTCCCCATATTCAGACCCAACAAAAAGAGCAACGCTATCTGAATCGTTTAAAATAAAGGCCGCTTCTTCCTTTTTTAGATTAATATTAACAGGGCAGGCGATGGCTCCAAGCTGGGTAATGGAAAATAAGGAAAAGAGGTACTCAGGGCTGTTGGACATGAGGATGGATACTTTATCGTCTTTTCCTATTCCCATCCTCCACAAGAAATTGCTTACGGAGTTAACTTTATTTTGAAATTCCGTATAGCTGTACTCAATCTTTTTCACAGGATCAACCAGGAACGTTTTAGTCCCATATTTAAAACAGCGATCTTGCAGCAACTCACCCAGTGTCATCTTCTGCAGAAAAGGGGATTTCTCTCTAATGAGGTCTTTTCCTTGATTGTTTTCACCAAAAACCATAATAAAATTTCACCTCAAATGCTGCCATCTTTTGCGGTAACACGTTGTCTACCTAGCCTAAGACTGGCTGTCCTGTGTTACCCCATCCACTTCTTCAATGGAGTTTCGTATAATATTGCAAATAACATCATTCCCAGCTATCAGGGAAATACCTCTCTTCTCAAGCAACTCTACCCTGCCTCCCGCTTCTTCCACTAATAGAATGCCGGCTGCCACATCCCACAGGGATAGGTTCAGTTCCCAGAAACCATCAAGCCTACCTGCCGCCACACCGGCCAAATCGTAGGCTGCTGCCCCAAAACGCCGCAAGCCCCTTACCCGTGGGACAAAGTAAGAAAAATAATTGGCATTGTTCTGCTTGTGAATAGCCTTGTCATAGGGAAAGCCGGTGCCAAGCACACATTTTGCCAGGTCCGTTTTGGCAGATACGCTTATTTCCCGCCCATTCAGGTAAGCCCCTTTTCCCTTAACAGCGGTAAACATCTCATCAAGAACAGGTTGATACACTACTCCCAGGACGGTATCTCCCCGGTACTGCAGAGCTAACGAAATCGCAAATATGGGAATGCCCTGGGTATAATTTGTGGTGCCGTCCAGGGGATCAATCACCCACACATATTCTGCATCGATGTTTGCCCCGCCACATTCTTCTGAAAGATAGCCATGCTCGGGGTAGGCTGTTCCAATTGCCTCAAGCAGGGTCTTTTCTGAATGCTCATCCACCTCGGTAACCAAATCATCCATGGATGTTTTGCTGTACACCCTTAACCCTTTAGAGCCCAAGCGATCCTTTTGCATCTTACCAACATTAAAAGCCCATTTCTTAACATTTTCCATTTTTTTTTCAAGATCGTGCATATTTACCTCACCAGTGTTATTATATTTCCTGTTAGATTATCGAGCCAAATCAGCTTTTTTATTCCTTTTGTCAGGAGCATGGGGAGGATTATTTTTTATCTTGTAAAATAATCCCCGCTTTTCCCGGATATATTCCACACGTTTCAACTGCACAAGCATGTGCAGGTGTTTATTTATTTCAACCGGGCGAAGGCCTAGTAATCCCACCAGATCCCCGGCAGTACACCGTCTGTGCTGCAAAACATCCAGTATATTTTTCTGATGTTCCATATTAAGGGGTATTGCCCTGCGACGGTGGTAACCTTCTGTAATTTTACCCTCATTGATTATAGCGGAACATTTTTTTAATTCGTTTTCTCCAGCAGGTTGCACCCAGTTTTCCGCACCCGGTCGATCAAGGGTGTTCAGCTGAATTCGATCCGGTTTAACTTGGCGTATCACCTCACCCATTTGCTCCAGTTCCGCCATACAATCATTTAGCCCGGGAATAACAAATATTTCCAGACATATCTCGCCCGAATATTCCCGGCGAAACTGCACCAAACCCGGAATTATCTCTTGGCAATCCAGACCGCTGTGTGGCCGGTTTATTTTTTGAAACAACTGATTAGTAACAGCATCAAGGGAAGGGATAACCAGATCAGCACGGGCCAACGAAGCTCGCACTTCCTGCTGTGTCAGCAGGGTACCATTGGTCAATACGGCGACGGCATAAAAGGGATAATGTAACTTTATCCAGGCAATGATTTCACCAATCCTGCTGTGCAGCAAAGGCTCCCCGGAGCCAGCAAATGTTACATAATCCAGGGCAGGCCTTTCTTTTAGGAATTCATCCAGTTCTTCCAGGACATCATTAACAGGAACGTATTCATTACGGCATAACGTTAAATTGGTGGTTGCACCGCATTCACAATATACGCAATCCAATGTGCAAGTCTTGTAAGGAAGAAGATCAATGCCTAAAGAAGCACCAAGCCGCCTTGAAGGTACAGGGCCAAACAGATATTTTTTCCTTTTTTTGTCCATAATAAATTATTCTCCTTCACTAGCATTTAACCCTGCCTGGTTTAACCTTTTATATACTAAGGGCGCCACCGCACCCCCAGGTAGAGGCCTGTTAAGATTAAAACGCCACCGGCAAATTGTGCAAATGTGGGAGTTTCTTTAAGAAAGAAAAAAGCTAAAATACCTGCCCCCACCGGTTCTCCCAGTGCTGTGAAAGCAACAAATGAGGCAGGAACCTTTCCCAGCACCCAGTTAAAAACCGTATGCCCCATAAGTGTGGGAATCAGGGCCAAAGCCAAAAATATGGCGTATTCTTGCCGTGGATAAGGATGGAGAGAAGCAGACGTTAGTAACACTGCAATTAAGAGGCTCAGGGAAGCGCTCCCGTATGCACATAATGTATATGTAAGAGTAGAGAGGCGTGTTCGCAGCCTACGGCCAATTAGAAGATAGACAGCCATGGCAAAAGCGCCAAGCATTGCCAGTAAATTTCCACTCCAGGCGCCACTGCCGTTAATCAGCTCGCCCGCACCCATTACAGCAGTTCCCAAAAGAGCCAGGGTTAAGGTAAACCAATAAGCACCTGGTATTTGCTCTTTAAAAAAATACCATCCTAATAAAGCAACAAAGATTGGATGAAGGGAAACAAGAAGCACGGAAGCGGCAACAGTTGTATACTGGAGGGATGTCATCCATGCATAAAAATGGATAGCCAGGAATAATCCACTCAACATACAACGACCCAGGTCCCCTGCTGAAAGAGTTCTCAACTCAGATTTGCATAGAATTAACGTGGCGGGGGCAAGAAAAACAACGGTAAACAAAAGGCGGTACGCAGCGATTACCAGTGAAGGCGCCACCGAAAGCCTAACCAGCACCGCAGAAAAGGACACTGCCAGCACCGCCAGAAATAAAACAGGTAGAACAGGGACGATGCCATTTTCCTTGATCATACGACATTATATCGTATTTTTTCTCCTTTTGTAAACTATGGCATTAAACTTAGGAGGTCATGCTTTTCGGGTAACTTCTTTTGATTTCCCGCTTCTCTTCTTATTTAATCCGATCTGTGTTATACTGTAACTACTTGTATTCTCTAGAAAATACTTCTTGTTCCAAGGCATTGTATTTTCCATACACAGGCCAGTACTTGATGAGAATACTTAACGGGAATCTATTCATGCTATCAAGGTAAGGCACCATATATTATTTAATTTTAGGAGGCCCCTTCAGTGAAAAACATTGTTCTTATTGAACCACAGGCTTCGGGGGGACATGTGTTCAGCAAAACGCAAATGCCGCGACTGGGCTTGCCCCTCTTAGGCACACAATTAAAAAAAGATGGTTACGAGGTATCCATTTTTGTAGGGCCTGCCTCAAGCATGCCCTGGGAAAAGATCCTGGAAGCAGACTTAGTTGGCATTTCCACCATTACTCCCACCAGTCGTGAAGCTTATCGTATTGCTTCTTATCTGCGTGACAGCAATATCCCTGTGGTCATTGGTGGCATCCATGCCACTTTTTTGCCTGACGAAGCGCTGCAGTATGCAGATTACGTGATACGGGGAGAAGCTGATTTTACTTTTCCAGCCCTTGTGGATTGTCTGAAAAAAGGGGAGTTGCCTCATAAATTACCTGGCCTTTCTTACTGGACAGGAGAAGAAATAATACATAACCCAAGCGTACCGGAATGGGTAAATGTAGATGAGTTGCCCATACCCGACCTTTCCCTTTTTACCAAAGGTGGCCCTGGTAAGGGGGCTATTCCCGTAATGACTTCACGTGGTTGCCCCTTTAACTGTACTTTCTGTAGTGTTACACCCATGTTTGGGAGGGGTTACCGTTATCGTTCCACAGAAAATGTGCTGGAAGAACTGTCGCGTTATGAAGGCCGGCATATATTTTTCTGTGATGATAATTTTGCTGCTGACCGTCGACGCAGCATGGAACTTCTTCAGGGGATCATTGATCGTAAGATAAAGATCAAGGGATGGGGTGCACAACTGCGTGTAGAAGCATCCCGTGATGATGAACTTATGGATATGATGCGCCGTACCGGCGGCCATATCGTTTACCTGGGCCTGGAATCGGTTAACGAAGAAACCCTTAAAGCATATAACAAAAAACAAAGTGTGGAAGATATTGCCGATGCCGTTCGACGTTATCATGCATATGGCATGAGGGTACACGGAATGTTTGTTTTAGGGGGAGATGATGACACTGTGGATACCATAAGGGATACAGTGGATTTTGCCCTGCGTTTGCGTATTGACACAGTACAGTTTTTAATGCTCACACCCCTCCCTGGGACACCCCTTTTCCACAAATTGGAAGCAGAGGGTCGCTTACTGACACGCGACTGGGAATTATACGACGGGCACCATGCAGTATTTCAGCCAGCCCGCATGGCTGCAGAGGAGTTACAAACAGAAACGGTCCGCGCTTTTCAGCGTTTTTATGCCCCCAAAAATATTATGCAGAATTTTTTCTTTACAGGCTGGGCGTCCGCCCTTTACCGGGGTTTGGGTTGGATCCTGGTGCGTCGTTTTGTACGGGAAAGTCGCTGGTATCCAAAGTTTTTACAACAACTGCAAAGCGAAACACGGCGTGTCCCCTTACTTTACCGAAGGGTGCCTGCCATGGCAGGCAATGCTCAACAAAATGAAGCAGGAGCAAACAGCCACCTGAAAATTTTCATTGCAGAAAGCCAGGGTGTTTTTTATGTGCGTTTGCGCGGTTTTCTAGACCGATTTACCTTTAAAGAAATAAAACGATCCTTGCAGGGACATCTGCCAGACCGTTTCTTCCAATTGGTTGTTGATACAAAAGAATTAAATTTTGCATCTGAGCGGGCTTCCCGTTCATTTACACGCCTGTTGAACCGCCTGCAAAAGAGGGCACATCGCCTGCAGCTAATTTACAGCGACGGTCAGCGACCAACATTTCTTTCCCTGCGCCAATACTTCACAAAATTATCCCGTCTTGAGCTGCTTCCCCATAAACGCTAAAAAAGTGCCCCTTAGGCACTTTCAACTTTTTTCCGCGCCGTTAAATGTTTGTTATATTTGCAAAAAAGAAGCAGGGGCTGGGCCTGCCCCTGCTTAAGATATTTTGTAGGAGGTTAGGTTTTAGCAGATTTGAAATATTGAAACTATTTGTATTATATAGAATAATTTGCTCTTTGGCAAGAGCAATTTTAAAAATATTTTTACTTTTTTCATGCCAAAGAATCCAATACAGTTAGCCGTTTTATTTCTAAAATTTGGGAGTAATAGATTCCCTGTCATTTGGTTAATCTATTAGGGAAGAAAGGTCCATAATGACCGGGCCAAGATTGCGGTAAGGTCAATCAGGCTTTATCGCAGTCGGCCAAAGGCTGATAGCAGGTCTATACGGCTTGTTATCAGCCGGCGGGAAGATCATGTTATGTTCCGCCATGGCCCTGGAATGGTCAGTGAAGACCGTTTTAGGGTCAATAAGGAATATAACATGGTCGAGCGCAGATCAGTATAAGTTCCCGTTATGAAAAGATATTTTCAACCTGTGTAAACACATTG
This sequence comes from Syntrophomonadaceae bacterium, assembly GCA_007131175.1. Classification (GTDB taxonomy): domain Bacteria; phylum Bacillota; class Dethiobacteria; order DTU022; family UBA8154; genus UBA8154. The sequence goes on from SLRC01000039.1 coordinate 7,042, forward strand.
AGGATAAAGGAGACCGGTAATGGTCGGAAGATCATTGCCGGTTTCCCCGGGGATTTATACTGGTCGAGCCAAGGTTACGGCAGGTTCAAAATGCGGTCTGTTACAGTCAAAGGATTGTAACAGGCTGTAAAGAGGATTTGCCGTAGCCGGAAGCAAAGGTCATTATGGGCTTTTCTTTTTACTTTTTCTGCTAGAAAGGTGTCCTCCGATACGGCCCGTTTGCCGGGAAGTTAGGCCTCCCCAACCTTTTTCTTTGACTTCATCCATAAGACCCAATTCAAGGGCAACCTCGTTTTTAAGCCGATCTTTCAATGCATCCTCTTTATTAACCTTTTTTTTCTTTGGTGTCAAATAACTAACCCCCCATTTTTTTCTTATTCTTGCCGGGGGGTAAAACATTTATGCAAAATCATTCCGTTAAAAAGATTTGCCCGCCGCCACGGTCACTGATTCTTCCGATAATGGCAGCATAAACCAAACCTTTTTCCCGAAGCAACTTTATAGCCCGCTCCGCTTCAGTTTCTTTAACAGCCATCAGGAGTCCTCCTGAAGTCTGGGGATCGCAAACTATATCCAACCACACTTCATCGATCTTTGCCACATTGCTGATTCTGTCCGCAAGATAATCTCTGTTAGTCTTCGCCCCCCCGGGCACAAGGCCCATTTCTGCCAGTTCTTTTGTCCCCTCCACAAGCGGCAAGGAAGGTATATGGATAATGGCACTCAAGTTGCTCCCTGCAACCATCTCGGCAGTATGTCCCGCAAGGCCGAAGCCAGTGATATCTGTACATGCTTTTACGTCCACCTGGCGAGCCACATCCGCCCCATTTTTATTCAGTTCCACCATCCAACGGGTTATTTCTGCCATGGCATCGGGAGGGGCCATCTCTCCCTTTTGGGCAGTGGTTATAATACCTGATCCAAGCGGCTTAGTAAGAATAAGTAAATCTCCTGCTTCTACCGCTCCCTTGGTAAATATTTCCATAGGAGAAATTAGCCCTGTAACGGCCAGTCCATACTTGGGCTCATCATCGCTAATGGTGTGCCCACCAACCAGCAGAGCCCCTGCTTCCGCTACTTTTAGAGCACCTCCCTTCAGTATCTCCACCAGGACATCCAGTCCCAATTTGCGGCAGGGAAAGCATACAATATTCATTGCCGTAAGCGGACGGCCACCCATGGCATAGATATCGCTTAAAGCGTTTGCTGCAGCAATTTGTCCGTAAGTAAACGGATCATCCACCACTGGCGGAAAAAAATCAACTGTCTGGATAAGCGCCTGCTCATCAGATAAACGGTAAACAGCAGCATCATCAGGAAATTCAGTTCCCACAAGCAGATTCTCATCTTTTTGTACCGGCAAAAGTGGAACAATGCTGGCCAGGTCCCCTGGCCCCAGTTTGGCTGCTCAACCTGCACTGGTGGAATAATGTGTCAGTTTAATCTTATCTGCTGCCATAATTGATTACTCCCCTTCCAATTGAATAGTCTCAAAACAGCCCTGTATTGTGTCAATAAACAGGAGGCGATTGCGGAATGACTTTTCAATTTTTAAAAGTATTTTAAGGGTTTCTTGTGCCTGTAAAGACGCTACCAAAGCCGGTGTAGTGGCAGGGTTTCCCAGTTCTTTTTCAATTCCATGCTCTTTATCATTATCCCGGGGACCATAAATGGCTGTCAAGCCGGGATCTCCAGGATATATAACGGCTACCTGTCCGTAAAATTGTGCAATAGCTCCGTGAACAAAAGGTATATTCAAGGCACGGCAACCATCCTGAAGCATAAAGCGGGTACTGAGATTATCGAGACAATCAACTGCCACATCAGAGCCGGAAAGCATGCCCTCCAAGTTATGAGGTGTGGCAAATTGAGCAAAGACAACATGCTCCACAGCAGCATTGATTTCCTTGAGACGCGTGGCTGCAGCAAAAGCTTTTTGCACACCAAGTACGGCCTCTGTTGAAATAATTTGGCGGTTTAAATTACTTTCACTAAAACGATCTCCGTCTATTAAAACGAGTGTTCCCACACCCATTCGGGCCAACAACTCTGCAACCAGGCCGCCAAGTCCACCTAACCCCACTATGGCAACACGGGACCGAAGCAACTGCAACTGCCCTGCAGGCCCACCCACCGTACCCAAGCTCCGTTCATAGCGCTGAGGTATCACTCCCATTTCAAGAGCATTAACTTCCACCTCTCTTAAGGATAGGGAACATATGGAAGCAATCTTCCGCACTGCGGCCAGAGAAAGTGCTCCGTATTCAACTTCGTCAAAAACAATACTCTTTTCATTTGCTTTTGCTTTAATTAACTTTGCCGGATCCATTTTTCAAGGCCTCTTTCTTTAAGAAGCATTCTGGCAATCAAATTATTGTTTAACCGCCAGCAATCGGTGGAAAGACAGCTACCCGCTGTCCGTCCTGCAATACATAATCTTTCTCACGGCGGACATTATCTACAAAAACCTGTTTACTCTCTTTTACTGGGATTTTCAGTTCATTGAGCACCTGTTCAACAGTGCTTCCCACGGGTAATTGTATGGTGAAAGGGTCCGAACTTTCACCGTAGGGATTATAGCGACGGAGCGTGGCAAATAAGGCAACTTCCAATTTTATCATTACAGATTACCTCCCATAAGGAAGTATACTAAGCTAAGCATTTTGCCCTGTTTTTGTCAGAGGGATCAGCAGCCAGGAGTCAGCACACAGTAGTCAGAATAAAGGATTAAAAATCGATCTTGATCGTTTCAAAATGGATCCTGTTCGCGATCGGCGAGCTAGCCAAGTTGCGTTGAACTATCCGGTTGTGTCTGTGTAATTACGAGTCTTAGACGCGGCAATCCTGAACCTGTATATTACACCTTGCTCAAGCCTGTGCGTGGATTTATTCTGGATACTGACTCCTGAATTCTGAATACCTGAGTTGTTACAATATTAAATAAATTACTGCTCTGCTGTTTTTTTTATCTCGGCCAACAAAAGAGGCATTATCTCTTCAGCATTACCCTGCAGGAATATATCGACTGAGGTTGTTGTCAGCCAGGATGGCTCGGGGTTCACTTCCACAATGAGTGCACCGCTGTTTCGGGCCATAGCTGGCAGGCTGGCCGCCGGCTCAACCATGCCGGAAGTTCCTATTACCAACATGGAGTCACATTGCTGGCTTTCCACATGAGCACGCAGCAACGCTGCTGGGGGAATGGCCTCGCCAAAAAAAACAGCATCAGGTTTTAGTAACCCACCACAGTTAAAGCAGGGAGGGGGAATGAGCTCAAGATCTACTTCAGCTATGGGAAAAATAGCGCTGCAATCCAGGCAGATTACCCTGCTTGTACTGCCGTGAAACTCGATCACATTACTGCTTCCCGCCTTTTGGTGTAATCCGTCCACATTTTGTGTAATGATAGAACGGACTATACCCATCCTTTCAAGCACGTTAACTGCAAGGTGTGCCGGATTGGGGTTCGCTTCAGCAATCACTTCAACAATTTCGCGGAGCATTTTCCAGGAATCTCCAGGCGAACGATGAAAATTATCAATGTTGACCACAACTTCGGGGTCATATTTTTCCCAAAGACCGCCCTTGCCCCGGAATGGACGAATCCCACTTGCCACCGATATGCCCGCCCCGCTTAACACGGTTAAGGATCCTTGAGCTAATTTATTAGCTGCTTTTTTTAACTCTAATTTAAGGTGGTCAGACATCCTGTGTCAACGCCTCCCGCATTTCCCCAGAGACGTTCAAGATTATAAAAAGAACGTGTCTCTGGCAGGAAAATATGAACGACTAAAGTGCCAAAATCCAGTAAAATCCAGCTTGCTTCCTCGTATCCTTCCCTGCGTAGCAGCTTGTAATGATCATCTTGAAGATTTTCCTGCAAATGGTCGCTAAGAGCCTGGGTCTGAACTTTATTTAAACCACTGCAAATAAGGAAGTAATCAGCGATAAGCGACAACCTTCCTATCTCTAAAAGGCAAATATCCTGTGCCTTTTTATCCTTTAACAACCCCACTGCCTTCAGGGCAAACTCCTTCGCATCTAAAGGCAAACATACCCTCCTCCTTAATCTAAAGTAAAGTTTTTTCCTACAATTACCGTGACCATCGCTGGTGAACCTTCAACAGGTTCTTTTAGCAACTCTGATCCAGGTATTACAACCGCCACCTCACGTGCCGGTTCCATTCCATCCTGACGGGATATAACCTGGCTGCGCGGATAATCAAATGAATCAGCATTATCCACGTCAACAACCTGAAACCCTTTTTCTTCCAAAAGCTCTGCAACCTGGGCAGCTATTCCCGCAACACCGCTTCCGTTTAATACTGCCACCGTAATCAACTCCCGCGGCAGAATAAATTCCTTCCCCAAATTTGTCATCATGTAAGAAATCAATTCATTATTCGGTTCAAAATAAGTATCGCCGTCAATATGTTCCCGCCATACTCCAGGCACCTCAATCACATTATCTTTCAGGTTATTTTCCTGATCGCTAAATAGTGGGGCCAGTGAAACATAAAAATTATCCAACTCGTCCCAAGTCATATTTGTATCTATGTACGGAGCTGCCCTTCTAACAGAACGCGATTTACTGAAAACGCCCCTTTTCTCCCCTACGTATTCAACCAGGCTGCTCAAGGACTGCATACGGCGCAGTGCCCTACCTAAAGGAAGTTCATCCCTTTCACCCTGCAGGAAATAATCGTAGTAATCATCTCCATCCAAATCATAACCCCGGTAGGTGATTCCACCCCGGTAATCAACCATCTCAGGGATTCCCTCATAATTCAACTCCAGGTAATAATGAACTGGAACGCCAAGAAAATAAGACAACTGATCAATAAGAAGCTTGGCGCCTCCTTCTTTATAGAAATGTACAGGAAAATAGAAAGTGTTTATTCTTTCATTTGTCCCTAAATTATTTTCTTCGTTTCCCGGAATTTCATCACTATTTTCCAGTGATGAAATTTCCAGAGATTCTACCTGACGGTTAAAGAGCATCTCTCCCGGAATAAAAATAATATGGGGTGATTCCATATCCGGAGGATAATTTATGAGAAAGATATCTTCCAGAAGCATACTACCACCTTTCTCATAAAAACCATATAAAAGATGATTCGTCCCTTGCTCCCTTAAAGCTGCATCACTCAAAGAAAGAGCCCATTCCGCCCTGTTTTGCAAATCATTATGAGCTCCACTGAAACGAAAACCGATTATTAATACAACAATAAAAAGCAGAAGAGCAACAAAGAAATATAATCGGTTTAGCGGTAGCTTGCTTCTTTTTACTGTTGGACTCCGTCTTAAAAGGTTATCCCTTTCCATGTTTCTCCTCCAAATTTTTTTCCCGCAAAAACAAAATTATACTATTGCGAAAAGCAATGGAAGCATCGTGTAATAATCTACCCTTTTGCAGAACGCTGAAAATTGTCATCTCAATGGAAGCCAGTAACGCCTGCTCCAACTGCCCCTGCTTTAAAGCCAAATTACGTATTATCTCAACACCACCAAATCTTCGATTTGGTTCAATAAAATCAGCCAGGTATACAATGCGCGAAAGAAGTCCCATCTTTCCTGATCCTGTAGTGTGTTGCCGTACAGCATCCAACACTTCCTGATCCTGTAAACCCAGCTCATGTTCCAATAGCCAGGCTCCAACTGGAGCATGCAGTAATGCCGGTTCCCATAACATAATCGGTTCAATTTCAATATCATTCTTTTGCACTAAGTTTATTAACTCATCATGTCCTAAAAGTTTACCATAATCATGCGTTAATCCTGCCAAAGCTGCTTTTTCTTCATTCAAACCGTACTTTTCAGCCAACTCTATGGCAGTATTTTCCACCCTTTGTGCATGACCATATAATTTTTCACTGCCTTTTATTCTCAATAGCTCATGAATTTTCTCCCTGTTCATTGCTTCACCATGATTCTGGCATTTAAAAAAAATGTTTGCACCTTTTTCATAATATCTAATTTGACAAGAAGCTAGACATTCCTGCTAAAAAGTAAAAAAAGGCAACTTTGCAGTTGCCTTTTTTATTATTCCCGTGGCTTTGCTTCATTTACCACCAGTCTCCGTCCATCTATTTCGGCCCCGTTCATGGCCTCAATTACTTTCTCCGCATCCTCATCGTTAACTTCAACAAAACCATATCCCCGGGAACGGCCAGTCGCTCTTTCCGTAATAATACGGCATCCCAGCACTTCCGCATGGCTGGCAAAGGTGTTGCGCAGCTCATCTTCCGTAGTTCCCCAGGAAATGTTCCCCACATAAAGGGTTTTCATCATTGTCACCTCGCTTCCCGGCATTACGGAACTATCCCCGTATATTATGCGACACAAAAAACTGGTTTATACGAAACTCACCTCCTGGAAATAATGCCGGCGGGTAAGAAGGAGAACAAAGCGGGTAACCTTTAGGAAAGGACCCAAACACAAATCCCGTACCGCATCGGCTCTTAGTTAACCCTGTTTTTACGCAAGAAGACCTTGCATAAACTTTATGTCCATTCATCTATTTTTCAACATATTACCACCATAACAGGGGTTAGTCAAGGGCAGCTATCTGTAAAGCTGATTTTTGTAGATATACTGCTCCACCGGTCTCGGTGTCAGATAACGGATCGTTTTCCCAGCAGCTACGCGGCGCCTTATTTCTGTTGAAGAAATTGCCATGGCAGGCACTTCCAGCAGGTGAATATGTTGCATAACTGCCGCAAAAGCAGAACCGAGCACTTCCCGTAATTTTTGCAGAGAATAACCTGGCCGGGAAGTGGCAATAAAAGAGCACCTTTCTAATATTTCCTCATAATTTTTCCAGGTAGTGATATCAAGGATTGCATCAGCGCCCGTGATAAAAAATAGTTCCAAATTGCTTCCATATAAATCACAGAAGCGTCGTACCGTATCTACAGTATACGAAGTTCTTTCACTTTCTATTTCCATGCGTGATATTGTAAAACAGGGGTTAGCCACTACTGCTAACATGGTCATGATATAACGGTGTTCTGCCGCCGTAACTTGACGCTTGTCCTTGTGAGGTGGTTCCCCGGAAGGCATAAAAATAACATTATTCAAGTTAAACTGCTGGCATGCTTCCTCAGCAGTAACAAGATGTCCCATATGGATAGGGTCAAAGGTTCCCCCCATAATTCCCAGCCTCAGTTGCTTACCATTCGCTTTGGGCAACAAAAAGCTCATTATGACTTCCTCCGTGTTCCTTCATAGGGGTAAACTTACTTTTCCATTAACCCTATTCCTGATTGTTAAATTCTGATTCCTGATAAAAAATAAATTCCATATCACTGATACGAACAGTATCGCCTTCATGTATTCCCGCTTTTAAAAGTACCTTTTCAACACCCAGTTCGTCCAGCATTTTTTGAAAATATCTCCGACCTTCCAAACCGTGCAAGTCTGCACGGCGAACCACTCGTTCCACCTCATCGCCTTCCACAATAAATATTCCCTGTTCCTGTCGCACGGTCATTTCTCGTCGTGGCAAGGGAGGCAGATAGATAATGTCATCGCTTTCTCCATCTTCCTCCGGATGAGGTTTTAATTGCTCCTGCCAGTGACGGTAAACTGCTTCCAACAAAACCCTTACTCCTTCTCCTGTTACTGCAGATAAAGGGAAAACCTCCTCATCATGCTGAAGCTTAGCATTAAAAATGGCAAGATTGTTTTTAGCTGCAGGTACGTCCATCTTGTTGGCAGCAATCACCGCCGGGCGTTTTAATAACTCGGACTGATAACAGCCCAGCTCATCCCTTAGCTTTTTATAGTCTGCATGCGGGTCTCGCTCTTCCGTGCCCGCCATATCAATCACATAAATCAGCACCATTGTTCGTTCTATATGTTTTAGAAACTGATGCCCCAGGCCTACACCGCGATGAGCTCCCTCCACAATCCCCGGCAAATCAGCTACAACAAATGAGCGTTCACGATCCAGGCTGACTACTCCCAGTTGTGGTATAAGCGTTGTAAAAGGGTAATTGGCGATTTTGGGCCTGGCAGCAGAAATATGAGATAACAGTGTTGATTTGCCGGCATTAGGAAACCCAACAAGGCCAACATCAGCCAAAAGTTTCAGTTCCAGGATAAGCGTACGTGCTTCCCCGTATTCTCCTTTTTCCGCAAAAGAGGGTGCACGGCGCCTCGCAGTGGCAAAGGAAGTGTTGCCCCGTCCTCCCTTGCCTCCCCTGGCTACCACTGCCCGCTGACCATGTCTGACTAAATCAGCCAGAATTACCCCGTTTTCATCTTTAATCACGGTGCCCGTTGGAACCTCAATAGTCAGAGCAGAGGCATTTTTACCATTTTTGTTTTTCCCTTCACCATGCTTTCCTGAAGGGGCAAACAAATGTGGCCGGTAACTTAAATCTACCAGGGTGCTCTTACGCATATTGGCAAACAGGATTACATCCCCACCGCCACCACCGTTTCCACCATCGGGGCCTCCATGGGGAATATACTTCTCGCGGCGGAAGGAAACTACACCATTGCCGCCCCTGCCGCCTTTAACAAAAACCTTTACCTGGTCGACAAACAATCAGGATCACCACTTCATTTATTTTATTTGATATTTATTTGCCAAAAAAGCCCGGGTAGCCCGGGCTTTTTTTACGGTATAGCGACCTGGCGAAATTACTCCTCTTTCAGCAGCACCCCACCACTAGCTCGTCAGATCAGCACTTAAAGGATATACACTTACCTGCTTACGCGTCTTACCCTGGCGTTCGTAAGTTACAAGGCCGTCAGCCATGGCAAACAAGGTATCATCCCTGCCCTTGCCTACGTTAATGCCCGGGTGTATGCGTGTTCCACGTTGCCGCGCAATAATACTTCCTGCAGAGACTACCTGACCACCGTAGCGTTTAATACCTAGACGCTTGGCATTACTGTCCCGGCCATTACGGGAACTACCCACACCTTTTTTATGAGCAAATAACTGCAAATTAATCATGCGCATCTAAAGCACCTTGCTTTGCGTCTAATAAAAGCAAAGCAGGCTTTCACCTCCTTATTAGTTTACTTAAATGATTCTTCGTAAGAGACATTGGCAACATATGCTTTTGCTGTTTCCTTTAGACCGAGAAGCATGGTCTCCAATAAGAGATAGTATTTTTCTTCCTGATCTTTCTCCATTTTTTCAGGGTGGGAAAGCAACAGATACCCCTCTTCCATACGTAACAGGGGCTTAATTTTAAGCAAATCCTCCAGGGCAAAAACCACTGTCTGCACCAGCATGGATACGGCAGCACAGACAATATCCCTGCCATGTCTGGCAAATAGAGCATGCCCCCTGATCTCCACAGAGATTGGGTGGTTCTGCTTGTTACGCTGAACCAACACCCTGATCATACGATTACGCCTTGCCTGTCTCGATTTTCTCAATAAATAGTTCAGTATAAGGTTGACGGTGGCCTTGTTTGCGTCGATAGTTTTTCTTAGCCTTGTATTTATAGACAATGATTTTTCGGCCCTTACCGTGTGCTTTTACCTTGGCCCTGATGCAAGCTCCGGCAATATAGGGACTGCCAACTTCCACCTCTTCACCATTACCCACAACCAACACCCGTTCAAGCATAACATCTGAACCCACCGCGTCAGGCAACAGCTCCACTTGTAAGGTAACTCCCTCAGATACGCGGTACTGCTTCCCTCCAGTTTCAATAATAGCGTACATGCAAAATCCCTCTTTTTTATCAGGCTCGCCGTTCAGGGCAATCTTGTTTCATTTTGAAAGATATTTAAAACCCTGTCCGTGCGGCTAAACAAGCTCAATCATCTTAGCATATTCCGTCGTTATTGTCAATAAATCGGGCTTTTAAATTCAGTCGTTTTATTCCTGCTGCAGAACCCTTACCCGTTCCAGATAGAAATCTGCAAGGGAAGCGGCTTTCTCCTCCGAGCTGCTCTCCCCAATAACACGACAAACCGGTTCCTCAGGATCGGGCAGGACGAGAGCCCAACCCCCTGGTTGGTAAACTTTCAGACCTTCGATCAATTCCACCTGGGAACCATTCGTTTCTTCCACCAATCTGCGCATGATTTTACCTTTTTGATTCCATGGGCAGGGGATTCTTTTTTCTTTCAGATAGTAAGGAGGGATTTCTTGCAGCAATTCTTCCAGGCTTTTTTGCTCAGAAGCCATAAAATCAAGTAATTCGAGGAGTATACGTGTGGCATCAAATACCTGTGGGATAAAAGATAACCCGGCACCACGCATTCCTTCCATCCACTGTCGTGGGGATGTTCGTGTCCGTACCACCCTGCTGCTAAAGCGGCGGGCCAATTCCTCATGTACACGGGATGCCGTAACCGGGACGGCCACAGTTGTAAGGTGTCGATGACGTAATTGCAAAAGTGTAACCAGGGCATCCAGCTCTTCTTCTTCCAGTAATCGGCCACCTGGTGTTGATAAATAGAGTCTTTCTCCATCCGGATTGAGAGTGCTCCCAAGGTCAGCCCCCAACTTTTCTACCAGTTCCCGCATTGTTTCCCGGGCAAAAGAACGGGTAGAAATCATGTTATCCTGAGGTAAGGGAATATAATAAAGGGAGCATCCCAGCTTTTCAAGGATATTAATGAGCACATCCTGTGCCAGGCTTTTTGGGCAGCTTAAAACTATTTTAAATTTATTTTTTTGTATTGCACTGCACTTAACTGCTGACAAAAGATGTTCCCCATACCTTTCCACTACCCCGGGAACCTGCACTTCTTCAATCAATTCAGAACCGGAAACACGGGCAAAGTCGTCACGAAAATAAAGTTGCTCTATTTTGCGTTCATCATTGCGGGAAATGTTCATACCTTCCTCATCAACAAAACGCAGGCAAAATGAATCAACTTCTCCCTGAGCCGTATGCAGATAAATTCCTCCAGAAGCTCCAAACAGGGTTACGCTAAGCCGGAGCATGGCACATGTTACTTCACCCAGTTCATATACTTCTAATCCCGCAGATCTAAGCCCAAGCTTCACTGCACCTTTTAACAAGTTGTTTGCGGATCCCAACTCACTACCCACAACTATTCTTTTATTTTTTCCCAAAATGTATCCAAAAGTTGCACCCAGACTTACTGCCGCTTCCGGACTGAGATCGCTGTTAAGCCTTCCCTTAACACCGTCAAATCCAAAAAGGAACCGGCAGGTCCTGCTCCCCCACACAAGATTTGAGCGTAAAACCACACCACTCTCCACACGCTTATTTGGCCAGACTTTTACGCCCGGATTGATCACACTTCCCTCTCCCAGTACGCTTTTATCTCCCAAAACTGCTTCCTCATAAACAATAGCACCATTCTCCAGCAGAACTTTTTGTCCAAGGATCCCACCCTTTAAAGCAGCACGGGATGCGAGGTTTACCCCCTCCCAAGTGATCCCCTTTTTAATAACGGCATCCGGTCCAATAAAGTTTTGGGAACCTATTACCGCATCTCCTCCAACCGTTGCTCCTGCACATATACAGCTGCCAGGTCCTATAAAGAGGGGAGGCAGGAGCTTGGCATCTTCATGCAGCTCAACACCAGGGCTTATCCAGATTCCGCTTGCTTTCTCGGCAGCAGGTATTTCCACCGTCACTTTGCCGCCCAGCATATCATATTGAGCCTGTGCATACTGCTCCAGGCTGCCAATATCACACCAGTATCCCGGTAAAACACATCCGTACAAAGGCTTCAGTTCTGCTAGAAGCAACGGGAAAAGATCCCTGCTAAAATCATATTTCTTTCCCTCAGGAATATAGCGGAGCACTTCTGGTTCGAGAATATAGATTCCGGTGTTTACAGTATCGCTGAAAACCTCCCCCCAACTCGGCTTCTCCAGAAATCTAGTGATTTTTCCAGTTGTATCAGTCATAACAACCCCGTATTCCAGGGGATCTTCCCTGGGGGTTAGAACTATGGTGACCAGGGCTTTCTTCCGATGGTGAAAACGCAAGGCTTCTGTCAAATCAATATCAGTTAAACAGTCTCCACTAATTACAAGAAATGTTTCGTTTAGCATAGATGCAGCATTTTTAACACTGCCAGCTGTTCCCAGGGGTTCTTTCTCCAGAAAGTAATTCAAACTGACACCCCAATTTTCCCCGCTGCCAAAATGCCCTTTTATTCTTTCGGGAAGGTATTGAAGCGTCACCGCCAGTTCCTGAAGTTCATGTTTTTTTAAAAGTTTAATAATATACTCCATCATCGGTCTTCCCAAAAGGGGCACCATTGGTTTAGGCCGGTCACAGGTAAGAGGCCGTAGTCTTGCACCCTCACCGCCAGCCATAATCAGCCCTTTCAAAACCTCATCTCCTTTCAAATTTAAGTTTCTCTTTTGTCATACAGAAAGTTAAAAGAAATATCTCCCTTACCTTTTAGCCTGAATTATGCCTGCTTTTAAATTTATTATCCCCTTTTCATACTGCTTCAAACTTCAAATATCAAAAGAAACGGATGGCTATGTTTTGACTTCCCTGCTATTTTTTTGATAAAATGTCGGAGAAACAATATAGAATACGAATACCCTTTTGTAAAAGGAAATTCCCATGTATAAAACCCTCCTGTTTGATCTTGACGGAACCTTATTATCCATGAACATGCAAGAATTTGTGGAACGCTATCTTAATAGCGTTACCACTCGTTTTGTCCATTTATTTAAACCGGAGGAGTTTGTGGACCACTTGTTGCAAAGCACACAAGCTATGCTTATGAATAAGGATCCAAAAAAAACTAATGAAGAAGTTTTCATGGAAAATTTTCTTCCCCGTGTCAGGCTGCCCCGGCAAGAAATAACTGCCACGTTTACAGAATACTACAACACTGAATTTACAAGCTTGCAGCGTTATACCAAATCTGAACCACTGGCAAAAAATATCGTGGAGCAGGCAGTTGCACAAAATATCGAAGTGGTTATTGCCACCAACCCTGTCTTTCCTGAAATTGCCATTCAGCGGCGGCTGCAGTGGGCAGGGATTGACCACCTGCCCTTTCGCCTGGTAACCACTTACGAAAAAATGCATTTTTGTAAACCCCATCTGGAATACTACAACGAAATATTAACCCTATTAAATCGCCTTCCGGGGGAATGTCTCATGATCGGAAATGATGCCCGGGAAGACCTGGCAGCAAAAGGTGTTGGTATCGATACATATCTCTTAAAAAATGACCTGGTTAACGATGAAGAAATTGCTTATCGCCCTGATCACGAGGGTTACCTGGAAGATCTTTTCCATTTTATCTGCAATTTATAAATTACTCACCCAATATGGCCTGACTCCTCGACTGCTGAGCAAACAGCTTTTATTTTTATGGTAGTTAATATTGTTGATGGGAAGATAGCATGGTTAAAAGTAAATATTGTGAAATTGAAGTCGGTGCATAAAATACCTTGCTCCCTGCAAACAATATACGCAGGAGGTGGGTTATAATGACCGGACAAACGCAAAATGTGCAATTGACGCAAAAGGAAAAAACCCTTTTGCAGGATCAAAAGACCCATGAGGAAATTTGTGTGCAAAAGTATCAGAACTATGCAAACCAAGCCCAGGACCCTCAGTTAAAGCAGTTGTTCAGTGATTATGCCGGACAGGAACAACAGCATCTGGATACTATTAACCAGATTCTGGGTGGGCAAGTGCCGGCTGTCGGTCAACAGGGTCAACAAAATCAACAAAACAGTCCCGGTGTCGGTTCAAATCAAATGGAAGGGGCCATGGCTAACCAAGGGGATGCTTCACTGTGTAATGACATGCTCATGACGGAGAAATACGTCTCTGATACCTATGATACCGCCATTTTTGAATGTTCCGACTCGAACATCCGTCAAGCTTTAAATCACATCCAAAAAGAGGAACAGCAACACGGAGAAGGAATTTTTAATTACATGCAAAACAAGGGCATGTATAAACCCAAGTGAGGAACATACCGATTAGGCAACCGCTAACTGTCCGCCCCATGGCAGCTAGTTTTTCCATCAGAAATACCTTCCCAATTTTACTTGTCCACAGGCTGAGCAACCCTAAGGGTTGCTCTTTCTATTGGGCAATTAATAGCTCTTAATACAATTATCACCAGCCTGCCGAAGACCATGGATTTCAAAACCGTAATCTTAGCATTCTCATAATGATGCAAGGGCATCTATAGATCAGCTTTTATATCCGTTCTCAGTTTGTTAGGACTTCCTTGCCCTTACCTTTCTTCTCCCTTATAATACAGAACTATAAGCTTTTAAAAAAAGAAGAGCTCTTTTCCCGACAGACGGCCATACCGCCTCGGCTCACTGACATGCCCTCTGACAGGACAAATCTGAGTAAGGAGGATAAAAGATGCTAAAAAAGATTGTTAATATTATAATATGTTTTTTAATAATAGCCGGTGGCTCCACTGAAGCGGCTATGGGCCCTGAATCAGCGGCTCTTAATGACCAGGAATCATCCCCGGCAGCACTAATGCTAAGTGGGAGTGCACTGGATCCTTTGTTAAAACCAACCCTTGAATTTAAGGAAGGGGAAGGGGATAATAATAAAATTGCTTATTTTCCCGATTGTGCCTTGCATAAAACTACACAGACCCAACGTTTTTCCCCCAAGGATCTGGAATTGTTGGCCCGTTTGGTCCAGGCAGAATCGGAAGGTGAGCCATTTAACGGAAAGGTTGCCGTTGCGGCAACAGTTTTAAACAGGGTTCAAAGCTCCTGTTATCCGAACACAATTCCCGGTGTCATATACCAAAAAGAGCATGGCTATCAGTATTGCCCCGTTCGGAACAGTACAATAAACAGACCGGCAGGGGATGCTGCCCGCAAAGCCGTGCAGGAAGCTCTGCGCGGTAAAGATCCTACAAGCGGGGGGCTTTCCTTTTATAATCCGCACATGGCTGCTAACGCCTGGATTCGTAACCGCCCCGTTCAAACACGTATTGGAAATCATGTATTCGTACGATGATCAAAAAATAATCACAATGGCGGCAGTTCTTCTAACCGGGCTGCCGCTTTTTCCCATTCTTTATAGAGTGATTCAATTTTAAATCGGGTTTCCTGAAGGTCATTCATTATCTCACGTACGTCGGAATAACAATTGTAAATTGAAGGCTCGGCTAAACGCCCCTCCAACTGGGAGACTCTCGTTTCTTCCTGTTGAATTTCCTCTTCCAAAACATGCAACTGTTGTTGCAAAGTACGGTGCGCACGTCGGCGCACCAGCAACTGCTGCCTTTCATCCTTTTCCTTTTGCTTCCGCTCACGGCGGGCTGCCTTTTCATTATTTGACTTGTTGGATTTTATATCCAAAGCGCCCTTAACAGACAATCCCCTGGTTTGCGCTAATGGACTAACCCTGGCGCTTTTTTCCGATCCTGCCTCACCGGCATCTTCCTCTTTAACCTTTAGTTCCCGATACTCCATGTAGCCCATTCGAAAGAGGCGTATCCTTCCTCCCCGTACTTCCAATATGCTGCGGGCCGTCCGGGAAACAAAATAGCGGTCATGGGAGACTACCAGCAGGGTTCCCGGATAGTTTGCCAGTGTGGCCTCCAACTCCTCCACACCCTGAATATCAAGGTGGTTGGTAGGCTCATCCATGATCAGGAAGTTGCCCGACACAAGGCCCATTTTTGCAAGAGCAAGGCGGCTAATCTCCCCTCCGCTCAACATTTCATTTTTTTTAAATACATCATCCCCACGAAACAGATAACTTCCCAGGTAGTTACGTGCATCCCCCATATCCATACCCGATATATCCATAATTGTATCCAGTGGAGTGCCATTTAAATCAAGCTGCCGCTGTTCCTGATCAAAGTACGTAATCTGAACAGCTGGACCCACTTTTACCCGCCCTGAAGAGGGATGCTCTTCCCCCGTTATAATACGTAAAAGAGTTGTTTTACCTGCACCATTAGGTCCTATTACTGCTACATGGTCTCCCCAGTTTATCTCCAGGTTTACCCCTGTAAAGACTTGCAAGTCTCCAAATTGCTTGGCCACATTTTCCAAGGCCAAAACCAACTTGCCGCTTCTTCCCGCAAAATCAAGCTTCATTTTCATGTTACGTTTAACTGAAGAAATTTCTAACGAGGCCATTTTCTGAAGGCGTTTCTCCCGGCTGCGAGCCTGTTTTTTCGTGCGCTCATCTGCCGTGGCATTGCGGATAAAGGCTCGTTCCTTTTCCACCACCGCCTGCTGCTGCTCATAGGCTTTTAAAGCAGCCGCGTCTTCCTGACGGCGTTTTAGCTGATAATCACTGTAATTTCCCCTATAAGTGTGTGCTACACCTTCATCCAGAAGTACCACACTGTTGACCACACGGTCAAGAAAAAACCGGTCATGGGAAACCACCAGCAGGGCACCCTTCCAGGCAGCCAGGGTGTTTTCCAGCCACTCCAATGCTTCTCTGTCAAGATTATTTGTGGGCTCATCCAGTAAAAGCAAATCGGGCTCCTGTAATAACAGGGCAGCCAGTTGCGCCCGCGTCTTCTCACCACCACTGAAGCTGCTTAAAGGGCGTTTCAGTTCCGTCTCTTTGAAACCCATTCCGCGGGATACGGCAAGCAAACGATGCTCCATGTTATAACCATCCCGTTCTTCAAAAAGTTGGGAAAGCTGCCCATATCGTTCCATCAGTGTATCAAGTTGGCGAGAATTGTTTTTTAGACCTTGCCGTGATGCAGCAGCCATCTCTTCTTCCAGTGAATTAATCTGCTCTTTCAGCGCACGGAGGTCTCCCATCCCCTGCTCCAAATAGTCATATAGAACAGCATCGTCTGCAAATTCGGGCTTTTGGCTAAGATAACCCACCTGCATTTCTTTAGAAAGATGAAACCGCCCTCCGTCAGCCAACTCTTCTCCCGTAATTATTTTAAGCAGAGTGCTTTTCCCTGCTCCATTAACTCCAATCAACCCAACCCGCTCACCGCGGCGTACTTGAAATGATACTCCACACAGCACAACGTTATCTCCATAAGCCTTATCAATGTTTTGTAATTGCATAACAATCATAAATGGACACCTCATAATTCATAAAACGCCACTTATTCTTCACACTGCCCTAAAGCTGTATCAACTTTTTCTGTCCCGCCCGTAACAACGGAAAGAAAGGAGAGATTTGCCAGAACAATAAATGTTCCGGTGGCATGTCCCACCAGTTTTTCATTGTCATCATAAAGAAACATTTCCACGACATTTTGACGCTTACCCGTTTTGAGGAGGCTTCCAATTGCCCGCAGGGTTGATCGTTTTGCAGGCTCGAGAAGATGCATGCTCATCTCAGCGGTTGCAACCCAGCAGTCTATGTCATGTGCCATCGCAGCCGTAAACCATCCCGCCGTATCCAGCAGCGTTGCATATACACCACCATGTATTCCTCCCAGGCTATGATCCAGGTCCGGATTATAAGGAAGTTCAACAATGGCATTGTACTTTTCGTCAAAGGAAAGCTCCATGCCAAAAGAACGGGCAATGGGAGACATTTCATTAAAGTTGCGAATATATTCATCCATTCGTTTTTTTCTGTCCAAGGGCATTCCCTCCCAATGAATAAGCGTAAGTATACCTTTGCAGGTTTCTTTTGCTTTGCTACTTTAGTATCATCCGGGCATCCAATGCCAGCACACCCCTTTGATATACAACGAGGGGGTTAATATCAAGCTCTTTAATTTCCGGACTCTGACCCAACAGTTCGGAAAGACATAAAAGAGCGCCTTGCACTGCCTCAATATCGCTCATCTTACGGCTACGATAACCTTTGAGGAGTGGCTTGCTGCGCAGGGAGTGAACCATTTCCAGCGCATCAGCATCAGCCAGGGGCGGCAGACGGAATACCATGTCCTGGAGAAGCTCTGTAAAAATCCCCCCCGTGCCCAACATAAGCACTGTCCCAAAATGAGGATCAGTGGTGGCACCGGCAATTAGCTCAACTCCTGGCGGTGCCATCTTTTGTATTGTTATCCCGGCATTGGGGTCATGCAACCGGCCCCGGTCCAAAAGCTGCTCATATGCTGCACTAAGATCGCCAGATGTGGTCAGGTTTAACACCACACCCCCCATTTCCCATTTATGCATAAACAATAGAGAAGAAATCTTAAGCACCACGGGATACCCGATCTTTTCCGCTTTGCTACAAGCTTCTTGTGCACTGTCAACCACGTAACAACGGGTTGTGGGAATACCTGCCAATTGAAGAACCTCTTTCGCTTCTTTTTCCAACACCACAGTTTGCCCTTTTTCCCGCATCGAGCGGATCGTTTCCCCAGCCTTCATCGGGAGGTTTCCTCCTTTACTGACTTTCCTTTTTCCAGATTGGTCAAATGTCCGGCAGCCCAAATGAGGGCCAGGACAGCCTGTGCTGCTTCTTCCGGGCAGGCATACAGGGGAATTCCGGATCTTTCCAAAATAACACGCTCCGCAGGAAGGTGTGCTGTACTGGAAATATAACAGGCCACCACCGGTTTTCCACTTAACTCTTTCACACGAACCAATTCAGTGGAAGGAAAAGGCCAGTGAGGGTTGGCGTTGTGACAGAAAAACGCCAGGACCATATCCACGTTGGGATCGGTTGCCATTAGCTCAAGGTACTGACCGTAAACATCCACCATAAAGCCCATTCCTGCCACGTCCAGGGGGTTCTTCAAGGTAAACGGCGGGTTTGGGCCGGTCAGTTTCTGCACTTTCGCCAGCGTTTGCGGTGTAAGGGAAGGCAAGGTATAACCTTGTTCCAGCAACAAATCGGCAGCAACAATACTGGGCCCAGCCGTATGAGTCATTAAACCAATACGACTTCCCTGTGGCAGGGATGCAATAGAAAGTGATTTTGTTGCTGTTACCAGTTCTCCCATGCTCCCCACACTATAAATGCCAAACTGACGAAATACATCCTCATATACACGGTGTGAACCCGCCATGCTTCCTGTGTGTGTAATAGCTGCAAAATCTGCTTCCCCGGAACGGCCGGCCTTGTAGACTACAACAGGTTTTTTCAGGCTGCCGGCAACATGCACTAGGCGAGCCGCATCTTCTGTCCCCTCCAGGTACAGGCCGATTACTTTTGTCCCTGCATCTTCCCCCAGAAAGGAAAGGTAATCGGCAAATTCAAAATAGGTGCGGTTTCCTGCCCCAATCCATTTATTTATACCCAGACCAACATCCACAGCACGGCAAATAAAATCAAGGCCCATGCCACCGCTCTGGGATATGAAGGAAACATTTCCTACTGGGAGACGCATGGGGTAGAAAGTGGTGTTAAGACCGTTCTCGTTATTAATAAACCCCAGTGTATTGGGACCCACAATTGAAACATTGCAGCGCTGTGCAGTATCCAGCAGTTCCTTCTCAAGGTCTATCCCGGCCTCGCTTGTTTCCCTGTAGCCGCCGGCGACACACACCGCACCCGGCACCCCCTGCTCTGCACATTCCTTTATTGCAGCAATGGTAGAACGCTCATTAAGGGCAATAACTGCCAAATCCACAGGCTCAGGCAGTGCAGCCAGGGATGAATAAACCCGGTGCTCCAGCACTGCTTTCAAGCGGGGGTGGATGGGATAAATATTTCCCTTGAAACCTCCACCGGTAAGGCTTGAAAAAATATTAAAACCAACGCGGTTTGGATCATCGCTTGCACCCAACAAGGCCACGTTTTGCGGGTAAAAAATGCTGCGCAGTTTTGCTGCAGGATCATTTTTATTATGCATGTTTTGCCCCAACTACTTCACCCCTGTATCTTTTTTTCATCCGGTTTATTTTTTTCTTCGTCTTCAATAATCACCAGCTTATATTGATTCATTAACGTCCTCCTCAGATCCTGCTTCCCAAAGATCCACAATGGCGAATTTGTTTACATCCACCAAACCCTGGTCCGTAATTTTCAGTTCAGGAATTACGGGAAGAGCGAGGAAAGAGAGAGACATAAAGGGCTGGGAGAGAGTACATCCGATTTTTCGGGCGGCATTGCAAAGGGAAGAATGGACATGGGCTACAGAAACTGCATCCTGATCAGACATGATGCCGGCCACAGGCAACGGCAGCAAAGCCTCAACCTGCCCACCGGCAGCCACTACCACCAGCCCTCCCCCTTTTTCCGCAAGGGTTTTAGCAGCCAACTCCATTTCTTTTTCATTTGAACCCACCACGATAAGATTGTGACTATCGTGGGCTACTGTAGATGCCAGAGCACCATTTAGCGGGCCAAAACCTCTCACAAAACCGGTTGTCACATTGCCATTTTTGCCGTGACGCTCCACAACAGCAATACGAGCTATATCTTCGGCTGTTTCTATCTCACCTGCTGTGAGGTACTGTACCCCTGTCAGCAGTTGTCCTGGTTTAATGGTAATAACTTTTGCCTTTGCCCGCTTTGAAGGTTCCTTAACAGGCTGCAAGCGTCCCCTAAGATCAGGTAGAAATACACTGTCACGCAACCATTGTCCCGGGCAGCTTGATGTAATTTTTTCCACCAGCTCCCCGTTCCGGGCTACAAGCCTTCCATCTTTAAAAACCATCTGGATCGTAAACTCATTAAGGTTATCCACAATAACCATGTCCCCTTTGTATCCGGGAGCAACACCTCCCCGGTCCGAAAAATAATAATGGCGGGCCGCATTTATGGTAGCCATTTGGACTGCCCTTACCGGCTCCAGGCCGGCAGCAACAGCCTTGCGCAGGATATTGTCCATACCCCCTTCGGTTAATAAATCCGCAGGGTGACGATCATCAGAACAGAAAAAGGTAAATGTAAACGTATTTTCATCCACAACAGGCAGCAAATCAAGCAGGTTTTTTGCCGCAGAGCCCTCCCGAATAAGCACGGCCATTCCCAGGCTTAGCTTTTCCCTGGCTTCCTCCAACGTTGAACATTCATGGTCTGAAGTTATCCCGGCCGCTATATAGGCGTTAAGTTCCCGCTCTTTCAACAGGGGAGCATGTCCGTCCACCCTAAGGCCGGCGCCGCGGGCCGTGAGGATTTTTGCCAGCACTGCTTCATTTTTGGCTAAAACACCAGGATAGTTCATCACTTCCCCCAGTGCCGGCGAGGAAGAATAAACTTTAATGGCCTGTGTCACTTCAGAAGGACCAATTATTGCGCCGGCAGTTTCCAAAGGTGAAGCAGGCACGCAGGAGGGAATGGTGTAATAAAAATCAAGGGGCAGTTTCCTGGAGTTTTCCATCATAAAACGCAACCCCTCAAGACCGGCAACATTGGCGATTTCATGTGGATCTGCCACGACGGCGGTTGTTCCGTGAGGAAGCGCTGCTGCAGCAAATGCTGCAGGAGTAAGCATGGAACTTTCAATATGAATATGCCCATCTATCAAACCGGGAAGCAGAAACTTGCCTGCCAAATCCACGATTTCCGCGCCCTGGGTGTAATCACCAACACCGGCAATAATACCATTTTTTACTGCCACATTGCCACGGGTTATTTTCCCATTAAAGACATTGACAATATTGGCACCGCGCAACACCAGATCGGCCTTTGCTTCACCCCTTGCCGTAGCAATGATCTCTTGTAAACCAGTAAGTTTTTTCCCATTCAAAGTTAAGCACCCCCCTGTGCATAAACATTATACACAGAATTCTTCTTCAACTGCAACTGGAGCATTGGTAAAGGGAAGGGATTTTTAGATGACCTTTTTGTATAACGTCATACTGTAAAGAGAACATTTTGATCAAAAATGTGTTAAATGGGATGTTTGAAAATCTTAATAGCAGTTGATGGATCGGAGCACGCCAAAAAGGTCGTCAAAGATGCCGTTCGTTTTGCTGTTCCGTTGCAGGCGGAAGTAACTGTTTTGACTGTGGAGGATTGGCGTGCAGTGGACCGCACTGTTGGTAAAAAGAGCAAAAGAAACTGTGGAAAATGCAGCAGAAGCTTTTTCGTGCCGCTGGACTTGAAGTGGATAAAATCGTAGAAAAAGGGAACACGTCGTCCTGCAGATTTGATTTGTGAGATTGCCCATGCTGGGGATTATGATCTGGCAGTGATGGGAAGCAGGGGGCTGCGAAACATCCAGGAAATATTTTTAAGTGGCATGAGCCATCGTGTGGCCGCACCTTATTGACAACGAACAAAAGATAAACAAGGCGATTTTGTTCATTAGTTTTGTTCGTTAATAATGTTCTGGATCCTGGCTGCCTTTTCTACAGCGTAATACACTTACTGGACGCGAGCATGGCATCAACCGTGTCATACATATTTGTAACCTGGCCAACCTGAAGTTTATCCTTCAGTTTGTAATAATCCAGGCATGTTCCACATGAGAAAATTTCTACGCCCCGGGAAGCCAATTCCTGTAATTCTTCCAGTACGGGGCTTCCTTCCACCGTTAGATTGACACCACTATTTAGAAAGAAAATGCGTGCCGGAGGCGTGTCATTTTCCTTAATGGCAAAGCAAAAACTTCGCATTAGCAAGCTGCCCAGCTCTTCGCTTCCATTGCCCAGGGTGGAAGAGGTAATGATCATGACAGTTTTTGCAACCCCTTCCGTTTCATCCCTGCATTCTAACTCCTGATCTTTCTGTTCTTCTGGTGCAGGAAATAAAGCCGTTTGGTATTTTTTGTTGATGTGAACAAGAAATTCCTCATCTTTTTTTTCCACTGTTACCTGATAGCCTAAACTGCGGGCAAAGCGGGAGACATTTTCCGCTGCCGTTTCGTTATCCACCAGTGTTGTAAGGGTAAAAACCGCATTTGGATTTGCTGTCAGTTCCTCCAGAGCTTTCTTTGTATTTACCACCGGCAAGGGACAGGAAAGTCCCCTGCTATCAACAGTTTTTAATTGTGACATTGGCTGCCCCCCTCCCCGTAATTATAAACTGGCTGAGCCAAAGAGAGAAATAGAAATTATCTATAATGTATGTTTAAAATATAGAAACTACCACTGGCGCTTCCATTACAGAAGCAAAGTATTGGTTTATTTTGAAATTATAAACTCGGCACCGGCGCTCAGGGGAACAAAGCGATCTCCCAAAACATTGTAAAAAGCAACTTGTGCATCAAAACCGGTGCAATGTCCTGCCGACACCAGATCGGGTCTGAAACTGCAAAGTTCTTCCACCGTCTTTGTAATGCGCTCTGACCCAGCTCCTTCCAGATGCAATCCACCAATCACTACATGGAGTTCCTCTCCGGGGTAAAGGGAAAAGGCCTGCTTTATGATATTAATTATACCCGCATGGCTACAGCCTGTAATCACCACAAGCCCCCGCCCTTTAATACAAGCCACCAGGGAAATATCATCGGGCATGCTGTCCCTGAACACATTCCCTTCGTTAATTGTAAAGACTTTCAACACACTTTCTTCAAATGAAGTAATACGGGGAACTTCACCCGTTGTAGTAAGACCAGGCATAAGGGGCAGGGGATCGCGTGTGAGGAAGGGTTGACCACCTGCAGCCACAAGGGATTGCATATTGTTTCCCTCCATGATACCAACATGTCGCAAAACGGGTGTGTTGATGAAATGGGCACGAAATATATGGGGATGGGCAATCACGGGTACTCCACGTTTTTTTGTTTGAGTCAGTAATGCAGCAACACCGGAGGTATGATCATAATGACAGTGACTAAGTACAACCGCATCGATTTGACCGACATCTACATTTAACTTCTCCATGTTGTTGCAAAGAGCATCATAATCCTGTCCCACGTCCATAATTACCTGCAGGGTGGCTTGCTCAGACTTCCCTTCGATCAGGAAGGAAAGACCGTGCTGTCCCAGCAAAGAGCCCCCAAACGGGGCCGTATTCTCAGCCAGTGTTAAGATACGCAGGGAATCCAATTTTTCCATCATAATCTCTTTTGCCTCCTCATCTGTTACCATAATAAACAGCAAGCCAAATACAGGGAGGCTCAGCTGAGGTCCAATTTACACGGTGTCGTTTATGTGCAGGAATAAAAACCCAATCTCCTTTTTCCAAGATCACCACATGCCCATCATCCCAAGCCAGCTCAGCCTGACCCTGCAATAACAGAACCCACTCATTTTCCACCTGGTCATACCAAAAATCGGGAGGTGACGCTTGTCCGGTGGAGACGATACGTTCGATACGAACTCCCTGTTTTAAATCCTTGAGCAAAACATCCAGGTGTTCTTCATATTGGGGCAGGCCTGCCGGCAGCTCAAATATATTCACCAGCCTTACCTCCTCGCCCAGGTTAGCTTTGTATGGGAAGGACTTCGACCGTAAAATTACCCACAGCCACGTCAATGTCCAGCAAGACACGGGAAGTAGCCCTGTTATAAGAAGGAGAGCGATAGCGACCATCAACAAGCGGCCAACCCAGTTCCCTGAGGTTAGTGTTGGCCAGCACCCCGTTCATCCTAATATCCATACCCATATCCTCGGGTACCAGTAATTTTATGTTGGCAGCTCCTGCTTCCACACGCATATTCACATCGCCATTATCACCCAGCTTTACGGTCATATTGCCTGCTCCCACTTTTAGATTAACACTGTCAAGGGGGATCCCTTCCAAATCAAGTTCGCCATCAACCGCTCCACTATCTACCTCCAATTCCCAGCGTAAAGAGGGGGAAAGATGTATATGCCAGATATTAATAATG
Source organism: Syntrophomonadaceae bacterium (assembly GCA_007131175.1). Classification (GTDB taxonomy): domain Bacteria; phylum Bacillota; class Dethiobacteria; order DTU022; family UBA8154; genus UBA8154. Next base: position 31,583 of record SLRC01000039.1, read on the forward strand.
TTGCGTCCAGGCAAGGAAACACCCCTTTCCCGGAGGTTCAGGTAAAGAGTCTGTTCTTCCACATTATATGACGGAACTGTTTGAGCAGGCCCACGGAAGCTTCCGTCAAACCAATTCTCTGTTTGCCTGTCGAGAAAAAGCCTGCCTCCACCAAAATGCAAGGTAAGCTGTCCTGTTTCCAGGTTGGGGTAACGCCCCTGCTCCACGCTTAACTGGGTTTGAATCCCTCCCTGGATTCCGGGCCCGGGAGCTGCAAAAGCCAGCACCAATACACCCACGATGATTACAGCAACCAGGATGAAAGAAAGAAAGCGGGGAATGATACCACCCCAAAAGAGACTAATCCCAATAATGATCAGTATCAAGGGCCAAAAGCGCAAAAGCTGTTGTATAAACATGGGTGAAACATAACCCAGGTTGGAGAGGAAAATAACCAAACCGGCTAAAATAAAAAAAAGTGCAAGCAGGAGGGTTCCCGCTCTCATTGCACTCCCCCCTTACGCTCGCGGGCCAGCAGATATATACCCAGCGCTATAAGCAAAAGGGGCCAGGCAAAACGGAAGAGGGGGCCAAAAAGCTGATACGACAGGAATATAATACCCAGGCCTACAAGAAGGAAACCGGCACTATGCCGTCGCCGCATCCCTGCCTTCCCTTCTTCATTTTCATTTTGCGTTTGTTCACCCCTATTTCCCCAAATCACTTCAGCCGCATCATCGGGGCTGCTTTCTTCAGTCTGCTTGCCCGGGCCTTTAAACACACTTTGTTCATCAGGTATGATAATCCAGGCCACGATATAGACAAACAATCCGCCTCCCCCCAAAAAAATGGAGAGAACCCACAACAGGCGAACCAACACCACATCCACACGAAAATACTCGGCAAGGCCACCAGCCACCCCAGCGATGACCCGGTTTGTCTGTGAGCGGTAAAGACGCTCCATCACTACCCCCTCCTCATTAGATTTCCAAGAGTTTATGGTTGTTTAAGAAGATTTTCCGTTACTCCACATGTTAATTATACCACTTCTCTCTCCTTTTTGTTGCACACTATGAGCCATTATCTGCTGCCTTTTATGATTCAGCTACCAGCAAGCATTGCTCTGATATTGCTTCAACCAAGGGAAGCTTTACATGTAAAACAACAGGTGATAACAGGGCCAATAATCCGAAGGCACAAATGCCAACTTTTACCTGTTGAATTAAATAGAATTTTTTGATGCAGGAAAACTAACAAGTTTGCTTAATTTATTAATACGCCGGATTATCCACCAGGATTAGGGCTTTCTAACTCACGAAAGAAGGTAAACAATAATGCCTGCAGGCAGAACACAGCTTTGGCGGAAAGAACGGGATAATCTGGTCTGGCTGATGTGGATTATCCTTGCGTTTGCTTATCTCATCTCATACTTCCACCGTCTCTCCCTGGCGGTGGTAATGGATCATTTGATTGTGGACCTGCAAATCGGGGAAGCGGCCCTTGCTGGTGCCCTGGCGGGCAGCTATGCAGTCATATATATGATCATGCAGGTTCCCACCGGTTTGCTGGTTGATTCCTGGGGGCCACGCAAAACGGTA
>SLRC01000213.1 GCA_007131175.1 Syntrophomonadaceae bacterium
ACACATTCATTATTCAGGTTCGGTCTGCGGGGTTATATGCCCCGCGGCCCGGCTTCTGAACCCTAAATAAAAGAATAATGGAACAACAATTCATTATCATAACAGTTCTGCTACTGGGTTTTTCAGCATTTTCGCAGGAGGATGCCTCCGGCAATTACCAGGATGGCATATTGATGCAGCAGGTACAGGTTGCCGATAGTGAGCTGCTCCAGACCAACCAGAATACTACGGTCCATACACTGGGCTTTGGCTATAAGGAGGTGATGGAGCAACTGCGCGCACGTGTGGCCCATGCCGAAAGTGAAAATTATCTTGAAATTTCCCAAAAGGGTAGTAATAATAGCGCAGAAGTGGTACAGGAAGGTAAAAGAAATTCTATGGAAATTGATCAGAAAGGAAATTCCAATACCTACAATGGTACCCTCAGCGGTGAGGACAACCTGATACACATCCTGCAAACCGGCAGCTTCAATGAAGTTTACCAGGAGCTGGCGGGTGATAAGATGGAGCTTCAGGTGGTGCAAGAGGGTTCGGGGCTTGAACTGATGCAAATTGAAACGTCGGGCGATGCCCCCAACTACAAAATTGAACAAAAAGGGGAAGGCATGCGCATTGTCATTGAACATGGCATGGCTACTTTCCCGTATGGAAATCCTTAAAAAGGTTTTCTGCTCATAAAAAGCCCGGGCCTGTGCAATGCTTTATGCAACGGCAAAATGCCCGGGCTTTATTTTAAAAATGATATTTGTTCGGATATGCCAAAATTTACATATATGTCAATTGCTTTTATGATTAAGTTTCTCGCTATTGCCGGTGGACTGACATCGTCGCCTACGATGCTTTTAGGAGATAAGCCCTGTAAAGCACATATTGAAAAAAGCGTTAATGGTGGTTTGAATGTTTTTACGGGGGTCTTCGAGAACTTTCTGGATGAGATGGTCGAAGGCAGCTACACCCTGCACGCCGTGAAGGAAGGACAATCAGGAAGGTCGGTCTCAAGACAGAAGGGACGTTTTAATGCGATGCCTTATGACAAAGTGGAACTTTCAAAGGTTTCTGTAAACATTGCTGATGATGATGCTTATACTATTGTTTTGAAAATATACTCGGGTGATGTATTCTTTTGCGGTGATTCCATTGTGGTGAAATCATCTGAAATACAACACCAGGAACATTAAAATATATAATTAGTGTCTGTCCATAAAATACCATTTGCTTCGTTATGCTCTCCACCAAAACAGTTACTTCGCTATGCTCAGCAAAGGCATTTACGAAAAGTAACCTCCGTTTTTGGCGACTACGCATCAACTGGCACTTTCTGAACAGACACATGATTATGAAGCTATTTACCTTACTCTAATTAGTCACCAAAATCATTAGCTGTGAATCAACTACTAAAAAACAGGTCTTTTGTTTTATTAATTTCTCTTTTTTCCCTGGCCTCCTGCACGGAAGAAAAACTGACGCTCCATACTACAGGAACCATTAAAGGCAGGATTCTTGACGAGGACTTATCCCCTATTGTAAATGCTGAGATATCAACAAATCCGCCCACACATATTGTGCTTACCGACAGCATGGGACACTTTGAGCTGGAAGATGTGAAAGTGGGTGATTATAAAGTTATTGCCAAACAAAATGATTATTTTACATCCAGCACAGCTGTAAAAGTGAACATAAACGTGGCTACACAGCTTATCATTAATCTTACCAAAAGAATTACAGATGTTGACCTGCCTGAGTTTACAAACAATTACTATCCGGCAAATGAGCAAACCCACATACAGATTAATACCGTATTCAGCTGGCAGGTAAAAAACAGGAAAGACTCGGTTACTTACAGTCTTAAGGTGTATGAATCAGGCCAGCCTGAATCCATAAATATGGAAAATATTACCGATACCTTTGCCGTGGTAACCGGACTCAAATTCAAAACAACTTACTTATGGCAATTATCGGCAGAAAACAGCAGAGGAAAGATCTATACCGATATACGCACTTTTACAACCCGGGATTTTCCTAAGAATTTTTTATTGTATGCCAAACGTGTGGATGGAGCATCTCAGATCTTTGTCACAGATACACTTGCTGATATGCATACTCAACTTACAAACAACAACTATCATAGCTGGAGACCCATTGCCAATGCACAGAATACCCGGATTGCGTTTTTATCTACCCAAAACATTAATCCGCAGTTGTACACCATGAAGCCGGATGGCACTGATGTACGGAGAATAACGGATATTGCCACCGGGGGGTATTACAACAAGGGTGTAGGATTTTCGTGGTTGCCCGATGGCGAAAGACTTGTATTTTCTGCCTATAATAAACTATATACAATAAACTGGGATGGAACAGGACTCAGCAATCTTACAGCAATAGATCCCGATAGGCACTTCAGGGAAGTAGACTGGAGCCCCTCCAATAATAAAATCGTTGCTTTAACCATTGGTTCTAATCGCTATGATGCTGAAATCATACTTATGAACACCAATGGTTCGGATAAAGAAGTTATTGTGGGAAATAAAGAGGGGGCAGTAGAAAACCCGGTTTTTAGTATTGACGGGAAAAGGTTTCTCTATACCTATGATGTGTCAGATTTTCAGTCGGCAGTGGGCAGGCAATTGGATGCACGGGTCTTTGAATTTAATATTGAAACCGGCACTACAAGAGAATTGTCAACACATAAAAAACCCGGAACAAATGACCTGTATCCGCGGTATACATCCAATGGAGCAAAAATTATTTTTGTCAATACATTTAATACAGTGGATGCCCAGCGCGATCTTTGGATAATGCGTTCGGATATTACGCAAAGTCAGCAAAGGCGTAAGCTGATTGAAGATATCGAATCGGCTGATTGGTAATATTCGTTTCATAAAAAAACACATACGCTAATAAAGCGTATATAATCCCTGTGAGTTTTTCTACGGGGATTTTTTTACGCCTATGTTTGTTGTGTACGCGAGGTCAAAGCTCTGAAATACCAGCATAAAATATCAATATTTTATAAATAATTTCAATGCTTGATTTTATGGAACTTGGATTCGAAG
>SLRC01000027.1 GCA_007131175.1 Syntrophomonadaceae bacterium
AAGGAATGACTACTTGACAATCTGCCCCCCCGCTTCCCCAAGTATACTTTTACAATTATGCCTTATTATAACACGACAAAAAAGTAGTAACAAAACATGTTGTTACTACTTTTTTTCCTGCATTTTAAATTTGAGACTACAGCAAAAGGAAAAGGTCTTACTGTTCCATCTGCTTCGCCAGAAATCCAGCTGCCGTTTCCACCAGTTTGATTTCCAGGTCCCCCATCTTAAGCTCCTGATTTCGCGTTCCCACAATTACGGCTCCAATGGGGTCTCCCTCTGTAATGATGGGAGCAATAGCCTCAGCTGTAAATTTGGAAACTGTTTCTTCTTCGGCACCCTGGTAAAACTCATGCATGGTAGTATCATTGATGAGAATGCTTTTTCGCGTTTCCATCACCTTTTCAACAGCCAAACTAAGCGGGCGGTTTAGAAATTCTTTTTTAGGTGCCCCGGAAACTGCAATAATCGTATCTCTGTCCGCAATACAGGCAATGTGATTCATTACTTCATGCAGTGAATCAGCATATTCCTGGGCAAAATCACCCAACTCTCCAATTGGAGAGTACTTCTTGAGAATAACCTCGCCCTCACGATCCACAAAAATTTCCAGAGGGTCTCCTTCGCGAATTCTCAGGGTTCGCCGGATTTCTTTTGGAATAACCACCCTACCTAGATCATCAATTCTGCGTACGATTCCTGTTGCTTTCAAACCCTTTATCCCTCCCTACTTTCCTTTAAAAGTATTCGTAAGGCTTTACCTTATTATTAATCTGAAGGGAAGCTTTTATTCATTTAACTCCTTTATCCTTAAAAAACATCCTTCTAAAAAGTCTCAATCTTACTTTCTTGTAATAAACGGTAAAAGTACTCTTCATAGTACTCCTCTTGCATCGCCGCCATAATACCTTCCCTGGCCTGTTCAAAATCAAGCATGAGTGCCTCTTCTTTTTCCGTGACAAGAATAATGTAATATCCCTGGGGAGTTTCCACTGGCTCGCTTAATTCCCCTGGCTCAAGCTGAAAAGCTGCCTCGATAAAAAAAGGATCAAAAATATCTGTTTCCCTTATATAACCCAACTCCACAAACCCATCCAGGGAATGTTTTTTGCCCATCTCCATAAAATTGGCTCCCTGTTCCAGCAAGCGGCGCATTTCCAAAGCTTCCTGCCTGCTTTCCAGCAAAATTCGGTAGACATAGACGCTGGCCGGTTGCTCCAGTAAAAATGGATTCTCCTGCGCATAAATTTTTGCATCTTCTTCTGTTATACCGGCAGTTACATGCTGGAAAAGCAATTCGCGCATTATCGTGCTTCCGGGGATCAGTTTGAGTTGCGTTTCGTTTAACTCCAGTTCCTGCAGGCGCTCCAGGTAATTTCCCTCCGTTTCGTAAATATAGCGGATCAGTTCTTCCCGAAACTGTTGAAAATAATCCTCCAGTGCCCCTTCATCAGGTTTAAGGGAAAGGCGATCCAACTCTTGCTTCAGAACTTTGTGTTCAATTAACAGCCAAATTATCTCTTCCTCCAGGAGGGCAGCATTTGCACCCCCACTGTAAATTTCCTCCAGGTCCGGCATATAAAGATAGACCATGCGTATAAAATCGTCCACATCCTGGCGTGTAACAGGCTGGCCGTTAACCCGTGCCACAACATCATCAGTAACTTGCCCGGCACAGCCTGACAGCAATAGAAGCATTACAAGCAGTATGGCTGTATAAATAATGTTAAACCTTTTAGCCATCCCCACGCTCAAAAGAAACCCCTTCCCCATTTTTCACTAAAATTTAAAATATTCATTTCCATTATAACACCGGCCTATGTATAATAAAATAAGACGTAACAATTCAGACATTAATCCTGGTTTTTAATCCTTTATTCTGACTACTGTGAGCTGACTTCTGACTTCTGAGTATTTACAAATAATTTATGCCTGGAGGAGGGAGATTAGAATTGACCTATCAAAAAGTAACATCAGCACTGGTGGCACGTTTGAGCGGAATTGTTGGCCCCAAGTATGTCATCCATGATGATCAGGAAATGATGCTTCCGTACAGTCACGATGAAATTTTTGAAGCCGGCTATACAACCATGCCGGAAGTGGTGGTAAAACCCCGAACAACCGCTGAGATCTCCCAAATTATGCAATTGGCCGCAGCGGAAAGGGTCCCGGTGACACCTCGTGGCGCCGGCAGCGGTCTTTCCGGGGGAGCGGTCCCCCTTTTTGGGGGGATACTCCTATCACTGGAGCGTATGAACAGTATCCTTGAAATCGACAGGGAAAACCTCATGACCGTGGTGGAACCGGGGGTGATCACCAACGAATTAAACAATCACCTGGCCCGGGAAGGGCTCTTTTACGCCGGTTATCCTTTAAGCCTGGAAAATTGTTTTATTGGAGGGAATGTGGCTGAAAATGCGGGAGGGGCACGGGCAATAAAGTATGGCGTTACCAGCCGCTACGTCCACGGTCTTAAAATGGTTCTTCCCGGCGGTAAGACCATAGAGCTCGGCGGAAAGCGCCTGAAAGATGTAACCGGCTATGACTTGCTGCACCTCCTGGTAGGCTCAGAAGGGACGCTGGGAATTTTCACGTGTATAATTTTGCGGGTCCTCCCCCTGCCACCGTCTTCCGCCGTTCTGCTGGCACCATTTACCGATGTGGAGAGTGCTGTTAAGGCCGCTCCCCGCATGATGATCGAAACGGGGATAGTCCCTTCTGCCATTGAACTGATTGATCGTCGCACCATGGAACTGTGCTGCCGTTTTCTTAATGAAAAAGCACCTGACATGGATAAGGCAGGGAGCTACCTGTTAATTGAGGTAGACGGAGGAACGGAGGAAGTGGAGCGAAACTACAACATCCTGGCAGACCAATGCCTGGATGGTGGGGCACTTGACGTCTATGTGGCCAATACTCCCGCTACCCGTGAAAAATTCTGGAAACTGCGCGCTGTCGCCGGCGAAGCTCTCAAAGCCTATTGCGGTGAAAATGCCGCTGAGGATATTG
>SLRC01000100.1 GCA_007131175.1 Syntrophomonadaceae bacterium
AAGGGAAAAATGGCCAGCCTGTTTATCGGCAGCGTAGCTGACCAGATAGTACGCAGTTCCCGCTGTCCTGTCCTGCTTTACGGAAAATCGGAATAGAACAGTTACAAGAGGCAGGAAAGTTAAGATCACCAGTCCATAACATGCAGGGGCGGCTGCCCACAGCCGCCCGCGGTTAAATGATCATGGCGCAGCATAGGCATATTGAGCAAGACGTTCAAATTAGGAATTATACGGCGTACCAGCTCCCTTCTGAGCTCCGCTTTTTTGGTCCACGCTTGGGCCTTCTGCAGCATTGTTTTAACCTCTAAGCTGTATCCATCACTGTACATCATTACAGCACCATACCAGTCTGTGCGGTAAACTTCAGGACATTGCTCCTGCAAAAGGGAAAATATCATGTCATGGGGATGTCCAAATGAATTACGACCGACTTGAATCACTGCAATCTGTGGATTCACCGCCTCCAGGAAAAAGGAAAAGCGATCCATATAACCACCATGGTGTGGAACCTTGAGAATTTGACTTCCCTCCAACAGATTTTCCGCCAGCATCCACTGCACAGCAGCATCTTCAATATCACCGGTAAAAAGGAAGCTCACATCCCGATAGAGAAGCTGCATTACAAGGGAATTATTGTTAACATCGCTGCCTGTCCCCTGAAAAAGACGGGCCGGAGGGCACAGCACGTTAATTTTCAGTGATGGTTCAAGTGGCAGAACATCGCCTCTTTCCAGAATTAACCTGGGGATCCCCTGCGCCTCGGCCAGGGTCAGCAGTCTGTTATAAGACTCCGTATCAACTAACTCAGCATTAGTAACCAATAACTCAACCGGGATTTTGTCCAGAACGGCCAGTAAACCCCCATAATGATCTTCATGAGGATGGGAAACGATCACCATATCAAGTTTTCTTACCCGTCGTTCTTCCAAAAAGGGAATCACAACCATCCGGCCAACCCGCTCAATATCCTCCATGTACGCTGGACGTCCGCCTCCATCCAGCAGAATATTCATCCCCCCAGGGGTATGCATAAATACAGCATCCCCCTGGCCTACATCCAAAAACACCACTTCCAATGGCCTTTCCTGCAAGCGGGGCAAACCCCACCAGCTAAAAGGCATGGCAATAATCAGCAGCAACGCAAGCAAATAAAAGGCCCGAACCCTTAAATTTAAGTAAGGAGTTAACGAAGAGAGGAATTGGCGTATCTTGCCGCCCTTCCATACTACAAACAGGATAATACTATAATAGATAAAGATTTCCAGGGGACGGGGCGGAAAAACCTCCCTTACAGCAAAAGGCAGGGAACCTAACACGCCGGTGACAAACAATATATAGGCTAAAAGGGGATAAGCCGTAAGAGTGAGAAAAGCAGCAATCGCCGGCATTAAAAGACCTACAACTGCGCAAACAAGTCCGATACCGAGCAATAATGCCATAACAGGCAGGATCAGGACATTTGCCGGCAGGGCCAAGAGGGAGACTTCCTTAAAGTAATGGCCGATAAGAGGCAGGATACCAATTTGGGCAGCAATGCTAACAGCTATCAGGCCTCCCAGATTATCCTGCCAGGTTGAGGGGAAAACAGAGACAGGCAGCCGGGTCAGGGCAAGAGCAATCGCCTGCTGAAGCGGGCCGGCAAACAAGAGAATAGACAGAGTTGCCCCGTAAGAAAGCTGCATCCCCACATGGAAAAGAAGCAGGGGATTATATACAAGGGTAAAAAGAGCTGCCACTGCCACTGCCGTGGGCAGATCTTTACTCCGCCCCAGGCAGAGGGCGCCCACTCCCATGGCAATCATGATAAAAGCACGTAACGTGGACGGTTTCAAGCCAGTCAGGTATGTATAAGCAAAAAGGATGGAGACGAGGAGGAGCCAAGCAGGCCATCCCACCAGTCCCACCCGTTTAAACAGAACAAACAGCAACGCCGCTAAGAGCCCTATATGAAGACCTGAGACCGCCATCATATGAGCCACACCCGAACGGCGTACTCCCTCTTCCACCCCGGGATCAAGGGCCTGACGCTCCCCAAAGAGGATAGCCACCAACAACCCCCCCGCATCAGGAGGCAGATGGGTTTGCAGGACGGCCTTCATCTTATCTTTCAACTCCAGGGCAAGGAGACGCACCGGAGAAAGGCCTTCCGAGAATTCCCCTACAACCAGGGAATTAGCCTCCCCGTAAAAAGCAGCAGCCATGCCCCTTGTCTCAAGAAAGGCACGGTAATCAAAGCCCCCCGGGTTCCGTTTCCCCTCCGGCACAACAAGCAGCCCACGCACACTGACCACCTGTCCGTAAGCAAGGGCCGCGTCTGCTTCCCCATCCCGGTAGAGGGTTACCCTTACTGTGCCGGTAGCAGCCTTTCTTTCTTCCCGTACCTGGATACTATTAAGCTTAAGGGGGAAGACAACCCGGTCATCATGCCAGAGGGGTTCATCAGCCACCATACCATTAAGGGTGCAGCGCTGCTCGTGATAGGGTTGTATATTGCCGCCTGCTTGATCAACTGCAAAAGTATAAGCAAGGGAGCCGGCAGCAAGAAAAAGGAGTAAAAAGGGGATGAGGGACCACAGAGTATTCCGCTGTGCCATCAGGTTCCAAAGTGCCCAAAGAAATGCCCCTACGGCTACATAAATCCATGTTTGAAGAGGAAGATAAGCTCCCAGGGCAATCCCGAAAATATAGGCCAGCGTCAGAAAAACCAGGAGGCGGGTCATGGCAGCACTCCCCGGATTGAGTTTAAAATAATGGGGAATACTTCTACCTTTTTCCTGGTTTTCCTTTACCTGCACCTAAATTAGTTTATTCACAAACCTTCACCCAAAGGGTGATGTAACTGCTCAGGCATACAGTGACCCGGGTTGCAGGATACCTGTTCTCAGGCCGCAGCCTCAATAAAGATTACAGTGGTAGCCTTTACCGGCCCGGCCACATTCTAAACTCGCTGCGCTCAGACACGTAGAATGTGGAA